>DASUZC010000180.1:0-4599 GCA_036377095.1 Gemmatimonadaceae bacterium
GATCAACCTCACGCTGCGCCCGGACTTGATCGCCGCATCCAAGGGTCGAGATACTATCAATTACTCGTTACTCGACAGCACGAAAAATCTCTCCAGCGACATTTTGAGCGTGCGACTTTCCCATGGTCTCGCGCCAACAGACAGTGCGGTGACCAGCTACATCGTGAGTTTTGCGATCGTCTCCCAAAGCAATCCCAACCTGGCCGAGCTGGCCAATGATGCGGGCAGGCCATCAGTGGTCGACACCACCGACGGCAGTGGCATAGCGGGAAGGAAGATTCGGGTGCATCCTGTCAGCCTCGGCTCCGGTACGGCGGTAGACTCGGTGATCGTTGAAGCGACGGCGAAGTACCACGGTCAACCAGTGACCGGAAGTCCGGTGCGGCTAGTCATGTTGTTGCAGCCTGGTAGCTAGACATTCCTCCAGAGGATCAAGGGACATCGTGATGGAAGCCAGAGGAGGCCCGCGTCCCGCTCCGGGTACGCTCAATAAGCTTTTCTTCGAAGCGGCCGAGAAGTTCAAGAAGCCGGATGCGCTGCAGTTCAAGAAAGACGGCGCATACAGACCGATCTCACATTCCGAGGTTCTCGACCGGGTCAGGCACGTGGCGCGCGGGTTGTCTTCGCTCGGCGTCCGGCGGGGCGACCGCGTCGCAATACTGTCCGAGAATCGACCCGAGTGGGCGATCGCCGACTTCGCCTGTCTCACCGCCGGCATGGCCGACGTGCCGATTTATCCGACGCTGCCTTCGGACCAGATCGCCTACATCCTGAAGGACTCCGGAGCTGCCGCGATCTTCGTTTCCAACAAGCTGCAGGCGGAGAAGATCCGGGAAGTGCGCGCACAGCTGCCGGCGCTGAAATCGGTGATCGGATTCGACGACACGCCCGGGCTGACCAACCTGTCGATCGTCGAGCTCGAGAAGCGCGGCACGCCGGGTGAGAATCGCGAAACCATCGCGACGTATCGGGAAGATGCGCTGATGGTCAAGCCGGATGATCTGGCGACGATCATCTACACCTCTGGCACCACTGGCGAGCCAAAAGGCGTCATGCTCACGCACGACAACATCTACTCCAACGTGGAAGGCGCGCGTAAAGCAATTCCGTTTGAGGGTGAGGATACGGCCCTCAGCTTTCTGCCGCTGTCCCACATCTTCGAACGAATGGGCGGGCACTACCTGATGTGGGCGACCGGTACATCGATCGCCTATGCGGAGTCCATCGATACGGTTCCGGTGAATATGCAGGAAGTGAGACCGACGATCGTGCTGTCGGTGCCGAGGCTGTACGAGAAGATGTACGCGCGGGTGCTGGAGTCAGCGCTCACGGGTGGCTTTCTCAAGAAGAAGATCTTTTTCTGGGCGCGCGGCGTCGCCGATCGCTGGGCAAACGAGAGACTCGCCGGCAAGACGCCGGCAGGAGTGCTGGCCAGTCAGTATTCGATCGCGCAGAAGCTCGTCTTCTCCAAGCTCAAGGCGAGAACCGGTGCGCGACTTCGCTACTTCGTATCCGGTGGTGCGCCACTGGCGCCGGAGATCAACAAGTTCTTCTACGCTGCCGGTCTGGAGATTCTCGAGGGATACGGACTGACGGAGACGTCTCCGGTGATCGCGGTCAACACGCCGGCGAATTTCCGGATCGGGACCGTTGGCAAGCCAATCGACGGTGTCGAAGTCAAAATTGCTGCCGACGGCGAGATACTTACGCGCGGTCCGCACGTGATGAAAGGGTATTACAACAAGCCCGAAGCAACGCGCGAAGCAATCGATCCGGACGGGTGGTTCCACACCGGCGACATCGGCGAGCTGCGCGATGGATTCGTCGCCATCACCGATCGCAAGAAGGACATCATCGTTACCGCCGGTGGCAAGAACATCGCGCCCCAACCGCTGGAGAACAAAGTCAAGACCAACAAGTATGTCTCCCAGGCGGTGATGATCGGTGACAAGCGCAAATTCCCATCGATGCTGGTAGTTCCCAACTTCGATCAGCTCGAGAAGTGGGCGATGAAGCGCAACATCATCTGGACCGATCGCGCGCAGCTGCTACGTATGCCGACGATCCAGGCCAAAATCGAGCGCGAGGTTGCCCAGGAGCTCTCGAGTGCGGCGCACTTCGAAGTACCGAAGAAGGTTGGGTTGCTGGAGCACGATTTCTCGATCGAGAACGGCGAGCTGACGCCAACGCAGAAAGTGAAGCGCCGCGTCATCGACAAGAATTACAAGGCGCTGATCGACTCGCTATACGAGGAAGCGGAGCGCACCGGGGTTACGGACCAGCACGCGATAGCGTGAGCGAGATGGCGGGAAGCGGGAAACGGGAAGCGGCATCTAGATCTCACCGTTTTCGTCCCACAACCAACATGTGGGCACTGCATCCCGTCACGAACGGCTCTCGCTCCAGCATGCGGGCGACATTCAGTATCATCGCTCGGCGCTGCGGATTCTGCCATCGCTCCGTAAAGTCGGGTAACATCCAGGCTGGGCCCTCGATTCCGTAAAGATTCTCCACAGCCAGGCCAGCGCTGGAGACTTCATGACTCAAATCGTCGGGGCGGTGGAAGTAAGCGGTCGTAAAGAAATCGAGCCGCTCGGTCTGATTCCGGTGCTGGCCTTCGCGAATGTCGCGCGCGACGATGTCTCCGAATCGGGGATCAACGAACAATTCACGCGCGAGGCCGTCGAGCGCGGATGCCCAGCGGGAGATCGCCGCCGCGAACAGGACTCCATCCCGTTGCAGCACGCGCTCTGCTTCGCGCAGCGCGATCAATCGATCATCGGCATCGACCAGATGATAGAGCGGGCCCAGCATTAGGACGACGGAGACCGATTCGTCATCGGCTGGGATATTACGCGCGTCACCGACGCTGCAGGCAACCAAACGATGCGTCGACTTGTCGTTGCGGCGTCTCGCTTCTCCGATCAATCGGGGCGACGCATCGAATAGCTGAACCCTGTAGCCCCGTTCAGCGAGCCAAAACGCATAGACCCCAGCACCACCACCGACATCAACTACGTCTGCGGGCGCTTTCGGTAGATGTCGCTCGATCAGCTCGCGAGTGCGGGCCTCCTCGAGCGGGCCGGCGCCAAACTGCAGCCGCGTTTCCTCGCGAGCGCGCTCATAGAACTCCGTGATTGCTGGATCAACGCCGGCAGGGGCGTCATCGCTCATCGCAGGGGTTGAACCGAATCAAACACCTCGATTCCCTTGGGTATGACCTGAACCGTATCAGTCAGGATCATGATGGTGGAGACCCACAAAACCACCCCGGCCCACGCAAGCCCGAGTTCAGCCGACGCACCCACGGGCGCTCCGGAGGCCCTCCATTGCAGGCTGTTGCCAAGGTTAGCGCGGTAAGGACCCCGAAAAGGGCGCGCGTTGCGTTCATCCAACCTCCGCCCGGAATCAATTGGCGCCGGCACACGTTCACAAATACGTTACACCGCTTCTACGAACTCGGAATAGGTTATTTCTTTAAGTAAGCCGAGCCTTCGCACCTTAACCTGTTGGACACGCCAATGACCAAATTTGCCAACATCCTCGAGACCGTCGGTAAGACACCAGTTGTAAAGATCAATCGGGCCGGACCGTCCAACGTCAATCTCTACGTCAAGATCGAAGCTTTCAATCCGCTTGGCTCGGTGAAGGATCGCCTCGCGCTGGGTGTTATAGAGGACGCGGAGAAAAAAGGCCAGCTCAAACCCGGACAGACAGTCATTGAGGCCACGAGCGGCAACACGGGCATCGGTCTGGCGATGGTCTGCGCGGCGAAAGGATACCCGCTCGTCGTCACGATGGCGGAATCGTTTAGCGTCGAGCGGCGGAAATTGATGCGCTTTCTTGGCGCGAAAGTAGTACTCACGCCGGCTCCCGAAGGCGGCACCGGAATGGTCAAGAAAGCAAATGCACTGGCGAAGAAGAACGGTTGGTTCCTCACACGCCAGTTCGAGAACGAAGCGAACGCCGATTACCACTCGCGTACTACCGCCCGCGAAATCGTAAATGATTTCAACGGCGAGCGGCTTGATTACTGGGTGACGGGCTTCGGCACCGGCGGAACGCTCAAAGGTGTTGGACGAGTCTTGGAGAAGGAGCGCCCGGAGGTGAAGATCATTCTCGCCGAGCCAGCTGATGCGCCAATGGTGACGAGCAAGACTCCACAGGAGAGAAACGCGGACGGTTCACCGGCGAGCAGGCATCCATCCTGGAAGCCACATCCAATTCAGGGTTGGAGCCCCGATTTCATTCCAAAACTGACAGGTGATGCGATAGACATGTCGCTCGTCGATCGCGTCATCACTATCCCCGCACCTGTTGCGATCAATTGCAGCAAGGAGCTCGCGAAAAAAGAAGGAATCTTCGTCGGCATCTCGGCGGGTGCTTCATTCGCGGCTGCGCTCGAAGTGGCGAACGGCGCGCCAAAGGGGACGACGATTCTGGCGATGCTGCCGGACACTGGCGAGCGTTATCTCACGACGCCGCTATTCGCGGATATCGTGGCTGAGATGAACGAGGAAGAGACGGCGCTGGCGAACTCTGTTTGACGCGATGATGTACTGCGGCTCTCGACGATTATCCAAATCGCGGCAACGAATC
>DASUZC010000181.1:0-7434 GCA_036377095.1 Gemmatimonadaceae bacterium
CAGCAGTCGACGGTGCCGGAACGATCGCAGCGCTAGTGCGGCAAGCGGGTGATCGAATCACGATCATTGCCGGAGGCGGTGTCCGCGCGCACAACGTAAGCGAGTTGATCACACGAACCAGTGTTCGTGAAGTTCACGCAAGATTTGTCGACGACGAACAGATGCGAAGCCTGGTGACCGCCGTCAGGCAGCTCTGATCAGAAAAGCGTCGGCTGCTGGGCGCTGCCGTTGCCACTAGGTGGATTGAATCCGAAGTGGCGGTAGGCCTGGGCCGTGGCGACGCGGCCGCGCGGCGTCCGCTGGAGAAATCCATTCTGAACGAGAAACGGCTCGTACACTTCCTCGAGCGTTCCTGCGTCCTCACCCACTGCAGCGGCGATTGTGCTGACGCCCACCGGCCCACCATCGAACTTCTCGATGATGGTTTTCAGAATGCGCGAGTCCATGTCGTCGAGCCCGAACTGATCGACTTCGAGCAGCTGCAACGCGTCGGCGGCGACCTTGCGATTGATTTGTCCGCCTGCGCGAACCTGCGCGAAGTCGCGGATGCGTCTGAGGAGACGATTGGCGACACGCGGAGTCCCGCGCGATCTCTTGGCGATCTCCTTCCCTCCTTCCTCATCGATGTCAACCTGCATCACTTCGGCGGTGCGGTGGACGATCTGCTCGAGGTCGGCGGCGGGATAAAAATTGAGCCGCATCTCGATCCCGAACCGTGCACGCATCGGCGGAGTGAGCATGCCGAGCCGGGTGGTGGCGCCGATGAGCGTGAACTTCTCGATCGGCATCGTGATCGTCTGCGCCTTTGGTCCTTCGGAAAGGCGGATGTCGATTTTGTAGTCCTCCATCGCCGGATAGAGGAATTCTTCGATGATTGGCCGCAGGCGATGGATCTCGTCGATGAAGAGGATGTCGCCTTCGCGAAGATTCGTGAGAGTGCCTACGAGGTCGCCGGGTTTTTCGAGTGCGGGACCGGAAGTGCTGCGAATATTTACGCCGAGCTCTCTCGCGATCAGTTCAGCGAGAGTGGTCTTGCCGAGACCGGGTGGGCCGAAGAAAAGTGTATGGTCGAGCGGCTCGCGGCGGGCGAGGGCCGCATCGATGTAGATGCGTAGGGATTCCTTGACCCGGTCCTGACCGATGAATTCGGACAGCCGCTGGGGGCGGAGCGAGAGCTCGACTACGCTCTCATCCGGTATGATCTCAGGAGTGGTGATTTCAGCTCGAGACATACTCAAAGATAGTGAAACAAGCCGCGCTACCGCCTGGCCGGTAGCTGCCAGATCTCTACAATGCTCCGGTCCACGAACGGAACGGCCACCCGGTTCCGCTTCGTATCGATGGCGATGTCAGCCGGCGCCCCGCCAACCTTGACGATCGGTTGGCCCTGGTCGCCGCTGAACAGGTGCAGAGCGGAATCACCCTGGCTCGACGCGAGGATGGTGCCCCCGGGCAGAACTTCGACACCGTCGAACTTGTTGCTGGAGCTCCTGCCAACCGTCGTGAGCGTCTTGGCGCCAGGTGTCCACGCAAAGATCACGGAGTCACCGCCGTACGGAACGACGATGAATCGGCGCTTTGCTGCATCCCAGGTAATTCCGTTTGGACCGCCGAGCGATTTGTCCTGGAACGCGACAGTCACCTGTCCTTTGGCAATGCGGTAGATCGTATTCGTTCCAGTGTCGGTCACGTACTCCCCATCTGCGTCCGCCGCGACGTCGTTGAGAAATCCGAGCTTGTAGGCAGAGAAATTGGCAGTCGCTAACGGCGCGCCCGTTTTGCGATTGAACCCGCGCACCGCGTCCTCGTCCGCGACCCACAGCGTATCGCCGGTGATGAACATCCCCCGCGGCGCGTGTAGAGTGACTCCGCCTTTACCGCCCGCGATGAACTGGAGCTGCTGTATCGCTCCATCCGGAGCCATTCGGGAGATGAAGCCGTTGTTGTCTTTCGCCTGCGCGTCACCCGGTCCAAAGTTGCTGACGAAATAGACGTCCTGTTCGGGGTCGTAGCGTACGGCTTCCGGTTGTGCGAATCCGCTCGGCGAGGCGATCGGTCGCGTAGAATCAGGCTGAACATTCGCCAGAGTGTCCGTCTTGGCGTCACCCGATTTGGACGTGGTGCAGGCAAGGAGGAGTGACGCAGTAGCGATGCTAACCAGGGATGCGCGCATGGTTCACCTCGGTGATGTCGAGCGCGTTACCTCAGAGACCCACTGTCTTAGAGTTTCAAGATAGCCGGGAGGGTTGCTGGGCCACGCGAAGCTGCTGCCGGTCGATGCCACCCGCAGCGTGTGATTTGCGTTGGGGAAGATCCTGATCGTGTAGCGGCGATTGTTGGCGGCCTTTAGCGCCGCCTCGATGTTCCGCACGCTCTCTTTGACCGGCACTCGCTGGTCCTTCTCACCATACAAAAAGAGCACGGGTACGTGGACGTTTCTCCAATAGGTCGCCGCGTTGTAGTCGGCGATCTGCTTCGAGAACTTCCAGTAATAATTGTCGTTCGGCGGCGCGGCGAAGAACCACTTCGCCGTGCTATCGCGCGCGATGGCGGAATCCAGGGCCGCGGTGCGATATCCGAGGCGCCCCGATTCGACTACAAGGTCCACGTACCGGTGCGCTTCGCGCGTTTCATCGGCGGTGAGTACGTCTCGGCCGAGTGAATTGCGGAGGCTGTAACGCTCTACTTCGGCGGCAGGAAGTCCAGACGCGGCCGACGCAATGACAAACGAAACCGCCGGAGATTGCGAAGCCACCAGTGGCGCAATCGTCGCTCCCTGACTGTGACCGTAAATCCCGATACGCCGGGGATCGATGTCCGTTCGATTCCTGAGAAACTCCACTCCAGCAATCGCATCCTGCGCCAGGTCGCTGAACGTGGAATTGCGCCAATTGCCCGTCGACCCGCCTACCCCTCGCTTGTCGTAGATCAGGGCCGCAACGCCCTGACGGGCGACCAGGTCACCAAGGAAGCGGTTGGCGTAACGACCCTCCGGACCCGAGCCTTGCAGGAACAGCATCGCGGGGTGCTTCTGTTTTCCGTCGCTTGGAATCAGCAGCGAGCCGGCGAGCTTTACATCTCCGTTTTGAAACGAGATTTCTTCTGTGCGATACGGATTCGCGGCGAGACCCGGCGCACGTCGTATGACAAACTGTCCTTCGGCGGAGCCGTCCTTGACCTTTCCGCTAATGGAATCACCCGCCAGGACGCCGTCGAACATGGCTGTCGTTGCGTCGCCCACGATTTCAAAATGGACGGCCGGTGGGCGGTAGGAGATTTTGGACAGCGGGATTCCGATCGCCCGCAACTGATCCGCGCCAAGAGATCCGGTGATCGTGGAGTCGTTCACCTGCTGAAAGCTGAAGGTCACGGCGAGAGACGAGCCCTCGCGGATCCACGAACCCTGCCAATTGCCTTGCAGCCCGGATTGTGCGAACGCGGGAAAGGCTATGAAAAGTGCAAGGGTCGAGCTGACCCGTGCACTCATACGCGTGCCTGCAACGAGGCCAGTCGCTCTGCTGCCTTGTTCAGCGTCTCCGTTTTCTTGCAGAACGCGAACCGCGTAACGGTCTTACCGAGTTCCGGACTAGAGTAAAAACTCATCCCGGGCACCGTCGCGACCCCTACTTCTTTCGCGAGCCATAAAGCAAAGTCCCGCGACTCGAGATCCGAGATCTCCGAGAAATCCGCCAGTATATAGTAGGCGCCCTCCGGCGCAGCGTACTTGAACCCCGCCTCATCCAACGCCGCGCACATGATGTCCCTGCGCGCGCGATACTCCAACGCGAGATGGTTGTAGTAATCGGAATCGAAGGCCATCCCAATCGCCCCCGCCGCCTGGAGCGGAGCCGGCGCACCCACAGTCAAAAAGTCGTGGATCTTGCGAATCGGCGAGCTCATCTCGAACGGCGCGATTGCGTAGCCAAGTCTCCAGCCTGTACAGCTGAAAGTCTTTGACAATCCCGAGATCGTGACGGTTCGCTCACGCATACCAGGCCACGTCGCCAGCACGTGATGCCCGCCGGCATAGCGAATGTGCTCGTAGATCTCGTCGGTGATCGCGATCGCATCCCACTTCTGACACAGCTCCGCGATCAGTGAGATCTCGTCGCGCGTGAAGACCCGGCCGGTCGGATTGTGGGGCGTATTTACGACAATTGCGCGAGTCTTGTTGGAAAAGGCTGCGCGCAATTTGTCAGGATCGATCTTCCAGTCGGGCGGCTCCATCGGCACGAACACCGGCTTCGCCCCGGCGAGAATCGCGTCGGGACCGTAGTTCTCGTAATACGGCTCGAACACGATCACTTCGTCGCCCGGATCGACGAGCGCGAGGAACACAGACGCCATGGCTTCCGTCGCGCCGCAGCACACCGTGATCTCGCGCTCCGGATCCACTTCCATGTTGTACCACTGCCGGTATTTCTCGGCGATCGCTAACCGCAGCGCGGGCGAACCCCAGGTGATCGCGTATTGATTGATGTCGCCCTTGATCGCCGCGCACGCCGCATCCTTCATCGGCTCCGGCATCGGGAAATCAGGAAATCCCTGCGCCAGGTTGATCGCGCCGTATTGACTGGCGACCCGCGTCATCTCGCGAATCACCGACTCCGTGAAGCTGCGCGCACGCATTGCTGTCGCCGCACGCTGAGAGACCGTCTGAGATTCAGTCATCACGCTTGCCCGTTCTGATGAGAGACATCTGAGAAATCATAGCACGTTGGCGACCAACCGGCGGGCCGAACCGCCGCACTAACTTAGCTACCGCGCCCCGGCGCTCTTCGACACCACCTCGAGCACACCGCTCGCGCCGCCCTTGATCCCAAACCGCGCTCCTGCCTGCGTTACGTCGTAGTATTGGACCGAACCGACGTTGTAACCAGCGATGGTCTTGAGTGTGTTTATGTCACCGTACGCCTGGCCGTCGAGAAAAACCGTCGGGTACTGTGTGCCCGCGCCGTAGTAGCCCGACGTCTGCCCCTTCGGCGCCAGCCAATTGGGGCGCAGCCGCGCAATCGCATCATACGCCGATGTCGCGTCCGCATGTGCTTGCTGGATTTCCTCGGCCGTCAACACGGCGTAGCTCTGTCTGGCGCCGCCGGCGTTGGCGCCACTGCTCGCGCACCCAACGAGAGCCGCGATTGCAATCGAGTAGAAAAGTCTTACCGACATTCAGCATTCCTCCTCTTACCACTTCGTCAAGCTGCAGATGGAACCACGCGTTTGCAATCTTTGAGACACTCTGTTACGCGTGGAGGTTTGACAAACGCACTCTAGCTGGTGATGATGACGCATCTACCTCCCGAGCAGGTCAATGCGCCTCGGCGTCATCCTCGGCATCGTGCTCGCAATCATTCTCGCCGCAGCGCTCTGGAAACGGGGAAAGCCACCCCTGCCCTGAGCGGCTACTGGCGGATGAGGACCTCGATCACGCCACTGCCCCCGGTCAATCCGAACTTTCCCGCAGCGTTCGTCGCGTCGTAGTACCGCACCAGCGACACCTGGCTCGGAATCAGACTGCGCAGCGACCCAATGTCACCGTAGCTGCGCCCGTCCACATAAACGACCGGGAAGTCGCTCGCCGTGCTGCCACCCAATGTCGACTGGCCGTGCGCGCGCAGCATCTGGGGCCGCAGCTTCTCCACCAGCTCGTAGAGATTGGCGGCGGGCACCGACCGGATTTCCTGTTCGGTGATAACGTTGCGATCGGATCCCAGATTAGGACTCGCCCGATCGCTCTTGCTCGACGCGCAGGCTACAACCGCCGCCAGCGCCAACAGGTAAACACTCTTCATTGTGCCCACCTCCCGACGTGCGTCTTCATGACAGCATCAGCTGCTCGCGAGTCGCTTCGCTTCCCATGCGCTGAGCAACCAACGGCCTTCACGCCGCACGTACACCTCAGTGAATCGAACGGTGAACCTGCTAGAACCCTTGCTGTTACGTACCTGCTGCTCGGCGCGACCGGTGGCGAGCGCGAGACCGTGAAACACCCGCACCCGCACGTCACGCGGCGTTATCGAGTCGTACACTGTCGAGCGTTTTTTGATTGCGTCGATGAACTCCTTCCTCGACTGGATCGACCCTTTCCCGGGGACGTAGGTGAGCTCCTCGTCGAGCAGCGTGTCCAGCGCGACGAGATCGCCTTTCATCATCGCATCGAATCGCTGTTGCTCGGCAAGTCGCACCTCACTCTCGGCGACCAGTCGCGCCATCGATCGACTGGTGCTCGGACTGCGCATCGACAGGCGAAAGACACTAGGCCGCGCGCAACCGCTCAGCAGGATGATCAGAGCGACAGTTCCAACCCCGACGGCGCGTGTCATCGTTAGCGGGTTCTTATGTCGATGACACCGCTTCCGTACTGCATGCCGTACCGTGTAACAGACTCATTGGACGGAAGGTAGTGGATCTCCATGATGTTCATCGACGGGATGTTGCGCAGGCTGGTCAAATCGCCGAAGTACTGTCCGTCCAGGAACACCGAGGCGTACTCAGTGCTAACCGACGCATTGTTGATGCTGCTGCGGCCCCGCGTCTTCAGGTAGCTGGGGCGCAGATGACTGATCAGCTCGAAAGCGTTGATCCCGTTTTGCGCCGTAATCTCATTTTGCTTGATGACGTTGTAGTCACGAAGGCCCACATTGCCGGGAGCCGGAGTTGCACACGCGGTCAGCCCCACGACTGCAAGAACGTAAAGCGGATACTTTGACATCACTTCCCTCCAAGTTTCGCCAACGCTGCTCTGATCAATTCTGCCGCCGACTTTCCGCCACCGCCAGCATCCAGCGCTGCCCGCACACCCCGCTCGGCTTCGGCACTATTGTAGCCGAGCGAGACAAGCGCGCGCATCGCGTCATCGGCGGACGCACTGGCTGGAGCGGCGGAGGTTCCCGTCGTCTCGCCGAGCCCATCCAGTTTGTCACCAAGATCGAGGATCAGGCGCTCCGCTTTCTTCCTACCTACGCGTGGAACGCCCTGAAGTGTCGGAATGTCCTTTTCACGAATCGCACGGATGAGCCGGGTGGCAGATAAAGCGGACAGCATGCCGATGGCCAGCGACGGTCCAATGCCATTGGCTGTTAGAAGCTTTTCGAACAACCGCTTCTCGAACAGGCTCAGGAAGCCAAACAGCTGCCACGAATCCTCTTTCACCACCAGCGACGTGTGCAGCGACACATCTTCCTCGAGTCGGGGCAGTCCCTCGAATACGTTGAGCGGGATGGTCAGCTCATAGGCAACGCCACCACTCGTCATCACTTCAATCGAATCGATGTCCTTTGAGACGAGCTTGCCCTTCACGCGAGCGATCAAACGCCGCCCTCCGACCTTCTGACATCACCAACGATTGGCGCGTTTGAAAACGGCCGCTGACGCTCGGCGATTGCCGCGAGGCGCACGGTCTCGATCTTGGGCAGGTCAGGCATCAACGCGTAG
>DASUZC010000182.1:0-3127 GCA_036377095.1 Gemmatimonadaceae bacterium
GAACCCATCGTCGTAAAGTTTTTGGGCGTCCCGCTTGGCGGCGGCGAAATCGAAGTAGCCTTTGTAAGGCACGCTTCCCACGATCGGAAACCACCACGTATACGGCTTGAGGGTATCACGGTAAGCCGCTGATACAACAAGCACCAAAGTGTCGTGATCAAGGCGGGAGTATGTCGTGAAACTGTCTTTGGCACGCAGCTTAATGCTGTCTTTTGCGTACTGTCTGGCCGCTAAAACCACTTTTAGCTTCTCACGAACCGCCGACGGCGTCCCCGGCTGCCGAATCACGTCCGAAATCGGCTCGCGCCGACGCAGGATTTTGGCTTCCTCCCACGCCCCACGACTGAGGTAACAGGCTGTGGGAGCAGAAATTAGCCACACCGCGCCGACGACCGCCGCTATCGCCACCAATCCGCGTCGCATTATCTTACCACGTGTCCTTCGTTCACCTTCACTGTCACTCAGAATACTCCCTCCTCGACGGCGCCAACCGGATCGATGACCTGATCGCAAGGGCGCTCGAATTCGAACAGCCGGCCCTCGCCATTACCGACCACGGTAACCTTCATGCGGCGTGGGAGTTCCAGGAAAAAGCGAAGAAAGCGGGCATCAAGCCGATAATCGGCATGGAAGCGTATATCGCGCCGGGCGATCGACGCGCCCGCGATCGCGTCGGCGGCGACCGCGGTAAGCCCTATTTCCATCTGGTTCTGCTGGCCCAGAACTCGACAGGGTACAAGAATCTAGTGAAGCTCTCCTCCCTCGCCTACACGGAAGGCTTCTACGCCAAGCCGCGTATGGATCGGGAGCTGCTCGCCAAATACAACGAAGGCATTGTCATTTCCTCCGCCTGCATGGCCGGCGAGATCGCGCACCACCTGCAGTGTGACGAGTACGATCAGGCCAGAGACGTTGCTTCATGGTACGCCGATGTTTTTCGGGATCGTTACTACCTGGAAGTCCAGGCGCACGACTCCGACGGACAAGCAGCGCTCAACAAGAAAATCTTCAAGCTCGCCGCTGATCTGAGCCTGCCCGTCCTCGCTACCAACGACGCGCACTTCCTCGCCCGCAGCGACCATGACGCGCACGATGTTCTTCTCTGCATCGGGCTGGGCAAGGATTTTTCCGATACCAATCGGATGCGCTACGACGAAGGTCTCTACTTCAAGAGCGCACCCGAGATCGCGCAATCATTTCCCGACCGTCGCGACGTCCTCGACAACACTTTGCGCATCGCCGAGGAGAGCTCGATACAGTTTTCCAAGCAGTATCGGGTTCCTGCGTTCCCGCTACCGCCGGAATTCAAGACGGAAAACGACCTGCTGGTTCAACTGGCCGAAGCGGGAGCACGCGAGCGTTACGGAGCCGAGCTTCCGCCCAACGTCCGCGAGCGCCTGGACTACGAGCTTGGCGTCATCACCAAAACCGGCTACGCCGGCTATTTCCTGATCGTCGCCGATTTCATCAAAGCGGCCCGTGAGAAGGGGATTCCCGTCGGTCCCGGGCGCGGCTCCGCGGCCGGATCGCTCGTTGCCTACTCCCTGCGCATCACCGACATCGATCCGCTCGAATTCGATCTTCTCTTCGAGCGCTTTCTGAACCCCGATCGTGTATCGATGCCTGACATCGATGTCGACTTCTGCTTCGAGCGACGCGGCGAAGTCATCGAGTATGTGCGTCAGAAATACGGACGCGACTCCGTCGGTCAGATCATCACCTTCGGAACGCTCAAGTCGCGCGCGGCAATCAAGGATGTCGGTCGCACCCTCGGCTTCACGCCATCCGAGACTGACTATCTCGCCAAGTTGATCCCCAATCATCCGAATTTCTCGCTCACCGTCGGCGAAGCGAAGGAGAGGATTCCGGAGATCAAGGAGTTCTACCAGACTCGCAAGGACGACGCGCCCGAAGTGAGAGAGCGCAAGGAGCGCTATCGCCAGCTCCTCGACTACGCGCAGAAACTGGAAGGTCTCTCGCGCCACGCCGGTGTGCACGCGGCAGGTGTCGTCATTGCGCCCGGTCCGCTCGACGATTACGTCCCCATTTGCACGCAACCCTCCAAGGGCGCCGGATCGGGCAACGGCAGCGAAGATTCAGTTGTCGTTACTCAGTACGACATGAATGCGCTCGAGCGTGCGGGCATGCTGAAGATCGACTTCCTCGGCCTGACGACGCTCACCGTCATCAGCGACACGCTGCGCTCGATCAGGGAACGAACAGGCTCGGCGCCCGATCTCGATTCTCTCAAGCTCGACGACGTCGAGACGTATCGGATGCTGCGCGCAGGGCGAACTGTCGGCGTATTCCAGTTTGAATCGCCGCTGGCGACGGACATGCTCAAGAGCATTCGCGCGGATCGATTCGACGATCTCGTCGCGTCGAACGCTCTGATGCGGCCAGGACCGCTCGACGCTGGAATGCATCGCGTCTACATGAAGCGGAAGCGCGGCGAAGAGCCGGTCAGCTACATCCTCCCCGAGCTGGAGCCGATTCTCCAACCCACTTATGGCGTCATCACCTATCAGGAGCAGGTGATGAGAATCGCGCAGGTGGTGGCGGGTATCTCGCTGGCCGAAGCGGACGTACTGCGAAAGGCAGTCGGCAAGAAGGACGCTGAGCTCATTCGGCAGGAGCTTGGCAAGTTCATCGAGAAGTCGATCTCACGCGGCTACGATCCTGCGACGATCGAGGAAATTGCCAGTCAGATCGAGACGTTCGGCCGTTACGGGTTCAACAAGTCCCACTCCGTCGCCTACTCGATCCTCTCCTATCACACTGCGTGGCTGAAGGCGCACCATCCGGCGGACTTCGTGGCGGCGCTGCTCTCCTCACAGATCGGCGATACCGACAACGTCGTCAAATACATCAACGAGGCGCGCCAGCTCCACGTGCCGGGAGCCGTTGAGCCTGGCCTGGAGATTCTTCCGCCCGATGTGAACGAGTCGGGCTACAAGTTCAGGGTCGTTGGCGACACGAAGATCCGCTTCGGTCTCGGGGGAATTCGCAACGTCGGTCGCGCAGCGATCGAATCAATTCTCAACGCTCGCAGCAAGGATGGACCGTTCCGCTCACTCTTCGATCTCTGCGAGAGGATCGATCTCCGCGTCTGCAACAAGCGGGTTCT
>DASUZC010000183.1:0-31267 GCA_036377095.1 Gemmatimonadaceae bacterium
ATGCGGCACTGAATCGGGCAAGAGCGCCGGCGGGACGATGGCGATCGCGGCGGGCGGCGACCCTGATGCGCTGATTCCATCTCTCGTCCAGACGACGACCGCCGCCGAGATCGTCGACATGATCTACGATCGCCTGGCCGATATAGGGGACTCGCTCAACATTGTCGGTGACAGAGGGTTCACCCCCAGACTCGCAGATCGATGGACGTGGTCGCGCGATTCGCTGAGCATCTCGTTCCACATCAATCCGAATGCACGGTGGCACGACGGCCAGCCGGTCCGTTCGAGCGATGTTCGCTTCACCATTGCCAGCACCAAGGACTCCACACTCGGCTCGCCGACGGCGTCGGTCATCGCCAACATCGATTCGGTGAGCACGCCGGATTCAGCGACGGCCGTATTCTGGTTTCACACCCGCTCGCCGCAGCAGTTCTACGACGCCGTCTTTCAGAACCCGATCATGCCCGAGCATGTCTGGAAGGACATCGCTCCGGCCGGCTGGCGCGCCTCGGCACTGGCGAAGAATCCGATCGGGTCGGGACAATACAGATTCGCTCGCTGGATTCCGTCGGCAGCGGTCGAGCTCGTCGCCGACACGGCCAATTATCGCGGCGCTCCCAAAATCAGCCGATTGATCTGGAGCATTGCTCCCGACTTCAACACGTTGCTGACGCGCTTTCTCAGTGGTGAGATCGATTTCTTCGAGAACCTGCGGCCAGAGAATGTCGCGGAAGTGAAAAAGCATCCGACCTTGAGCGTAAGGCTGAATCCGTGGCTCGCCTACACCTTCATTCAATTCAATCTGCGCAACCCTGCCGATCACGACCGGCCACATCCGATATTCGGCAATCGCAATTTGCGCCGCGCGCTGACGATGGCTACCGACAGGGCAGCCATCGTGCGCAGCACATACGATACGCTGGCGCGACCCGCGTTGGGGCCGACCGTGCGGACGTATCCGACGACAGACCCGAACATTCCGCAGATCCCGTACGATCTCGCGGGCGCTCGCGCCCTTCTCGATTCGCTGGGCTGGCACCTCTCAACGCGCGACAGCGTCCGCGTGCGCGACGGTCGCCCGCTGCGGTTCACGATCTCGGTTTCCGCGTCGAGTAAAGTCAACGTGCAGACGGCGGTGCTGGTGCAGGAGCAGCTGCGTCAGGCAGGCGTCAAAGTAGATGTCGAGCAGTTGGCATTCCCGGCACTGGTCGACAAGATCCGGAAGCGTGTATTTGACGCCAGGATCGGGCAGTGGAATACGCAACCAAGCCCGGGAGCGGTCCGCGGATCATGGGGCACGGCCGCTTCTCGCGCCTCCAGCGGCAATAACTTCGGCTCTTATGAGAGTCCCGTCTTCGATGCATACGTCGACAGCGCGGTCAACTCATTCGACATCAGCAGGCGCCGCGCTTATTTCACGAGGGCATACGAAACGATCGTCCGGGACGCGCCCGCAATCTGGCTCGCGGAGCCCGGACAAATCGTCGGCTACCACGCCCGGCTGCAACCGACCGGCATGAGACCCGACTCGTGGTGGGCACGTCTTCCCGATTGGTGGATTCCCGCCGACAAACGAATCGCGCGAGACAGCATTCCTCCGGGTCCAGCAGCCGGCTCCGCCCCAACCAGCAACGCACCCGCTCAACCGGCGGGCAAGAAAACTCCGTAGCGGGTGCTCCGCTACATCGCGCGTCGGCTCGGCCAGGCGGCAGTGATTGTCGCGATCGTCGCGGCAATCACGTTTGCGCTGATTCACCTCGCGCCCGGCGATCCTTTCAGCGCCCTCCTCGATAATCCCAATGTTAGCGAGAAGGTGCGAGCGACCCTGCGCGCGCAGTACGGATTGGACCGTCCCCTCGCCGAGCAGTTCGTGCGCTACTTTAACGCGCTCGCTCACGGTGAGCTCGGGTGGTCATTCTCGCACGATCGACCGGTGAGAGAAGTCCTCTCCAGCGCTCTACCTAACACCCTGCTGTTGATGTCGATCGCACTGGTTGGGAGCTTCGCGCTCGGAATTCTCATTGCGCTCTTTCAGGTCTCGCGCAAAGGGACAGCGATCGATCAGACCCTCAGCGCGATCACGCTGTTCTTTTTTTCGATGCCGGATTTCTGGCTCGGCATCCTGGCGCTACTCGCCTTCACCTACTGGCTGCCGATTTTCCCCGTTGGCGGAGCAATTGACCCGGTGATGCACGAGTTCCTCGGCCTCGGTGGCCGGATCGTGGACCGGCTGCGTCATCTGGCGCTGCCAGCGCTCACATTGATCCTGCTTGCATCAGCCAGTGTCGCACGATTCCAGCGCGCCGCTCTGCTCGACGTGCTGCCGGCGGATTACGTGCGCACCGCGCGCCTCAAGGGGTTAACAGAGGGGCAGGTCCTGCGGCGCCACGTGCTCCGTAACGCATTGCTGCCGATCATCACCCTGGTCGGGCTCTCCTTCCCTGCACTTCTCACCGGCGCTTTTTTCATCGAAAAGATTTTTGCGTGGCCGGGGATGGGCTATGCGGTAGTCAATGCAATCAGCTCTCGTGACTACCCTCTTGTCGTTGGCGGCGTGATCATCGGCAGCATCCTGGTCACGTTGGGAAGTCTGTTGGCTGACCTGCTTTATGCCTGGGCAGACCCAAGGCTCCGCGCGCACTGATCCGGCGAAACCGCGCGAGTCGCCGCTCGGGCTCGGAGTGCGCGCTCTTTTGCGGAAACGCTCGTCACGGGTCGCTCTCGTCGTGCTGGCGGTGATCGTTCTGATTGCCGTGCTGGCGCCATTGATCGCGCCGTATGATCCGGCCGCGCAACCCGACATTGTGGCAGCGAAGGACTTGCCACCCTCAATCGCGCATCCGTTCGGAACCGATCCTTACAGCAGAGATGTTCTGAGCAGAGTGATCTACGGTGCCCGACTGTCGCTCATGATCGGCGTCCTGGCGACGCTCGTCAGTCTGACATTTGGCGTCGCGTACGGTGCGATATCCGGATACGCCGGTGGCGTTGTTGACGCGATCATGATGCGTTTTCTCGACGCGCTGCTTTCTATTCCACGACTGTTGTTGCTGCTCGGCGTTCTGGTGGCGTGGCCGCATCTCTCGATCGGCGCGCTGATCCTTTTCCTCGGATTGACCGGCTGGTTCGGGCTCAGTCGCATTGTCAGAGGTCAGGTTCTTGCGTTGAAACACGCCGAATTCGTGACGGCTGCCGAGGCGTTGGGAGCGAGCCGACGACGGATTCTGGTGCGACATCTGCTGCCGAATCTCGTCTCACCGATAGTTGTTGCTGCAACGTTGGGGATCGCGCACGTGATCGTTCTCGAAGCGGGGCTTTCCTTCCTTGGAATTGGAGTGCCCCAACCGTTGGCGAGCTGGGGCAACATCATCTATGACGGCTCCGATCAGATTGCACGGCTTTGGTGGATGTCATTGTTTCCAGGACTTTTCATGGTAACGACGGTGATGACATTGAACGTGCTCGGCGAATCGCTGCGCGACGTCTACGAGCGCCGATGACTCCTCTTCTCTCCATTCGCGATCTTCGCACTTACTTCTACACCGAGGCCGGCGTCGCCCGGTCGGTGGATGGGGTCTCTTTCGATATCGGCGAGGGTGAGACCGTCGGCATCGTCGGCGAATCCGGCTGCGGTAAGTCCGTCACCGCGCTTTCCATTCTCAGATTGATTCAGCCGCCCGGACGCATCGAGCCGGGCAGTCGCATCGAGTTCGAGGGCAAGGATATAGTCACCCTCGACGACAATGCCATGCGTGACATTCGCGGTAATCGCATCTCGATGATCTTCCAGGAGCCGATGTCGGCGCTCAACCCGGTATTCAGTGTCGGTGATCAGGTCGCGGAAGTGGTTCGGGTGCACGGTGGCGTGAGTCGCAGACGGGCGTGGGACCGCGCCGTCGAGACGCTCGCTCTCACGGGTATTCCTTCGCCAGAGGAAAGGGCGAAGCAGTACCCTCACCAGTTGTCGGGCGGCATGCGCCAGCGAGTACTCATCGCCATGGCGCTGATCATGAAACCCGCACTCATCATCGCCGACGAGCCGACAACCGCGCTCGACGTCACCATCCAGGCGCAGATTCTGGATCTGCTGTTGAATCTGCAGAAGGAGTTCGGGACCTCGATTCTGATGATCACGCACGATCTTGGTGTGATCGCCGAGACGACATCGCGGGTGATCGTGATGTATGCGGGCGAAGTTGTGGAGGAAGCGAATGTGACCGAGCTGTTTGCGCATCCACATCATCCATATACGGAAGGATTGATGCGCTCGATGCCACACATCGGTCACGATACCGAAAGGCTGAACGTCATTCCCGGAACAGTCCCCGCGCCGACGAGCTGGCCACAGGGCTGCCGGTTTTTTGAGCGGTGCCGCTACTCATGGGATTTGCCCGAGCACGAGCATCCACCGCTATATGACGTCGGAGCAAATCACAAGTCGCGCTGCCACCTGGCAAAGGAGCCGCAGCGGCGCAATCAGCCGCATGATCCGCTCGTGATACGCGAAGGAGCCGGCGCAGCATGAAAGGGACAGCGAGCGGCCAGCAGCCGGCACCGGGCAGCGCGCTGCTTTCAGTGCGGAATCTCCGCAAGGAGTTTCCGATCAAGAAGGGAGTGTTCTCGCGGCAGGTGGGGGCGGTGAAAGCGGTCAACGATGTCTCGCTCGATGTAGCGCGCGGCGAGACGCTCGGCGTCGTCGGCGAATCCGGCTGTGGCAAGACGACGACTGGCCGCGCGATCCTGCGTTTGATCGAGCCCACGTCGGGCGAGATACAGTTTGAAGGCAAGGACGTACGCGCCCTCGATCGCGGCGAGCTGCGTGCGCTGCGCCGCGAGATGCAGATCATCTTCCAGGATCCAGTGTCTTCGCTCAATCCGCGCATGACGGTCGGCGCGATCATCCGCGAAGGGCTGACGATCCACAAGCTCGCGGAAGGAGCCGCCGCCGACGCGCGGGTCCGCCAGCTGTTGCAGGAAGTCGGACTGCGCGCCGAATACTCGAACCGATATCCGCACGAATTTTCGGGGGGACAGCGCCAGCGCATCGGCATCGCGCGGGCCCTCTCGGTTGAACCGAAGTTCATCGTCTGCGATGAGCCGGTGTCGGCGCTCGACGTATCTGTGCAGGCACAGGTGATAAATCTCCTCGAGGACCTGCAGCGCGAGCACAACCTCACCTACATGTTCATTGCGCACGATCTCTCGGTCGTCGAGCACATCGCCGATCGCGTTGCAGTGATGTATCTGGGAAAGGTCGTCGAGCTCGCTACGGCGGATGATCTCTATCGCGAGCCGCTGATGCCCTACACGCAGGCACTCTTGTCTGCAGTACCCGTCGCGGATCCAAAGGCGCGCAAGCAGAGAATCATTCTAGAGGGTGATGTTCCGTCTCCGGCGAGTCCGCCACCCGGCTGCGTTTTCCATCCGCGCTGCCATCATCCGGCAAAGGACGTCGCTTGCATGAAGATCGTACCACCACTTGAAGAAAAAACGCCGGGACATTTCGCGGCATGCATTAAACAGCCACCGACCACGATCAGCTGGGAGCAACAAAAGGAGGCCGGCGGCGTACATCCACCAGAGCGGTATCTGCCGCTTGCATCTGTTCACGCTTAACCGGCACCTTCGCTTCCCGCTTCCCGCTTCCCCCGTCCCTCAATCCTTCCGACCATGTCGAAACACGACAAAAACGTCTTCGAGCAGCCTTCGGCAGGCACCGTAACGCTGGACGAGCCACCTCCGGCAATAGGCCGCGGTGTGAGCGAGCGTCGCTTCTTCGGACACCCGGTCGGATTGTCCACCCTCTTCTTCACCGAGATGTGGGAGCGGTTCTCGTACTACGGAATCCGCCCACTGCTCGTGCTGTTCATGACCGCCGCCCTCACACAGGGCGGTTTTGCCTTCGAGCGCGACACCGCATCGTCGATCGTCGGCATCTATGCGGCATGCGTCTACCTCGCATCCCTTCCCGGCGGATGGATCGCCGACCGCTGGCTTGGATTGCGCCGCTCGATTTGGTACGGCGGCATTTTCATCGCGCTCGGACACCTTTCGATTGCGCTGTCGATCGTCTTCGCCCACTCGGCGTTCTTCATCGGGCTGATCTTCATCGTGATTGGCACCGGACTGCTCAAGCCCAATATCTCCGCGATCGTTGGTGATCTTTATCCGGAGGGCGGATCGCGTCGTGATGCCGGTTTCTCGATTTTCTACATGGGCATCAACATCGGCGCATTGGTGGCACCCCTCGTCACGGGCGTGCTCGGCGAGAAGGTCGGCTGGCATCTCGGCTTCGGTGCCGCCGGTGTTGGCATGTTGCTCGGACTCATTACCTATCGATTGCGCGCCGATAAGACCCTGGGCGACATCGGAACGACACCCGCTTCAACAGATCCGCGCGAACACCGACGGGTCAAAATGTCGGCGCTGATCGGTGTAGCTGTGATTGCACTATTGGTGGTCCTGACGATGGCGGGCGTGATCCACATCAATCCGGTGTCGCTGGCTCAAAAGATGAGCCTGATCATGCTGGCGTTGGCGCTGCTCTACTTCGTTTACCTGTTCGTCGGCGGCGGTCTCACCACCGAAGAGAAGAAACGCGTCGTCGTGATCATCCTCCTCTTCTTCTTCGCGACAATTTTCTGGGCGGCTTTCGAGCAGGCACCGACGTCGCTCAATCTTTTCGCCCGTGATTACACTAATCGCGTGGTATTTGGTTGGGAGATGCCGACGCTCTGGCTGCAGGCGGCCAACTCCGTGTTCGTGATTGCGCTGGCGCCCGTATTCGCGGTGGTCTGGATAGCGCTGGGCAAACGGGGGAAGGATCCGTCCAGCGTGGCCAAGTTTGCGTGGGGACTGTTCTTCGCTGGACTGGGGTTCGTAGTGATGTGGATGGCAGCGAACATCGTTCTTGGCGCTGGCGGCAACATTCGTGTCTCGCCGTGGTGGCTGGTATTGAGCTACTTCTTCCAGACCATCGGCGAGTTGTCACTGAGTCCGGTCGGACTCAGCTCGATGACCAAGCTGGCGCCTTACAAGTTCAAGGGTCAGATGATGGGCGTCTGGTTCATGGCGTCAGCGATCGGCAACCTCATCGCCGGACTAGTCGGCGGCAAAGTCGACCCGGAAAAGCTTGACCAGATGCCGCTGCTCTTCCGCCAGACTTCGATCTCGCTCTTCGTCGCGGCAGTCGTGTGCGGCCTGCTTGTATTTGCCGTGCGGAGGATGATGAAAGGAGTCCCGGCTGGGCAAAGATAGACTGCGAACCGCGGACTAATTGCTCCGTATTTCGAACCAACTGATCACTTCGCATCGATAACTAATTGAGAGGTTCGAACCTACTGCGAAGTCCTAACTGGTTCGCAGTTGGTTCGGAAGGTTCGCAGACGATTCAACGACAGCAAAAGGTAGGCAGGTTGCAGAGGGCTCAGGGCGGCAGGTCGCAGCGTATGATCCTGGAATTCAATGAGCACGACGCTTCGAATGCCGAGGACGTAGCTGCGACCTTCGACCTGCGCTTCTGCAGCCTCCCTACCTTTGTTGCAGTTCCCACGGGATGCGAACTCACCGCGAACCATCGAGAACTGGTTAGAGATTCGCAGTTAGTACGGAGCTCTCAATTAGTTGTCGATGCGGAATGATTAGTTGGTTCGAACCACGGAGCCGTTAGTCCGCAATCCGCAGTCCTAGGGCCAGTTGAAGACTGAGGACGGCACTGATCTCTCGCGATTGTAGAAAATATCCCGCGGCTCGAGTCGAAACACACGAGTGACGTCGGTCACCGAGAACCGCACTTCCCATCCTTTCCCGTGGGGCCCGCGAACGGGAAACGCGAAATCCGCGCGCGCAGTGCGGCGTGATTGTGGCGGCGACGCAGCGAGCACACTGAAGCCAACCGAGCCGGACCACGGAGTAGTCACACCGAACGGCGAATCACCTGCCCAGAGTTTTCCGCCGTCGGCGAATCCGGCCACCGCGATTGTAGCTAACGACTTGTAGCGACCGATCAGGTAGCGGTCCTCGACCCGCGCCACCAGACGACGTCCTCCGCCGACATCCGACGATCTGAATCCACGCAACCCACCGTCACGATCGGAGAATGAAAGCTGAAATGGAATGCGCTGCTTCCAGCCGCCGCTGAAGGCAAGATCGGAAATGATCGTCTGTCGGCTGATTGTTTTGATGTATAACGCGCCGCGGCCATGGGCGAGCATCCCGTCAGGGTTGCCCTCCTCGTCGCGGCGTCCTTCGCCTGACACGTCGAACGCGGCGAACATGATCGGCGATGCCATACCAGCGTACAGGTCCGTCGATCCGAACCAGTCGCTCTCCTTACCGCGCAGAAAGGTCACGCCCTTGCCGAGCAATGTCGCGAGCTGGAACCCGGTACGCAGGTCCTGCGTCCCTTCGAGCGCGTCGAATCCACTCACTCGCAGGAAGTGCACATTGCGGATCCCCCACAAGCCATTCAGGCGCGCGGTTTGATGCTTCGTGTATCGGTTGATCAGCGCCGTGCTGGTGTCGTCGAGAATGCCCAGATCGCTGATGGTCTTGGGTGTTGCATCGGGGTCTTCATCCTCGAACGAAAGCGATCCGCCGACGAGGGCAAGTTTTCCGAGCGGTGGTCCGATACGAACTATTCCGCCAATGTCACTGTACGACCGCCGGATCCTGAGCGCGGCTGCCAGCGCGCCGGGGCGCTTGAAGTAGAAGTAACCGTTCTGTTCGCCGGCGGTCGTACGCCACGACAGGCGTTGCAGGTCGGTGACGAACGGGTGACTGAGCTCCGTTCTCCAGTCGCTGCCGAGCTCACGCCGGCCGCCCTCGGCGAAAAGTTGGTAGGGCCGGCCAAGAAACTGGTAATCGATGAACCGTGCCGCATAGATGTCGCGGAATCGTTCACCCCTCTTCCAGCCGGCGTCCACGTGCACGGCCGCTCCGAGGAGGTTGTCTTCGCCGAGTTGGAAGGCATGAATCGGCCCGCCGCTGCCGCCGAAACCGGCGCCGACGATCAACGAGACTTCGTCCACTGTCGTAACCGACAGCGTCACGCCCCCGTTCCCATCCGGATACGCGAGCACGCTCGCATCGGCAATAAACGGCTGCGATCGCAGGATGCGCTCTGTCTCGGCCCGTCTGAGCTCGGTACAGCGATCACCCTGTTGCAACGCCAGAAAGCGCCGGATCACAGGCTCGCGCGTCGTCATGTGCTGCTTGGCGGCAAATCGTCCCACCTTCGCCCAGAGACTGTTGCCGGTGACTCTGAACGGCGGGTTGGGATCGATGTCGATCCGACTGATACGCTCCCCCTTGCAGGTGACGGGTAGCCTATTCAGGTTTTGGGGCTGAGCCACTGTCGCCGACGCGGCGGCGAAGAGCAGTGTCCACGTACCCAGTCGAAGAGAGATCACTCGTGTTGTCCGCGCGCAAGCCGGTTCCAGCCTGCACAGTTGCTGTTACCGCTAGCATCCGCCCTGATGGCGATACTAGTCGTGTCCGGCTAACCGCCGCATACGTAACGGCACTGGAAAATGCAGGGCTTGTACCACTGATAGTCCCGCCACTCTCCAGTGTCGACTCTGCATCGTCCGTTCTCGACTCCGTCGCCGGACTCGTGCTCACCGGCGGCGAAGACGTGGACCCTGCTCGATACGGCGAAGAACGACACGAAAAGGTACGTTCCGTCAACCCGGCGCGCGATGCAACCGAGGCTGCACTTATCGAAGAAGCTCGTGCGCGCGGAACACCCGTGCTCGCGATCTGTCGCGGCATTCAGATCCTCAACGTTGCGCTCGGCGGAACGCTCGTTCAGGACATCCCCTCCGAGTGTAAGACTGAAATCGATCACGACGAGGATGGCGCGCGCACGTCGCGGAGCCACGACGTCGATATCGAACCCGGCTCACTGATCGCCAGGGCGGTCGGCGCCGAGCACGTCAGCGTGAATTCCTTCCACCACCAATCGGTGAAACAAGTCGCGGAAGGAATGCGCGTGACAGCGCGCTCACCCGATGGCGTCATCGAGGGGATCGAATCCACTGACGAGGATTGGTGGGTGATGGCGGTTCAGTGGCACCCGGAGGAGATGACCGACTCTCCGGAGCCATGGGACCGCGGCTTGTTCAAAGCATTCGCGAAACAACTTCAGTCGTAGTGGAACTTCCCCGGATTCTTCACGTCGATTCCGGGCGCAGCTGGCGAGGCGGCCAACGTCAGGTATTTCTGCTCGCGACCGGACTACGCGACCTCGGCTATCGCACTCTCATCGTCGCGCCTACGGGATCGCCGCTCATTCGCAAAGCCGATCAGGCGGGACTGCCCACATATCGATTGACGCTGCGCGGTGAGTGGGACATTCGCTCTGCTCGCGAGCTGCGGGCTGTCGCGCGCGAATGGGACGCGCGCATCATGCACGCGCACGACGCACGGTCGCATTCGATCGCCAGGATTGCGCTGATCGGCAAGCGAAAAACGAAACTCGTTGTCACCCGTCGCGTGGCTTTTCCGCCGAAGCAGGTCCGCCTCAAATACCGGTACGGTGTTGATGCGTTCATCGCGATCTCGAACGC
Organism: Gemmatimonadaceae bacterium; assembly: GCA_036377095.1. Taxonomy (GTDB): domain Bacteria; phylum Gemmatimonadota; class Gemmatimonadetes; order Gemmatimonadales; family Gemmatimonadaceae; genus UBA4720. The sequence continues at coordinate 10,569 of DASUZC010000183.1, forward strand.
GGTCAAGGCGGCGATGGTGAAAGCCGGTGTTCCCGCTAATCGCATAGAAGTCGTCTACTCCGGCGTCCCTGTTCCTGTCATCAAACGCCCGCGCAACTGGCGTCGCGAGCGCGGGTGGCCGGCCAGCTCGGTGATTTGCGGGATCGTCGGCGCGATGACCCAGGAGAAAGGGCTCGATTTGGTGTCGGGTATCGCGCGTCGTCTTCCCGGCGAGCTGTTTCGTCGCACGCGAATCGTGTTGCTCGGTGGAAAGGGGAAAGGCGGCACGACGATTTCCGGCGTCGAGAGCTTCGATGCCGGTTTCGTCGAGGAAATTCACGACGCCATGTCTGGACTCGACGTTCTGTGGCATCCCGCCCGCTCCGAGGGACTCGGCACGTCTGTCATCGATGCAATGGCCCTTGGCATCCCACCAATTGCGTTTGCAGTTGGCGGGTTGCCGGAGGTCATTGAAGATGGGAAGAGCGGGTTGCTGGTTCCTGCCGGCGATGTCGCCGGCTTCGTTCGTGCCGCGGCGGCATTAATCAGCGACGATGGCCTCCGAGCAATGCTGGCGGAGGGGGCGCGCCAGCGGGCGGGTGAATTCGATTCCAAGCGCATGATCGAACGAACGGCTGAGGTGTACAATAGAGTGATCGCGGGGTAGCGACTGCATGGCGAAGGCTCCTATCTTGCCTGTCAGACCCCTGTAAGAATTTGGCCCCACCCGTAGTACCCAAAGCCACGGAATTCCTTTGATCTATATCTGCATTCCGACCTACAACGAAGGCCAAACCGTTGGTGTGCTCCTGTGGCGCATCCGCCGGGTGTTTCAGGATTATTCGCGCGAGTACGAGATCGTCGTCTACGACGATGGAAGCACCGACGGTACGCGCGCGATCCTCGAGCCCTATGCCGAGGTAATCCCGCTCACCATTCTCAGCGGCGCCCGACGTCTGGGATACGGGGCCGCACTGGAAAAACTCGTGCGCGAAGTTTCGCGACGTACGCGATACGCGCGCCGCGACGCCCTCATCGTCATGCAGGCGGATTTCACCGACCAGCCCGAGCACATTCCGGAGCTCGTGAAACGCTTTGAGGGCGGAGCCGACATTGTCGCCGCCAAGCAGGAGCTGAACGATGCGCCGACACCGGTCCGTCGCCTCCGTCGGTTTGCCGATTGGATACAGCGCACCACGCCGCGCACCGATGCCGAGGATCCGTTCACAACGTATCGGCTCTACCGGATCTCGGTGCTCCGCGAGCTGCTGAAAGAGATTGGCGATTCGCCGGTCGTTACGACCACCGGTTGGGCAGCCAACATGGAGCTGCTACTCAAGTCACGGCGGTTTGCGCGCCGCGTCGAGAACGTCGACCTGGCCCCGCGATACGATGTCCGCACACGCGAGAGCCGGATTCGTCCGGTTGCCGATGCACTGTCGCTCTTTCGCTTCAGCCGGCGAGCTCGCGCCCTGTCGACGGTAACCGGAGGCGCGGCGTGATGCCCATAATCAAAGCTCTTCGCGGATTTATGCGTCACACGTCGCTGTTGTTGTTATCCGCCACAAGCGTCTTCGCGCAAGCGCAGACGGTGTCAAACACTTCAGTTCGTCATGCGAAGGTGCCGTTTGGCGTCGGCGAAAAGATGGAGTACGACGTCAAGTTCGGGTTCGTGAAGGTCGGTAACGCGCACATGGAAGTCGTTGGACTCGACAACCTGCGCGGCCGCGCCGCCTGGCACACCGCGTTCTACGTCCGCGGCGGCAACTTCATGTACCGCGTCAACGACGTCTACGAGAGCTGGATGGATGCGGAGACGCTGTCGTCGCTCCGCTTCGTGCAGGAGCTGGAAGAAGGCGGCAAGGACACCGAACGCCACTTCGAGATTTATCCGGAGCGTTCGATTTTCGTGCAGACCTCGAAGAAGCCGCAGAAGGAGGAAGCGTCGGTCAGTCAGCCGCTGGATGATGGATCCTTCCTTTATTTCTTGCGCACGATTCCGCTCGAAGTCGGCCAGACCTATGACTTCAACCGCTATTTCCGCCCCGATCGCAATCCGGTCCGCATCAGAGTGCTGCGCAAGGAGCGGGTGAAGGTTCCAGCCGGGACCTTCGACGCGATTGTCGTGCAGCCCGTCATCAAGACCAAGGGGATCTTTTCGGAGAACGGACACGCCGAAGTCTGGCTGTCCGACGATGATCGGCATATCATGCTGCAGCTCAAGTCGAAGCTGTCGTTCGGCTCTCTGAACCTCTATCTGAACAAATACGTCCCATCGCCGAATCCCTAGGCGGTAAGCGCGGGTCCCGCGGCACGCCCGGGCCGCGCCGCACGACCGAGGAGGTTGATCTCTCCAAGGTCAAGACAATTCCAATCGAGCGACGACCGAACAAAGTCGCCGCCCGCGAGTTTGCGTCGCCACCGGCCAGGGATCGCAGCTTCGCAGCCTTTCTGAAATCGCTCCCCGACGTCCTCGTCGCTCGCGATTTCCTGCAGGTTGTGAACGCGATCGCGAACGCAGCCAGAACCAGGCGCGCAGTGGTGGTGATGTTAGGCGGCCACATCGTGAAAACCGGGTTGGCGCCACTACTGATCGACCTCATGAAGCGGCGCGTCATCACGCATGTGGCGATGAACGGCTCGGCGGCAATTCACGATTATGAGATCGCACGATTTGGCGCGACGTCGGAAGACGTCGCGCGCGGACTCGTCGATGGCACGTTCGGGATGGCGGATGAAACCGGGCGCGGCATGAACGAGGCGTTCTCCGCCGGGATGAAAAAGGGTTGGGGGATGGGAGAGTCGCTCGCGCGTGCGCTAAAGGAAACCGAGTTGTCGAACGGCGATTTGTCCGTGCTCCTCGCTGCGTATGACCTGGAAATCCCCTGCACCGTTCACGCTGCGCTCGGCGCCGAGATTATTCATCAGCATCCATCCACGGACGGCGCCGCGATTGGTGACACGAGTCACCGCGATTTCCGTCGCCTCGCCGCGTCGCTGCCCAAGCTAGACGACGGCGGAGTAGTGCTGAATCTGGGGAGTGCGGTGATAATGCCCGAGGTCTTCCTCAAGGCACTGACGATCGCGCGCAACCTCAACGCCGGCAAACCGACCAACTTCACCACCTGCGATCTCGACATGCAGCGGCACTATCGCCCGCGCGTCAACGTCGTCCAGCGGCCCACTCAGTTCAGTGGCAAAGGGTACGAAATAACAGGGCACCATGAGATCATGGTGCCGCTACTGACTTGGGGTGTTGTTGAGGCGCTGGAGTCTCGAGCCGCGAAGTGAGGACCTTAACAGCGAACTACACCGCTTGGCGCTGATCGCAGCTGGCTGTTAGCTATCCGCTGCAAACCACCAGACAGATCTCATGGCATAAACGCGAACAGACCGCGTTTCTAATTCAACGCGGTCTGTCCCGTCGTCTGCAGCGCTTAGCGGTCAGCTAGCTGCTATCAGCGCCAAGCGGTGTAGTTAGCTGCCGTTTGAGCAGTTCTAATAACGAGTAAGGCGTGTGCCCGAAAACTTCTCCCTAAGCCGTGCGGCCGTTCCCGGCGAGAGAATGCGGATTCCGAAGTACAGCAATCCGCCGATGATAACTACCTTGATCGCCAGAGCGACCAGGAAGAACGTGAGTCCAACGAGACCGCCGAATAGCTTGAACACCATGCCCACGGCGAAGAGGCCCAGCATGGCGATTAGGCCGATCATGAAAATGGCGCGCAACATGATGTTCTCCGGTAAACAGTGACTGTGATAAATACGTTACTGCCTCTTCGGTTGTTTCACGAGAGGCAAACAGACGAGGCGGGGCGCTGAACGAGGAAGTCATTGTCATTGGCGGCGGTCTAATCGGCCTCGCTACCGCGACTGCACTCGCCGAGCGCGGGGTGAGCTGTACCGTAATAGGAACATCTCGGCTTGGTGAGGCATCCCCGGCAGCGGCGGGCATGCTCGCGCCCTCGGTCGAGCAAGCCACCGGCGCGGCACACCAGTTCGCGCTCGCGGCCCGCGACCGGTACCCATCGTACATCGAGTTTCTCGCCGAGCGAACCGGCGTTCGCGTGCCCCTCAACCGGCGCGGAATTCTTCAGGTGGCGATCACCGAAAAGGGGGTCAAGGGACTCAGGAAAACAGCGCCGTCGACTGCGGAATGGCTGGACCCCGCCGAATTGCGCAAACTCGAGCCATCACTCGGCCACGCACTTGGCGCGATGTTCAACGTCCGCGATGGCGCAGTGGACAACACCATCCTCATCGATGCATTGCGAAAGCTGGTCGCATCCAGTTCGCGGATTACGTGGGTGGACGGAACCGCGCGCAAAATCGTTCCCGGCGCAAAATCTTGTGCAGTCGTTTTGAGTGACACAACGCAGCATCCCGCAGAGCGAGTGGTCCTCGCCGCCGGGGCCTGGGTCGGGAAGATCGCGGGCGCACGCTACGCCCGCGCGGTCAAACCCGCGCGCGGTCAGCTGGTCTCGTATTCATCGGCGCCGTTGCGACACGTTGCCTACGGTCCGCGCGGCTACGTTGTGCCGAGGAGTAATACGTTGATCGGTGGCAGCACGATGGAGGACGTCGGCTTCGACACGCGTACAACCGCTGCCGGGATTAAGAAAGTGCGGACGGCAGCGGAAGAGATTTGTCCGGTCCTGGAAACCTCGGAAGATGTCCGCGCCTGGGCCGGGTTGCGCCCCGTCACGCGAGACATGCTTCCCATCCTCGGCGTGGACCCGGAGTACTCCTCGCTCCTTTACGCCTGCGGTCACTCACGCAACGGCGTACTGATGGCCCCCCTGACGGGGGATATAATCGCCGATCTCGTGACAGAATCACCACTTAGCCACGACCTGTCACAATTTCGCCCCGACCGCTTTTAATGTAGATTCCGTAAGCTCGACGGACCCTCTCCTCCCCGTCAGCCTCAAAGAATGACAGAGACTCTTTACCAGATAATGGGGCGTCATCGCGCCGAGCCGCTCCCGGAGCGGAAACCGTCGTGGCTCAAGGTCAAAGCCCCGGGCGGCCCGAATTACCTTCGGCTAAAGCACATGATGCGGGAGCTCGACCTCCACTCAGTGTGCGAAGAAGCCCATTGCCCCAACGTTGGCGAGTGCTGGGAGCACGGAACTGCCACTTTCATGATCCTAGGCGATGTCTGCACCAGAAACTGCGCCTACTGCGCCGTTGCCCACGGCCGACCGCCGAAATACGACATCGCAGAACCACATAGAGTGGCAAAAGCGATCGCCGAAATGAGGCTGCAGCACGCGGTTATCACCTCGGTCGATCGCGATGATTTGCCCGACTTCGGCGCCTGGGTTTTCGCGGAGACCATCAGGCAGATCCATGAGCGGGTGCCCGGATGCTCGGTCGAGGTGCTGGTCCCCGACTTCCAGGGGAACGAAAACAGCATTCGCACTGTTCTTGAAGCTGAACCGGAGATCTATAACCACAATACCGAAACCGTGCCGCGGCTTTACAAGAAGGCGAGACCAGGCGGCCGCTACCCCAGAGTGATGGACATCTTCCGCTTCGTCAAACGCACAGCCCCCGACATTCCGACAAAGACGGGTATGATCCTTGGCATGGGCGAAACGAAAGAAGAAGTCGTCGCCGTGATGCGCGATTTGCGGGAAGTCGAGGTCGACATCCTGACGCTCGGCCAGTATCTCAGACCTTCAGATCAGCACATCGCCCTCGATCGTTACTACACACCGCAGGAATTCAGGGAGCTGTACGAGATTGGAATGGAGATGGGATTCCGTCACGTCGAATCAGGCCCGCTCGTTCGCTCGAGCTACCACGCCTGGGAGCAGGTACAGGCGGCGGGCGTATGAGCACTGAGACCAAGCGCGACACGGGGAAAGCAGCGCCAAAGGACAAGGGTAAGCCGAGCAACAACGGCGCTGACGCCAAGCCGCAGGACGATTTCGGCGGGACTACTCCGGAGCTGAGACGTGAGTTGCTGCATTCGATGCTCCTCCAGCGCCGCTTCGAAGAGAAATGCGCGGAAGCGTACGCGCTCGGCAAGATCGGCGGATTCTGCCACCTCTACATCGGTCAGGAAGCGATATCAACTGGCGTGATGTCGATGATTCGCCCCGACGATTATATCATTACCGCTTACCGCGATCACGGACAGGCGTTGGCGCGCGGAATCAGCCCGCGCGCAATCATGGCCGAGCTTTTTGGACGCGAGGCCGGCTGCTCACACGGCAAGGGCGGCTCGATGCACCTCTTCGACGCCGACGCCAACTTCCTGGGCGGACACGGCATCGTTGGCGGACATGTTCCGATCGCGGCAGGCGTTGGTTTCGCGATCAAGTATCGCCGCGGCAATCAGGTCTGCGTCTGCTTCTTCGGCGAGGCCGCTGTCAACATCGGTGCGTTTCATGAAGCGCTCAATCTCGCTTCTCTGTGGAACCTGCCCGTCATCTTCATCATCGAGAACAATCGCTACGGCATGGGGACGGCGATTTCCCGCTCGACTGCGAATGAAGACGTTCTCATTCGCGCGCAGGGTTATCGCATGGACGGAGAGTCGGTCGATGGTCAGGATGTCTTCGCCGTGCGGCAAGCCATGGAGCGGGCGATCGAGCGCGCACGCAAGGAGAAGCGTCCGACGTTGCTGGAGATGAGGACATATCGCTTCATGGGTCACTCGATGTCGGACGCGGTGAGTGGGACCTACCGCACCAAGGACGAGCTGGAAGAGAACATGAAGCGCGATCCGATCATCGTCCTTCACAACAGGATGTACGAGGCGGGCGAGCTCACCGAAGGCGATATGCACAAGATCGACGATGAAGCCAAGGCGATTGCGCAGGACGCCTGGGATTTTGCCGACAACAGTCCGGAGCCGCCGCTCGATCAGCTCTACACCGACATATACACGGACACGACTTCATAATGGCGGTACTGACTTATCGTGATGCCTTGACGCAGGCGCTGCGCGAAGAGCTGCAGCGCGACGATCGCGTCTTTCTGATGGGCGAGGAAGTCGCCCAGTACAACGGCGCCTACAAAGTCTCCAAGGGATTGCTCGACGAGTTCGGCCCGATGCGCATCGTCGATACTCCAATTACCGAGCTTGGATTTGCAGGTGTTGGCGTCGGCGCGGCGATGGTTGGACTGCGCCCGATCGTCGAGTTCATGACGTGGAATTTCGCGCTGCTGGCGCTGGACGAGGTCGTGAACGCCGCCGCGAAGATGTTTTATATGTCGGGTGGACAGTACAAGATGCCGATGGTGTTTCGCGGACCCAACGGCGCGGCGCTGCAACTGGCGGCGCAGCACTCACAGGCGTGGGAAAGCTGGCTCGCGCACATCCCGGGGTTGAAGGTTTGCACGCCGGGAACGCCGGCCGACGCCAAGGGACTGCTCAAATCGGCGATTCGCGATGACAATCCAGTCGTGTTCCTCGAAGGCGAGATGCTCTACAACACCAAGGGGGAAGTTCCCGAGGACGACTACCTCACTCCCATCGGTGTCGCCGAGCTGAAGCGCGAAGGCGATCACTGCTCGGTAATCACGCACGGCAAGATGGTGCTCGTGGCGATGCGCGTCGCCGATGATCTGGCCAAGCAAGGGATCAACATCGACGTCGTCGACCTGCGCACGGTCCGTCCGATCGATGTCGAAGCCATTTCGCGCTCGGTGCAGAAAACCAATCGCGCGGTCGTGCTGGAAGAGGGCTGGGAGATCTGCGGGATGGGCTCTCAAGTCGTCGATTTCATTCAGCGCGAATGCTTCGATGATCTCGACGCACCCGTGCTGCGCGTGCATCAGGAAGACGTGCCGATGCCTTACGCCAAGAACCTGGAAAGAGCAGCGAAGCCCGACGCCGGCAAGACGATCGCGGCGATCAAGAAAGTCATGTACCTCGACTGACCTCACATGGCAACGAAAGTAGTGATGGAGGCGCTGTCGCCGACGATGGAAGAAGGCCGCCTCGTCAAGTGGAACAAGAACGAAGGCGATGAAGTGAAGTCGGGCGACGTTCTCGCCGAAGTCGAGACAGACAAAGCCGTAATGGAGCTGGTCGCCCGCGGCGATGGCGTGCTGCGCAAGCGACTGGCAAATGAAGGCGATGCGTCTCCGGTCGGGACGTTGATCGCGGTGATCGCCGCGGCTGACGAGAACATCGACTCCATCGTTGGATCCGCCGGTGCTCCGGCGTCAACGAGTAGTGCTCCGGCGCAGCCAGCGGAGGCACAGCAGGGCTTGCAGCCTGCGCCGGCAAACAAGACGGTTGCCGACACTCGCGAACAGCCGGGAAAGAGTCCGGTGCCGCAGACTCCAGCGCAGTCCCAGGGTGAGGCATCGACACCGCCGCAGCAGAAGGCCGCGGCCGCTCGCGCGCCCAGCCCGCCGCCACCACCTGCCTCACGTCCCGCTCCGCCACGTCCGCCTTCGTCACCTCCAGCACAGAGAGGCAACGGCGCTTCGAAACCCGCCGCGGCCGGACGCCAGCGTTCTTCCCCGCTCGCGCGCCGACTGGCTACCGAGAAAGGAATTCAGCTCGGGTCAGTTCAGGGGACGGGGCCCGGCGGTCGTATCGTCAAGCGCGACATCGAGAACGCTCGCGCCGCCGGCGTCGCGGCCGGCCGTTCGGCAGCCGCCGACAGGCTGGCGACGGAAGGCGACTACAAGGACGTCCCGCTCACCCAGATTCGCAAAACAATCGCGCGGCGTCTATCGGAATCGAACGGTCCGATCCCGACGTTCTTTCTCACCGCCGAATTCGATGCGACGCGCGCTGCCGAGTTGCGTACTCAACTGAGCGAGATGGGCGATCAGTACAAGGCTTCGTTCAATGACATCGTCATCAAAGCAGTGGCGCTCGCGCTTGCCGAGCATCCAGAAGTGAACGCGCACTGGCTCGGCGACACGATTCGCAAATTCAATCGTGTCCACGTTGCGATGGCTGTGGCGGTGGAAGATGGATTAATCACGCCGGTGCTGTTCGACGCCGATCGCATGACGCTGTGGGAGATCTCGGAGAAAGCGCGCGATCTGGCGAAGCGTGCACGTGACCGTAAGCTCCAGCCCGACGAATACACTGGCTCGACATTCTCCGTCTCCAACCTGGGCATGTTCGGGATCGATCAATTCACGGCGATCATCAATCCGCCCGAAGCCGGCATTCTTGCAATCGGCGGCGTCGAGGAAAAGCCGGTCGTCGTCGATGGACAGCTCGAGGTCCGCTCACGGATGCGCGTCACCATGAGCTGCGATCATCGCGTTATCGATGGAGCGACCGGCGCCAAATTCCTGCAGACGGTCAGGCAGTACATCGAGAATCCGCTATCCCTGATCATTTGATCGAGGACTGAGGGCCCAGGACTAACACAGCATTGATAATCGCGGACTGATTGAGGGCTGAGGATCGAAAACACGCCTTCGAAGGCGACGCAGTTCAGTCCGAGTCCTCAATTAGTCCGCGATTATCAATGCCGTTGGTCCTCGGCCCTCGGTCCTCTCAACACTAGATTTAGTGCGGACCTCAATCAAACGAATAAATGGCAAGCTATGATGTGATCTTCATCGGCGGCGGCCCCGCCGGTTATGTTGGCGCTATCCGCGCGGCCCAGCTCGGAATGTCCGTCGCTGTGGTCGAGCGCGAGGGCCTCGGTGGCACCTGCGTGCTGTGGGGATGCATCCCCGCCAAAGCGCTCCTTGAATCAGCCTCGTTGGCCACCAAGATCTCTCATTCCGCCAAGGACTTCGGGATCACCGTCGGCGACGTGAAGCTCGACTACGGTGTTGCCATGAAGCGCTCGCGCGCAGTCAGCACTCAGAACTCCAAGGGCGTCGAGTTTCTGTTCAAGAAAAACAAGATTACCTGGATCAAGGGAACCGGCCGGCTAACCGGCAAAAATGCCGTGACCGTAAAAGGCGAAGGGAAAGAAGAAAAGCACGAGGCGAAGAAAGCAGTTGTGATCTCTACCGGCTCCCGGGTCAAAGGCCTCCCGCAAATTGGCCTCGAGCTGAACAAGAATACCGTCATCTCCTCTGACGAAGCTCTCATTCTGGAAACGGCGCCCAAGACAATGGCCATCGTTGGCGCCGGCGCAGTCGGCTGCGAGTTCGCCGACGTTTTCACTGCGTTTGGCACCCAGGTAACGCTGCTCGAGGTGCTCCCGGGAATCCTGCCCCTCGAGGACGCCGACTGCAGCACGGAGCTCACCCGCAGCTTCAAGAAGCGCAAGATTGACGTGCTCTCCGGAGCCAAAGTCAGCGACGTCAAAGTCGGCAAGAGCTCGGTCACGATGAACGTCGATGTCGGCGGCAAAAAACAGAACCTCGAGGTCGAAAAAGTCCTTGTCGCCGCCGGGCGCGCGCCAAACATTGAGGACATCGGAATCAAGGAAGCCGGCGTGCAGACGACGGAGCGCGGATTCATCAAGATCAACGAGCGCATGGAGACGTCGGTGAAAGGCATCTACGCGATTGGCGATGTCGCTGGGCCTCCTATGCTGGCGCACAAAGGCATGCGTGAGGGCGTCGTCTTCGCGGAGTACCTCGCCGGAAAGCAGCACGTGCACCCGGTCAATTACGGCAACATCCCGAGCGCGACGTATTGCCATCCCGAAGTCGCCTCGATCGGCATGACGGAAGCGCAGGTGAAGGAAAAAAAGATCGACTACAAGGTTGGCAAGTTTCCGTTCATGGCGAGCGGCCGCGCCCGCACCTCCGGCGAGACCGAGGGCTTCGTCAAGGTCATTCGCGATGCAAAGTATGGCGAGATACTCGGCGCCCACATTATCGGGGCACACGCCACCGAGATGATCCACGAGCTGGCAGTTGCGCGCGAGAACGAGTTCACCGTCGAGGAAGTCGCGCTCGCCATTCACGCCCACCCGACGCTTTCCGAAGCAGTGGACCAGGCTGTTCTGGATTCTCTCGGAATGGTTCTGGACGCGTGATTCCGGTGACGCGCCGTGGCTGAACGAGAGTTATGGACCGTAACGCTCGGCCGCGTTCCCTACAGCGACGCGCTGGAGCTGCAGCGTAGCATCGCCCGCGACAGAATCTCGGGCGTTATCCCGCAGGATGTACTGCTCCTAATCGAGCATCCACCCGTCGTCACCCTTGGTCGCGGCACCAAAGAGAAAAACCTCATTGCGTCACCGGAGTTTCTGCAGAGCAAAGGCGTGGAGTTGTTCGAAGTCGAACGAGGCGGAGACGTCACGTTCCACGGACCAGGGCAGCTCGTCGGATATCCGATCATCGATCTCAAGCGGCACCGCGAGGACCTGCACTGGTACCTGCGCAAGATCGAGGAGGCGTTGATCAACACGCTGGCCGACTTCGGCATTCCCGGCGAGCGCAATACTGCCTTTACCGGCGTTTGGACCCGTGGGCGCAAGATCGCCTCGATCGGTGTCCATGCTCGTGACTGGGTGACGTGGCACGGCTTCGCTCTCAACGTCACCACCGATCTTTCCTTCTTCGACCTGATCGTCCCCTGCGGCATCGACGGGGTCGTGATGACCTCGATTGCCCGCGAGCTCGGCCTCGAACACGTTGACCCCCAGGACGTGCGCGATCGCGTCACCGCGAAGTTCGCCGAGGCGTTTGATCTGACGGCTGTCGTTACTTCGCGCGCGGCGCTCCTGGAAACAGTCGCTTGATGGACAGCCTCAAGGTTTATCCGCCCCGTCCAATCGCAGATTCGACGGGAGCGCCGCGGGACTTTGCCGCTGAGCTGAATCCGCAGCAGGCTGCGGCCGCGACCCACGGCGACGGACCTCTACTCATCATCGCCGGCGCTGGGACAGGAAAGACACGCACACTCGTCTATCGAGTGGCGCACCTCCTTGAGCGCGGTGTCTCCGCGGAGCGAATTCTGTTGCTCACGTTCACGCGTCGCGCTGCGCAGGAGATGCTGTCACGCGCCGAGCGGTTGGTTGGCGGCAACAGCAAGCGCGTGCACGGCGGGACGTTTCACGCCACTGCGCACCGGCTTCTGCGCCGGTACGGACAGGCGGCCGGATTGCCAAAGGACTTTACGATCATGGATCAGGGCGATTCCGAGGATCTGATGCAGCTCTCCCGCGCCCAGCTAGGCTATGCGTCGAAGGGAAAGCGATTCCCGAAGAAGGAGACACTGCAGTACGTGTACTCGCGTCACCTCAATACCGGCATCTCGGTCGAGGACATCCTGCGGGACTCGTACCCGCAATTCGTCGACTATCTGGAGGACTTCGCGAAGATCTACGCCGATTACACTCGGCGGAAAGCAGAGCGCAATCTCGTTGATTACGACGACCTGTTGCTGTTCTGGGCGATGCTGCTCGAGGCATCGCCAGAGCTGGGAGAGAAGATTGCCGGACTGTACGACCACATCCTTGTCGACGAGTACCAGGATACCAACGTGCTGCAGGCGCGCATTCTCCGCGGCATGTGCAAGTCACACAGCAACATCACCGTTGTCGGCGACGACGCACAAAGCATCTATTCTTTCCGCGGCGCCAACTTCCGGAACATCCTCGACTTTCCGAAACAGTTCCCCGCCGCGACGGTCGTGGCGCTCGAGCAGAACTATCGCTCAACGCAGCCGATTCTCAACGTCACCAACACGTTGATCTCGCGCGCTCAGGAGCGGTTCACGAAAAACCTGTGGACCGTTCGCAGCGGCGGCGAGCTGCCCTGGCTCGTCTCCGCTCGCGATGAACAGCAGCAGACACAGTTCGTCGTCGACCGCATTCTCGAGCTGCACGAAGAAGGGACGGCGCTTGGTCAGATTGCGGTGCTGTTTCGCGCCGGCTACATGTCCGCCGATCTCGAGATCGAGCTGACCAACCGCAAGATCCCGTTCGAGAAATGGGGCGGCCTGAAGTTCCTGGAAGCCGCGCACGTGAAGGACGTACTGGCTTTCCTGAGAATACTCGAGAATCCCCGCGACGAAGTGAGCTGGTATCGCATCCTGCTGCTGCTGCCGGGAATCGGCGATGCGACCGCACGCGCGGCAATCGACACCATGGCGACGGCCGCGTGGGAGTCGACCGCATTCGGCCGGTACAATCCGCCCCCTCGTGCGCGGGCTGCACATGCAGCGCTCGTCCAGCTGCTCGATTCGCTGCGCGTGGCGCCCGCTCTGGATCACGCTCAGGTTGCGTCCGACATTGCGCGGGTACGGCTGCTCTACGACAGCATATTGCGCGAGCGCTACGACCGCGTCGAACCGCGACTGGCCGACCTGGACCAGCTGCAGGTCATCGCGGCCGGATATCCGGACCGCGCGTCGTTTCTGTCAGCGTTGGCGCTCGAGCCTCCCCAAGCCACGCAGGATCTGCCGAGCGGAACCCGCGAAGATGAAGACGCGCTCGTTCTCAGCACGGCCCACTCGGCGAAGGGCAAGGAGTGGGATGCCGTCTTCGTGATTTGGGCCGTCGATGGCTGGTTCCCGTCGGCGCGCTGTCTTAACAACGATGAGGAAACCGAGGAAGAGCGGCGGCTGATGTACGTGGCCCTTACTCGTGCCCGGAATCATTTGAGTGTCACGTATCCGCTCAACGCCTACTCGTCGAGACGCGGCGCGGAGTATTCAATCGATCAACTCTGTCGATTCATCGACCGCGGTGTTCGCGATCACATGCAGCGAGTTGCAATTGCCGGGGATAACAGACCAGTGGCGGAGGAAGAGGTGAGGAAGCAGCCGCTCATCGATCTGCGGGCCTTGCTCAGGTCTCGATTCGGCGGCTAAAAGACTGGCCACCGTTCTTCACCAGCGATAGCTTGAAATACAACGGTCGCTTCCAGGGAGGTCGGATGCGCCGAACGATTTACCTCTCCGCAGTCTTCGCTATCGCAGCGTCCCTCGTCGCCTGCGCCAGTGCGCCACGCCGTTCGCCCGAAGCGTCCGCGTCGCAATCACTGACATTCACGTCCGACGAGATCGCGCGTTCCGGTTTCACCAATGCGTGGGATTTTCTTCGCGCGAAGGCTCGGCGCTACGACTTCTATCAGGATCGTTTTGGACGGCCGCGCGGGATCAAAACTCGACGGGGGCGCAGCACCATCTACATGGCAGACTCGGATTCGCCGATGATCGTAGTCGACGGCGCCCGCCTCAGCGATTTCACCGCGCTGCGCGATCTGCCGTGCGACGCCATCTCCAGCATTGAGATTCTCAACGGCATTAGCGGCACGGCATCGCAAGGCACCAACGCTGCCGCGGGAGTGATCTACATCCACACGTGGGAGGCATCTGGCGGCTGACTCTGCCAGACTGAAAATAAAAAACCGCCGCGATTCTCTGCGGCGGCTTTTTTTGGCCCTCGTTCCCTCCTACGCCTTATCCTGGTGACAGGAACCCGCGACGTAGTTCGGGTTGTTCTGCTCCTGCTGCGGCACCGGCGCATTGACGTTATTGCCGTAGGTGCCGCCCTTGAAGTACGCTCCGTTCGGGAAAACGGTGTTGACCGCGCGGTTGTACTGGCGGATCAGTCGACGCAGGTCGCCGAGCCGGTGTGACGTCAGGTACAGCCAGTAAGCGCGCTCGTGGAATAGCTGGTCGACCTGGGCAGCGGTTGTCGCCTGAAGAACGAGCGGAGGCAATGAAGTCGCCCCATAACCGCGCAACGACAGCAGCGCAGTGTTGCTGCGCAGCGCATTGAGGATGGTCAGCGCGCCGGCGGCGTTACCAGTGCTGAGTGCGGCTTCAGCCTCAATCAGTCTTGCTTCGACACCGTCAGCAATCGTGATTGAGGACGAGCGCGCCGGATACTTCGCCTGAACCATCTGGTCCGTGGCCCCGTCGAAACCCTTCGGACTCGCGTTCGCTCCACGCCTCGCCAGGCTGTCTGCTACGCGTGGATCCTTGGCCCCTCCGGTGGCTTTCAAGTTTCCGTCCGAAGCGAACGGCAACCCAATCCCCGCTTCAACATCAGCTTCGCCAAACCGCCCAACGCTCTGAGTGAGCGACCAGGTACCATTGTTCTGGCGAGTGCTCGTCTCGGAGTGGACGTAGTTGTATTGGAACGTCGTTGGCACGTTCGCGACTGCGGTCGCCGCGTTCGCGTAATCACCTTTGTCGACCATTGCCCTACCCTTGCCGATCGATGCCAGGTTGCGGATTGTTGCCGACAGCGGCGTTCCCTGAACTGCGAGCGCCTGGTTGAACTTGGATATGGCGCTGTCGAGGAGAATCGGCGTGTCCTCCGGCGCACCGAACGTGAACGACCCGTCAGCCTCCTGTCTGCTGACCGGCACCGCACCGCAATAATTCTCAGCTAACAGGACGTACGTGAGGCCGCTCAGGGATAGCACCTCGGGGAAGCCGGCGCTGTCGGAAGTGGTTTTTGCGAATTCCTTGTAAGCGTCCACCGCCTGATCGGCTGACGCTCGTGCCCGGTTGATGTCGAAGTACGTTCCACCTCCAGTGTTGCCATTGTTCGCCAGACTGGTGTTGGTTGTGCTAATGGCACGTTGATCGATCTCGATTCTCGTCGGGAAAGTCTCGGTATTGATGAATTCGTCGGAGAGCAACGCCGAGAGGTGCACCTGTTCCACGTCGGATGCCCCTCCGTTGTAAGCAACTCCGAAATTGCCGATCGCCCCCGCTCGCAGAGTCGGCAGCGCCGCCGCACCCTGCAGCGCTTCCGGTCGAGCAACGTCGGGATCGGTGACCTGCAGAATCTCATTGGTATTGCACGCAAGCGCGATCGCGGCAACAACGAGGCTGAATTGCCTCATCAAAGTCGCTCTGCGACGGCTGCTGGAGTTCATATCTCGCATTTGTCGTCTCTCGCTCTTTGAAGTCGGCATCAGAAGTTGGTTGTCAGACGAACCACCCAGTTGCGCGTGGGCGGCAGCGTCAGGAAATCAGAGGTGCTGAAGTTGAGTCCGGGTGTTGAGTTGATCTCCGGATCGAAGCCGGTGTAGTTCGTCCACGTGTGCAGGTTGGTGCCCGCAACCGTGAGCTGCAGGTTCCGACCACCGAACGCGCGCGTCCAGGAATCAGGCGCCGTCAGGCTGAACGCCAGCTCGCGCAGCTTGGTGTACGACGCGTCTTCGATATAACCCGCGTCGGTGCCGAGGGAGATTCCAATCGACGCCGCTTGATCCGCGAGCGGCGCGGTCGGATCGAACGCCTCCTGGCAATTGCCGAAGCTGCAGCGGAACCGTCGCGTGTTGTTGAACAGTTTGTACTTGCCCTTGTGATCGAACAGGGCGGAAACGCGGAAGTACTTCAACAGCGTCAGGGACGGCGAGATAGCGTACTGCTGCTTCGGAAATGGATTGCCGAGGAACACTGCCGTGTCGGACAGCGTCATCTCCGTCCTCGCGATTATCCCATCGTTGTTGGCATCGTTGAAGGTGATCGAACGCTGCCAGTAGCCACCCAGCGGATAGCCTTCACGATGCTGCTGCTGGGTGTTGACGATGATTGCCGGCACCGGAACGCCGGGCGACAACTCACCGAGCGACACGAGCGTATTCTGGTTGGTCGAGCCCGAGAACGTCAGCTCGAAGGCAACGGGATCGATGTCGATTACCTTGGCGTTCAGCACATACTCGTTACCGCTGTTCTTCACCGTCCCCAGGTTCTTGAACTGCGTCGTGGTCAGACCGAGCGATGGCGGCAACGGAACGGCGATCAGAAGATCGTCTGTCTTCTTGTTGTAGTGCGTGAATTCGAATCCAATGCGCTCGCCAAAGAACCCGGCATCGAAGCCGAGCTCGGTCTCGCGCGAACGCTCCGGTCTCAGGTTCGGATTTCCCGTTCCGCCTACCACGATGCCGGCGACATCGGAACCGCCCACCGTCACGGTCTGCGAATTGTAAAACGTGATTGCATCGCGGAAGTTGGGCTTCTGTCCGGACTTCCCGGTGGCGGCGCGCAGGCGGAGTGAGTTGAAGAAGTTGTTGCGCGGGAAGAATGACTCTTCGTTGACGACCCACGACAGCGTCGCCGACGGATAGTTGATGCTGCCGAAGTTCTGTCCGAACGCGCTGTTCTTGTCGTTACGAATAGCGCCGCTCAGGAAGATGCGATCGCGGAACGCCAAATCCTGGCGAATCAGCTTGCTGGCGGTCTTGTTGTCGGTGTTCGTCTCAGAGACGGCGAAGCGCGCGGTGGCACCGCTAAGCGACGTTGTTCCGGAGACGAGCTTGGCACCGAATGCCTGGGTGCCGCGAATCATCTCCTTGTTGAACAGGCCGCTGACCTTGGTCGTCGATTTTATGCCGGCGAAGGGCGTGAACGCAGCCGACAGAGTTCCGTTCGCGCTGTAGTTGTAGATCTGATACGGGTTTGAGTTCCGTTGTCCATCGGGTAGCGAGCCGAACGTCACCTGGTTCGGAGGAACTACTTCGTTGTCGTACCGGTTCAAATAATCGAGACCAGCAACCACTGTCGCTGTGAGCCAGGACAACGGCTGATACGATGTGTTGAGAGTATTCTCGAAGCGGTTGACGTCCTGGCGCGTATTGATCGCGTAGATCGCCTGCGGGATCTGTCCGCTCAAATATCCGTGAGCGACGGGATCGTCGAACGCATTACCGAGCAGACCGGATGACACGACGCCGAGCACGTTGTTGTCGTTCTGCGGCAGGCGAGTATGCCCCGCGAGATAGCTGGAGCCTACCTGCACGTTCCAGTTATCGCGCAGCTGCATCGACAGATTCGCTCGACCGGAAGCGCGCTGATCCTGGCTGATCTCGAACACGCCCTGCTCGCGGTCGTAGTTCCCCGAGAGGTAGTATGTCACCTGGTCCGTGCCGCCGCTGACGCTGGCGCCATAGGCACCACGATGCCCGTTGATAAACGGACTGTTTGCGACAAGCGGGTTGAAGATCAGCAACGAATCGGGATTCGGAGTGCAGAGGCCACGTGTCTGGCTGTCCAGTGTGCACGCCCTGCGCGAGCCGTTGGCGTTCCTCTGGTTGGCCACCTGCAGATAATTGGATGGATAGTCGGTGACATCTCTAATCGTTCCGCCCTCGAGGAAAGTCGTCCACCTTGGACGGCCGGAGCGACCACGCCTGGTCGTGATTTGAATGACGCCGTTTGCGGCCGCAGTGCCGTACTGAGCGGCGGCGGCGGGACCTTTCAGGACCTCGTACGTCTCGATGTCTTCCGCATTCAGGTCATTGAGCCGGGACGGGACCTGGCCTCCGACGCCGATTGTCGTGGACCCGGTCGTGCCGCTGTTGCCAACGTTGTTGTTGAAGCGAATGCCATCGACAACGATCAGCGGCTCATTGGTGAGCGAGATCGAGTTGGCGCCACGAATTCTGATTCTGGACGCGGTTCCAACCGTGCCTCCGGCTTGCTGCACGTCGACACCGGGAACCTTACCCGCCAGCAGCTGACTGACGTTTTGCGCGGCGGCGACTTGCTCAGTGGCGGGCTTCAGCGTTGATACTGCGGAGCCGATCTCGCGCTTCCTCTCACGTTCGCCCGTCGCCGTCGTGATGACTTCCTCGAGGCTCACGGCTGCCACGGCCAGGGTGAAATTCGCATCGACGGTTCCGCCGGCCGTGACATCGACTGTCTGCGTCGACGCCTGATATCCGAGGCGAAGCGCGCGGATCTGGTACTGACCGGGTCGAAGGTTGGTGATTCTGAATCGCCCATCGTCTCCCGCGACGACTCCGCGCGGGGTACCGACGATGAGGATCTGGGCCGCAGCCACCGGGGCGTTCGACGCCGCGTCGATGACCCGGCCCGTGATCGTTCCCGGCTCCTGCGCTCGAGCCATCGCCGCGCTGCCAATCAGCAACGCAGCGATAGCACTGCACGCTCGAAACAGACTAAGTACGCGTTGGCTCATACGACCTCCGTGCTTGACAGATGTGCTTCCGCGGCGGGACGGATGTCACGTCGCACTTTCAACGGCGCGGTAAAGCGTCGTGTAAAGCCGGATGTGCGGAGATGCGCGCGCGAGCGCGCTGGTGGGACGAATCGGACTCGCAGTTTCCGCATTCGTAGACCCTCTAGCTCGTAGGACCTGCTCAGCTAGCGGGGAGCGACGCAGTCGCTCTTTCCACACTGCAATCGACTGTCAGCCGTCGACAGTCTGCATGCAGGCGTCTGGTCCCAGCCTCCGTCGATTTACAACGAAAGGGTAGCAGTCCCGCCTTGAACGCCCAAGTCTAGAGGGTTTGATGTGAAATGCAAGCGATTCAGTCGGGAACTCGGCGGACGGCAGCTTGCCATCGGCCACCGACTGGGGAATCACGGCGATGCCTGTACTCCCGCGGGAAGGCTCGCCGGGCCAGCCCATTTTCTCAGCGCATCGAACGGGTGCGCCGGATCTGATTTGGCGAGCGAGATCACTCGCCCGATAGTGCGTCTGAGATCGCGCCCTTCCCGTTCGTACACGCGATCAAATACGTCGAGATCCGTGGCGTAGACACGGCGCGCCAGCAGCGCGGCGTTGTTCAGCGTGACTCGTTGGGCGTAGAGCGGATTGATTGTCTTGAATTGCGGGGCGATTTCATTGACGAGAGCAACGCGTGTCCGCGCATACACGCTGTCGCGCGCGGTTATGCGCGCCGCTTTGCTTTCCGGGTGAGCCGCGTACGCGGAGTCGAGCGAACGAATTACGCGGGTCCAGAAACGCGCCAGCAGCTTGTCGTCCCCCCACTCCGCGTCGATGTGTTCGGCAATTGTCGGTTGATCGCGCGACCGGAAAAAGGCAGCCGCGCCACGTGCGCCGACGAACATCGCAAATGACTCGTTGAAGGGAGCCTGGCCGGCAGCATAGAACGTGTTGTGAGTCAGCTCGTGAATGACGGTGTTCGCCAGCGTGGCGACATCGGCGCGCAGCGTGGTGTTGAGCAGAGGATCATTGAAGAAGCCCAGCGTGCTGAACGCATCGGAGGGACGGACATAGACGTCGAATCCGTCGTCGTACAGTTTCTTGGCGTCTCGCTGGGCGGCGCCGAAATCGAAGTAGCCTTTATAGGGCACGCGTCCGACGATCGGAAACCACCAGGTGTATGGCTTCAGAGTGTCGCGGTAGGCTGCTGAAATTACGAGTACAAGAGTGTCGTGATCAAGGCGTGAATATGTCGTGAAGCTGTCTTTAGTTCTGAGCTTAATGCTGTCTTTTGCGTACTGTCTCGCCGCCAAAACCACTTTTAACTTCTCGCGGACGTCGCGCGGTGTCCCCGGATGGCTGATTACTTCGGAAATGGGCTCGCGACGACGCAGAATTTTCGCCTCCTCCCACGCCCCTCGACTGAGGTAACAAGCTGTGGGAGCAGAAATTAGCCACAACGTGCCGGCCACCGCCGCTATCGCCACCATTCCGCGTCGCATTATCTTACCACGTGTCCTTCGTTCACCTGCACTGCCACTCAGAATACTCCCTCCTCGACGGCGCCAACCGGATCGACGACCTCATCAAAAGGGCGCTCGAATTCGAACAACCGGCCCTCGCAATTACCGACCACGGTAACCTCCACGCGGCGTGGGAGTTCCAGGAAAAAGCCAAAAAAGCAGGCATTAAGCCGATAATCGGGATGGAAGCGTATGTCGCGCCCGGCGATCGACGCGCACGCGATCGCGTCGGCGGCGACCGCGGTAAACCCTATTTCCATCTGGTTCTGCTGGCCCAGAACTCGACAGGGTACAAGAATCTAGTGAAGCTCTCATCCCTCGCCTACACGGAAGGGTTTTACGCCAAGCCGCGTATGGATCGGGAGCTGCTCGCCAAATACAACGAAGGCATTGTCATTTCCTCCGCCTGCATGGC
>DASUZC010000184.1:0-11029 GCA_036377095.1 Gemmatimonadaceae bacterium
AACCCGTTCTGTTGCAGTTGTTCGCAGTGTTTTCTAGGCTACTCCCACTCGATCGTCGCCGGCGGTTTGGAGCTTACGTCGTACACCACGCGATTTATCCCCTTCACTTGGTTGCTAATTCGCGAAGAGATTCGAGCGAGGACATCGTGCGGAAATGGGAACCAGTCAGCGGTCATTCCATCCGTGCTCATGACGGCGCGCAGTCCGAGCACGTTCTCGTAGGTCCGCTCATCGCCCATCACGCCGACGCTGCGCACCGGCAGCAGGACTGAGAAGGCCTGCCAAATGTCATCGTACAGTCCGGCCTCCCGAATCTCTTCGATGTAAATCGCATCGGCGGCGCGAAGTAGATCGAGTTTCTCCCTGGTGACATCGCTGAGCACGCGAATCGCGAGACCGGGACCCGGGAATGGATGACGGCCGACCATTTCCTCTGGCAAGCCAAGCTCGCGACCGACGTTGCGCACTTCGTCCTTGAACAACTCACGCAGCGGCTCGATCAGCTTGAACTTCATGTCTGACTTGAGTCCGCCGACGTTGTGGTGCGTTTTGATCGTCACCGACGGCCCGCCGCGCGGGGAGAACGACTCGATCACATCAGGATAAAGCGTTCCCTGCACCAGGTATTCGACATCGTCGCCGACATCTGCCGCAGCTTCCTCGAAGACATCGATGAACGTATGGCCGATGATTTTTCTTTTCTTCTCAGGCTCCTCAATTCCCGCCAACCCGCTAAGGAATCGCTCTTCGGCATCGATGGTGACCAGCTTGATGCCGAGGTGAGCCTTGAAGGTGCGCTCGACCTGCTCTCTCTCGTGCAGTCTCAGCAATCCAGTGTCGACGAAGATGCAAGTCAGCTGATCGCCGATCGCCCGATGCACCAGCGCTGCTGCGACGGACGAATCGACTCCGCCTGACAATCCACAAATCACCTTCGCTTTTCCGACAGTCTTTTTAATGCGAGTTACTTCATCCTCGATGAATGCTCCCGCCGTCCAGCTTGGCTGCGCTTTGCAGATGTCGAACAGAAAGTTGGAGATGATCTCGCGGCCACGGGGCGTATGCGCGACCTCCGGATGAAACTGCACGCCATAGATCGGTCTCGTCTCGTGTCGGAACGCGCTGATCGGGTTGTAAGTGCTTTCGGCGGTGACGAGATAGCCCTTGGGCGCTTGCTCGATGTGATCGCCGTGGTTCATCCAGGTTGTCACGGCCTCGCCCTTCGAGAATCCTTCAAACAGCGCTTTTGACTCGAGTACTTTCATTTCCGCCCGGCCGTACTCGCGGCGATTGGTGCGGATTACTTCCCCGCCCTCGATGTGCGCGATCAGCTGCATCCCATAACAGATGCCGAGCACTGGTGCGATGTCGAATATTTGTGGATCGGCGAGCGGGACGTTGTCACCGTAGACCGAGTTTGGTCCACCGCTGAGAATGATTCCGGTAGGTTTCCAGTCTCGAATCCACTCGACGCTTCGGCTGGGCGGGTGGATCTCCGAGTAAACGCGCGCTTCGCGAACCCTGCGCGCGATCAATTGCGTGAATTGTGAGCCGAAATCGATAATCAGGATCCGGCTGCTCATAAGGTGATGTACTCTACCTCCCCGTTGTCAGTGTCGAGAATTGCCGCCGTGCACTTACCGTGTATCCAGCCGCAGGCCTCGCCCGGATTGAGCAAAAGCGTCGTGCCTACTTTTTTCTGTCCCTGCAGATGTGAGCAGCCGTGAATCACAAAGTCGTGCGATTCCACCGATCGTGCGCTCACCTCTCCCAGGTCGTGCACAAGCAGAACTCGCTTTCCCGCGACATCGAAGCTGTGGGGCGACTCGTAGATCTCGGTCCCCATACCCCGCGCGGCGTAGGCGGCCAATGTCTCCCGATCGCCGTCGTTGCGGCCGAATACGCCAAGCAGCGCCACGCCCTTCTGGTGAAACGGAGCGAGCGAGAAGGGTGAGCAGTAATCGCCGGCGTGCATGACCATCGTCACGCCGCTGGAGGCAAACCGATCGAGCAGCTCCGCGATTGCCGGGACTCTGTCGTGCGAGTCAGCCATGACGCCGATTCTCACTGCGCGCCGCTCCAGACCGGAGGCTCTTCGTTCCGAACGAGATCCTCGTACGATTCGCGCCGTGTAACCACCGCAAACTTGTCGCCGTCCACGAGCACCTCGGCGGGTCGCGGCCGCGAATTGTAATTCGACGCCATCACGAATCCATACGCTCCCGTGGACTGTATTGAGAGGAGGTCACCCGGTTGAGCGTCATCGATTTGTCGATCGAGGGCAAGAAAATCTCCGCTTTCGCAGATCGGACCGACAACATCCGCAACAGTCGTTCTCTCACGTGGAATTACCGCTTCTATCCGATGAAACGCGTTGTAGTGAGATGGACGGAGCAGATCAGTCATCCCGGCGTCAGTGATGATGAACTCCTTCCCACCGCTGCGCTTACGATACAAAACGCGCGTCAGTAGCACGCCGGCGTTGCCGACGAGGAAACGTCCTGGCTCGAGAATGATCTTGAGGCCCGAGCCACCGACGATCGCGGAGATGACCTCGCCAAAGTGTTTGACGTCGACGGACCGCTCCGCTGCATCGTACGTCACGGCAAGGCCGCCGCCGATGTCGAGATACTCGAGCTCGAGATCGGTGGCGCGCTCGATTTCCCGGCGCAGATGCAGCAGGCGCTGCAATCCGACTTCATAGGGAGCGAACTGCGAGATCTGCGACCCGACGTGCATGTCGAGGCCAATCAGTCGCAGATTGGGCAACGCCGCGACTACTTTGGCGACGGCGAGCGCTTCGTCAAAAGGAATACCGAACTTCATTCCTTTCTCGCCGGTGCGCGTGTACGGATGGGGAGTTTCCACCAGCACTTCCGGATTCACCCGCAACGCAACGCGGGCGCTCGCGCCGATGCGCCCGGCGACGTTGTTGAGAACGTGTACTTCCTGCTCCGATTCCACGTTCACCAGCAGCACATCGGCGCGCAGCGCTTCTTCCATCTCGCGTTCGGTTTTGCCGACGCCACTGAACACGATGTCCTTGCCCGTGAAACCGGCCTTCAGCGCACGATAGAGCTCGCCGCCCGACACAATGTCGACGCCCGCCCCGAGCTCTCTCAACAACGAAAGTATGGCAATGCTGGAATTCGCTTTGACGCTGTAGTGCAGTCGCGCGCTCAGGCTGCCGAGCGACGCTCGCAGCTGGTTGTACTGTTCGCGGATCCCCGCCGAGCTGTAGACGTACGCCGGTGTGCCAACTTCGCGCGCGATGGTTTGCAGTGGAACTTCCTCGGTGCGCAGGCCGGCGTCGGCCGACGCAGGCGAATGCGCGCGCGCCTCGTTGTTTTCCTTTGTCGTTGATCTACGCTCCGAAAGACTCCGTTCGCCTAGTATGCCTTTGCCCACAGTGCCTCGTTTATGGATGCCTGCCCACATTTCAGACAGGTCTTTGGCGGATCGGCGGAGCGAAACTCTTCGTCGGGGAGAACACGTATCGTTGCTTTGGTCTCTTCCTTGATGGCAGCCTCGCACTTTGCGTCGCCGCACCAGCCCGCATAGACAAAAGCTCCCGCGCCTTCCATCACTTCGCGGAACTTAGCGTAGGTGATGCCGCCACGGATACTGTTTTGCTCCCGTCGCTCGCGAGCGTCGATCAACATCGTTTCCTGAATCTGATGGAGCAGATCGGCGGAGTCCTCACCAAGCGCGGCGAGTGAAACTGGACGCTTCTCGCCGGTATCGCGCCGCACCATCACTGCCTGGTTTTGATCGAGGTCGCGTGGGCCGAGCTCCATGCGGATGGGGACGCCGCGCAGCTCCCACTCGTAGTACTTGGCGCCGGGCTTCATGCCTTCGCGATCGTCGACGTGCACGCGCAAACGGCCGGGAACGCGCCGTTCCCAACCCAGCAGACTCTCCTTGACGAGGTGTGCGGCGGCCTTGACGCGTCCCTTGTCCTCTTCGGAGCGCCAGATTGGAACGATGACGATCTCGATCGGGGCGAGCAATGGAGGAACGCGTAGACCACTGTCGTCGCCGTGTGTCATCACCAACCCGCCGACGAGTCGCGTGGATACGCCCCAGCTCGTGTTCCAGGCGTAGTCCATCGAGCCAGCTTCCGTCTGGAACTTGAGCTCGAACGCTTTGGCGAAATTCTGTCCAAGGTTGTGCGACGTTCCCGCCTGGAGGGCCTTGTTGTCCTGCATCATGCCCTCGCACGAATACGTGCGCAGCGCGCCGGCGAACCTCTCGGCGTCCGTCTTTTGCCCGGTAACGACGGGCATCGCCATCCAGCCTTCCATAAAATCACGGTACACGCCGAGCATCCGGCGGGCTTCCTCCTCCGCCTCGTCGTATGTCGCGTGTGCGGTGTGCCCTTCCTGCCAGAGGAACTCGAGCGTCCGCAGGAACAGCCGGGTCCGCATCTCCCAGCGCACCACGTTCGCCCACTGATTGATCAAAATCGGAAGGTCACGATAGCTCTGCACCCACTTCGCGTACATCGCGTAGATGATCGTTTCCGAGGTTGGTCGGACGATCAGCGGCTCCTCCAGCTTCTTGCCACCGCCGTGGGTAACGACAGCCGTCTCGGGCGCGAATCCTTCGACGTGCTCCGCTTCCTTGTGCAGGAAGCCTTCGGGGATGAAGAGCGGGAAATAGGCGTTCTCATGCCCGGTGTCCTTGAACATCGTGTCCAGCTGCTGCTGCATCCGCTCCCAGATTCCGTAGCCGCGCGGCCGAATGACCATGCAACCGCGTACTGGTGAGTAGTCGGCGAGCTCGGCGCGCAGAACGACTTCGTTGTACCAGGCGCTGAAGTCTTCGGATCGTTTGGTGAGTTTTTTGTCGTCGGCCATCGCGGGATGCGGGAAGCGGGAAGCGGGAAGCGTTATAAAGAGTTCAGGAAGGCATCGAGAGCCATGTTTCGCTCCGAGCCGTCGGCGAGTTTCTTCACGGTCACATTGCCATTAGCAAAATCGTCGCGGCGCAACAGTACCACGTTCTGCACACCGGCGCTGGATGCAGTCTTCAGTTGTCGAGCCAATGTTTGAGCCTTGAGCGCGTATTCGACGCTGCGAGACTTGGCCCGCAATCGTCCCGCCACCTGCATCACATCGGGCAGCATCGAGTCGTCGTCAGCCGCAACCCAGTACTCGGTGGCAAGTGTCGGCGTTGGCAACAGATTGCGCGCACGCAGCAGCTCGGTGAGCACGACGTCTCCCATGCCGAAACCGAGTGCGGGCAGCTCAACGCCTCCGATGTTGGAAAGCAGATCGTCGTAACGGCCACCGCCGCAAATCGCGCGAAACTCGCCCTTCGCGTCAAAAAGCTCGAACACGACTCCTGTATAGTAAGCGAGGCCGCGCACTATCGAGAGGTCGAAATCCACCCATTCACCAACGCCCAGTGCGTCGAGGAATCTCATGTACTCGCGAAGGCGGGTGATCGACTCCATCACGGAGCGTGAATTTCTGAATTCGGCCGCGAGTGCGTTGAGGTCGGTGGAGCGTTCCAGAATTCGCTCGATCCCGCGCGCTGCTGCCTTGTCGGAGACCGCCTTCTCGACTTTGCCGCGCGTGACATCCCGTGGTTCGCGTCCAGTTTTGTCGATGGCGGCAAACACAGTGGCCATCTCGCTCTTCTTGACACCGACCTCCGTCAGAATTGCCGTAAGCAGACGCCGGTCTGAGATCCGCGCGCGGACATCACTCGCTGTCAGCCCTGTCGCACGCATAATATCGATCGCCACGGCGAGCAGTTCGGCATCAGCGGCGATGGACGCTTCGCCGATGATATCGACGTTCAGCTGAAAGTGCTCTCGCAACCTTCCCTTCTGCTGGCGCTCGTATCGAAAGAGCTGTGGAATTGAGAACCAGCGAATTGGCTTCCGCATCGCGTTCGCCTTCGCCGCGACCATCCGTGCGAGGGTAGGCGTCATCTCGGGTCGCAGCGCGACTTGCCGATCGCCCTTGTCGGTGAAGGTATAAAGCTGCCCGACGATCTCTTCGCCGCTTTTCTTGGTGTACAGGTCGAGGGGCTCGAGTGGTGGTCCGTCGTACTCGACGAATCCATATCGGCGCGCCACGTCACGCCAGATTTCGATCAGGTAATTGCGCGTGGCGAGCTGCTCGGGATAAAAGTCGCGAAATCCGGGTAACGCCCCCTGTGACATTCAGGAAAGCTACCCGGCCACGGGAGACACCTGCAAGCGCGACATCACGTCGCCCACAGTGTGAAATGAGCCCGTGACCAGCAGCGTTCCACAGCGCTTTTGCGCGCGCACGATTGCGATATCGAGATCGGGCTCGAAATCGGCAGCGAGGCCGCGGCCAACTGCCCAGGCGTGGACTTCGCTTGCATTCCACCGTCGCTCCGGCGGCGCGGAAGGAGCATTGGTGAGCAGAAAGCGGTCGATGACCGGTGCCAACTCTTCGATGATGCCGCGCCAGTCCTTGTCCGCAAGCACCGCAAGCAGCGCGGTACGTGGGTGTGGCGGCGAAAGCGCATTGAGATTTTCCGCGATGGTGCGGGCCCCGGCGGGATTGTGCGCGACGTCGAAGATGATCTTCCCGCGCCGCTGAAATCTGCCGGGAAGGAAAACTCTGGCGAGCGCCAGTGTCAGCTCCTCCAGCGGCGGCAGAAAGTCCTCGCCCATCGCGGCGAGGGTCGCAATCGCAGTAGTCGTGTTGCGTGCCTGGTATGCTCCAATGAGGGGTGTGGTTATCGACGCTTCTCCCGCGCCCGTGGGCAAACGGAAAGACGTTCCGAGCGCAGTGACTGCGATGTCAGTGATCGAGTAATCGCGATCGATGACGACAATCGGATCAGCCATCGCCTCAGACGCGCGCTGAGCAAGAAAGTTCTGCAAGTGGGAATCCGGCTCACCAATCACCGCCGGAGTCCCCGATTTGAAAATTCCCGCCTTTTCGCGAGCGATATCCTCGAGAGTCGGGCCGAGCAGATCGGTGTGGTCCAGTCCGATCGAAGTAACCGTCGCCACTCGCGGGCTCAGAACATTCGTGGAGTCAAGTCGCCCGCCAAGGCCGGTCTCGATGACCGCGACGTCGACGTTCTGTTTGGCCAGCCAGTCGAACGCGAGCGCGGTGGTGACCTCGAAGAAAGTGGCACCGATTTCTTCGGCCGTCGCAATCCATCGCGTCAGAAACTCCAGCACATCCTCTTCGGAGATCGTCCGCCCGTCGACAGTGATCCGCTCGCGGAAATCGATCAGGTGCGGAGAGGTGTAGCGGCCGACACGAAATCCCTGCCAGCGCAACAGGGCTTCGCAGGTAGCCACGACGCTGCCCTTACCGTTCGTGCCAGCGACGTGAATTGCAGTGAGCTTTTTGTGGGGCGAGCCTAGTCGAGCGAGAAGCTCGTTGGTGCGCTCGAGTCCTGGTTTGATGCCGCCGGTCGTGCGGGCGAAGAGAGATTCGATCGCCTCGCGATAAGACGTCAGGAGGTCGTCCACCCTGCCGAAGCCGGCTTGCCAGTCATATGACGAAGTAGCTGGCCAACCGTGCGCTTCAACTCCGCTCGCGGAACGACAGAATCGACGATTCCGTGCTCAAGTAGAAACTCGGCGGTCTGGAATCCTTCCGGCAGCTCCTGACCGATTGTCTGCTTGATCACGCGCGGGCCGGCGAACCCGATCACGGCGCCGGGTTCAGCGAGGATTGCATCGCCGAGCATCGAATAGCTGGCGCTGACGCCGCCGGTGGTAGGATTGGTGAGAATCGAGACGTACGGAACGCGGCGTTCCGCCAGCTGCGAAAGAATCGCCGCCGCTTTCGCCATCTGCATCAGCGACAGCACGCCCTCCTGCATCCGTGCGCCGCCGGAGGCGCTGATGATGATCAGCGGATACTTGCGCTCGATGGCGAGTTGGCCGAGGCGCGCCAGCTTCTCACCGACAACCGAGCCCATCGAGCCGCCCATGAACGCGAAATCCATGACCGCCAGACACACGGGCATGCCGCCGAGCTGACCGGTGAATGTGAGGACCGCGTCGCCTTCGCCGGCGTTGGTGTTGGCCTTCTTAAGTCGGGCCGGATAATCTGGAAAGCCGAGCGGATCGGTGGAGCGGATCTCGATCTCGGTCTCCTCGATTGTGCCGTCATCGAGCAGGAGATTGGCGTACTCGGTGGCGCGGATGCGGCGGTGATGGCCGCACTGCATACACACGTTCAGATTCCGGACAAATTTTTCGCGCAGGTCGGTGTGCCCGCACTGGTCGCACTTCTCCCAGGCGTCGGGCGGAATCTCGAGTTTTTCGTGCCGAGGAAGGCGGGGTTTTTTTTCTTTTCGGAACCAAGCCATTGAACCAATCTACGCCAGAGCTTGGGTTAGCTGAAGGCCAGTCCTCAATCCGAACAGGTAAGGCTCCGTATTTCGAACCAACAGATCAGTCCGAATCGACAACTAATTGCGAATTGGGGGACCTACTGCAAACTGCGAACACTTCGAACTGATTCCGAACTCGGCTGCGAACCACCTAGAACTAGTTGGTAATTCGTAGTTAGTACGGAGCTCTCAATTAGTTGTCGATGCGGAGTGATCCGTTGGTTCGAAATACGGAGCAGTTAGTTCGGAGTCCGAACCGCGACCTACCGGTACAGCGAGAGAGCGCTACCGCGGCCCTCCCCCGAGATCCGCATCAGGATCCCAACCGCTAACCAACTCGCCAGCATGAACGATCCGCCGTAACTGAAAAACGGCAGCGGGATTCCCGTAATCGGCATCAGATTCAGCGTCATCCCGACATTCACCAGCACGTGCACGAACCAGCCTGACATCAAGCCGAACGCGACGAGGCTGCTGTAGGAATCGTTGGCGCGCTCGGCGACCTGCGTGATGCGCAGGAAGAGCCAGAGAAAGAGAGCGAGCGCGATGGTGACGCCGAGGAACCCGAGCTCCTCGCCGACGACGGAGAAGATGAAGTCAGTGTGCTGCTCGGGCAGGAACGCGAGGCGTTTCTGCGTTCCCATCGTGAAGCCCTGACCGAAAACTCCGCCCGATCCGATCGCGACCTTCGACTGAATTACGTGATAGCCCGTGCCGCGCACGTCCGCGGTGGGATCGAGAAATGTTTTGAGTCGCGCCTGCTGGTAGGGCGCGAGCTTCTCCCACATGATCGGAGCAACCACGCCAGTGGCGACGTTCAGGACCATCAACACGATGCCTTCGATCAGGTACGGCCGATACCAGAGCACCAGCGCCAGCAGAATGAAGAACCACGCGCCCCACAGTCCGACGCTAAAAGAGAGAATGAGGCTGATCGCCGGACTGGCCACAAGAATCAGCAGCGGCCACGCCACTCCTGACCAGTACAGCATGGCAAAGAAGATTCCGATGAACACGATGCCGGTGCCGAGGTCCGGCTGCAGCATGATGATCAACCACGGAATGCCAACGACGAGCGCCGGCTTCCAGAGATCGAGCAGAGACTTGGGTGCTTCGCGCTGATTGGCGAGCACTTTCGCCAGCATCAATACGACCGTGACTTTGGCAATCTCGGACGGCTGACCGATACGGTGGCTGCCGATCGCCAGCCAGCTCTTGGTGCTGGCCGCAGTGCCGGCGCCCTTGCCGATGACGAGAGTCAGCGCGAGCAGGAAGACCGAGAAGGCATAAAGCGGCGTGGTGACCCACTCGATGAATCGAACCGACGAATGTCCAACTGCGTAGGCGAAGCCGAGTCCGATCAGCAGCCAAAGAGCCTGCGACTTGTACGCGGACGCGACGGCGGTGGGTGTATCGGTCTGCCCCGCCGAATAAACCATCGCGATGCCGAAAAGCGAGAGCAGGCCGGCTGTGGCGAGCAGCCGGTAGTCAGATACGATCGGACGACTCATCATCCTTCGTCCATCACGGCCTGAATCGGTCCAACCTTCAGGTAATGACCAATGATCGCGGAGGCAATGTGGGCAGCACGGGAACCGTGCAGACCGAACTCGAGCAGGACAGCGACGACGATCTTGGGGTTATCAGCAGGAGCAAAACCGACGAACCAGCCGTGATCCGGGCCGCCGGTGTTCTGCGCCGTGCCGGTCTTGCCGGCGAGCGTCAGACCCTGAATGGCGGAGGCGCCCGCCGTACCACCCGCCTCGAGCACCGCCTTCAGGCCTTCGAGCAGTACCGCCTGGGTTTCGGGCGACAGGTTATAAATCTCTTTGCGCTGCGGAACGAGGTGAGCGATTTCGGGACGCGCCGCTTTACCACCAGTCGCAAGCGCGGTGTAGAACTTCGCCATGTTCACAACCGTCTGTGAATTTGCACCCTGGCCGATTGCAAGGTTCAGCGTCTCGGCATTGCTCCAGTTCCTTCCGTACTTGTCGTTGTAATACTTCACGGCATAGGGCCAGTAAGGCTGGTTCTCCTCCGGCAAATCGATGCCGGATTTGTCGCGCATCGTCAGCTTGATTCCGCCGGCGATCAGATTCGCCAGGCCGACCTTGAGTCCGAGCTGATAGAAGTAGGTGTCGCACGAGTGCTTGATCGCGCCCTCGAGATCGAGCGAGCCATGTCCCCGTTTATCCCAGCAGCGGAAATAACGAGTGCCGTACTGGTATCCACCGCTGCACGAGACAGGCATGTGGTCCTTCGGCGTGACCAGTCCGTTCTGAAGAGCGATGACGCTGGTCGCGAGCTTGAACGTGGAACCCGGCGGATAACGCCCCTGAATCGTTTTGTTAACCAGCGGCCGCCGCTTGTCCTCGAGGAGCTCCTTGTAGTAGTCGACCGGAATACCGCCGGTAAACTTGTTCGGATCCCAGCTCGGGGCGCTGTAGAGTGCGAGCACTTCACCAGTTGTCGGGTCGATCGCGACTGCGCCGCCCTGCAGCGAGTCCGCGAAAATTCCCGACGTGAATTTCTGCAGGTCGAGATCGATGTTGGTGTAGAGCGGCGGTGCACCGACCGGATCCAGATCGGGACGCGGCCCTTCGCCGCGCACCGGACGTCCGCGCGCATCTACCTCGTCGAAGCGCACACCCTCCCGGCCGTGGAGAATGTTCTCGTACTGCTT
>DASUZC010000185.1:0-10688 GCA_036377095.1 Gemmatimonadaceae bacterium
CGATCAATCGTTTTCGCTCTCCGATTTCCGTGGCCGACCGGTGGTGCTGGCGTTTTATCCGGCGGACTGGAGTCCGGTGTGCGGCGATCAGATGGCGCTGTACAACGAGATGCGCGACGAGTTCGCCACCTACGGCGCTCAAGTGTTCGGTATCTCGGTCGATGGCGTGTGGTGCCACAAGGCGTTCGTCGAGGCGCGGCACATTCGCTTCCCGCTGCTCTCGGATTTCGAGCCGAAGGGCGAAGTATCACGCATGTACCACGCGTACGACAAGCAAGGCGGAGTCTCGACGCGCGCACTTTTCGTGATCGATGGCAACGGTGTCATAACCTGGAGCTATCTCTCGCCGATCGACGTCAACCCGGGCGCCGACGGAATATTTGCCGCACTCGATAAGCTGATGACCGGTGACAGCGCGCGACAGCGAACGGGTACAACGCAGGAACGACCGCCCGAGCAGACAAACAGGTTCTGATTCCGGGTGCCCATGTCTCGCTCCAGGCTCTGGCGTGCCGCCGGCGCCGCGTTCATCGCCATCAACCTCGCGGGCGGGCTCTATGCCGCAGCCGTGGGAGAATCGATGCACGCCGCCGTGCATGCCGTCCTGCTCGTTCTGGGCATCGCCATATACTCGACTGTCCGCTCTCGCGCGCGCGATACTACCACATTGCCTGACGAGACTACCGACCGCATAAAACATCTCGAGCAGTCGGTCGACAAACTCGCCATCGGCGTGGAGCGGGTCGGCGAGGCGCAACGATATCAGGTGAAGATTCTCGATGAAAAAGCCCGCGCCGCGCCGCCCAAAAAAGAAAACTGAAGCACGAAGGCGCGCACCCGGGTCGCGTGGACGAGGGCGCACTGCACGCGCCGTCGAACCGCAGTGGACGGAAGTCGACCGCTATTTCTCTGACAACCTGCTCGGCAAGGATCCAATCCTCGAGTCGGCGCTGGAGAGCAGCACTGCTGCCGGATTGCCGCCAATTGCCGTGTCGCCCAACCAGGGCAAGCTGTTGCAGATGCTGGCACAATTGGTTGGCGCGCGTTCGATCCTCGAAATTGGAACGCTCGGTGGCTACAGCACCATCTGGCTGGCGAGGGGCTTGAGCACAGGCGGCCGCGTCATCACGCTCGAGGTCGATGCCAGGCATGCTGACGTAGCGCGTAAGAACTTTTCGCGCGCCAGGCTCGACAAAATCATCGAGGTCCGGGAAGGACAAGCGCTCGAGACGCTGCCGCGACTGTTCGCCGAGGGACGTGGTCCGTTTGATTTGATATTCATTGACGCCGACAAGCCGAATATTCCGGCGTATTTCGACTGGTCGATCAACTTGTCGCACCCAGGATCGCTGATTGTTGTCGACAACGTCGTCCGCGACGGCGAGGTCATCAACGCGCGGAGCACGGACCCCAGCGTTCAAGGCGTTCGCAAGTTCGTGTCGCAACTCGCCGCTGATCCGCGAGTGACAGGGACTGCGATCCAGTGTGTGGGCACCAAGGGTTATGATGGCTTTGCCGTCGTTCTCGTTCGGTGAGCTGAGCCGATGAACGAAGCTGACG
The DNA here is from genome assembly GCA_036377095.1 of Gemmatimonadaceae bacterium. Classification (GTDB taxonomy): domain Bacteria; phylum Gemmatimonadota; class Gemmatimonadetes; order Gemmatimonadales; family Gemmatimonadaceae; genus UBA4720. The sequence continues at coordinate 1,561 of DASUZC010000185.1, forward strand.
CTGGCAGGTCCACCCCGCGACTTGCGCTGACCGTTCTTGCTGCAATCCACCTTACTGTGGTTCTCTGGCACGGCACTGCACACGCAGATCTGGCAGTTGGCCTGTCGCGCTTTCAAACACTGTTCGTGTTCGGCGTGATTGTGATTGCACCGCCGGTTGCAACCTTATTGCTGTGGACGCGCCTGGAGCAGTCTGCACTCTTGTTGTACGTCTGGGTGATGAGCGCCTCGCTGCTGTTCGGCGTTTACTATCACCTCATCGCCGTCTCTCCCGACAACATCAACTACCTGCCTCCAGGCAGTGACGTTGCCCGCCAGCGTTTTACGATCAGTGCTCTATCGGTCGGCGTGGTCGAATTGGTTGCTACTCTCTACAGCGTATTCGCGCTGTTGTTTCGGCGGCCCGCGATTCAAACGTAGAGCGCGGCAGTAATGTCTAACCACCAGCTCTACATGAACGCGGATACCAAGGTCGCCGACGATGTCGGCTTTTACTTCCGCGAAGCGCACTTCGGAGAGCCCGGCGATTGATCCGAACGTTCGCGTGAGAAAGCTCGCGGAGTTTGTGAACTAATCGTTCGTCGTCGCCCGCCTCCCGCCTCCCGGTTCCCGCTTCCCGCGAACAGCTTCACGCCACTCCCGAGTTGGATCGTCGTCCGGGTCGGGCGTTTCCTGCTTCGGTCTGATCTCCTCCGGTACGTTTCGGAGATTGACGCGGATGCGAGTCCACGTCGACGATCGCCCGCGCATTGAATCAACGAGGACATCGTCGACAGCGAGATGCTTCGCGGCGGTGCGGTGTTTCTTCTTCCAGCGCTCAAGCCCCGCTAACGCTTCATCCTTGTGCGGCGAGTTCGCGACGACGATCAACGGCATCTTGATTTTCCGCTTCCCGCTTCCCGCTACCCGTGACCCGCTTTCCGCTGCCCGTTTGGCGCTTCCCGCTTCCCGCCTCCCGCTTCCCGCCGTTTTCGCCCGCGATGGCGCGACACGCCTGCCCTCGCCCTCCATCTTCCGAAAATGAGGTGGCCACGGGGCATCGCCGAGTCCGGCCGCCTCGTCTCGATCGGCAAGCTCCAGCAATTTCTCGAGCGAGCCGGCGAGAGCATCCATCGCTTCGTTCGGATCGCCGATCTCAGTGAAGCGCTTGGGAACTGTCAGCACGGTGAAATCTTCGGGCTCACAATCCGGCACTTCGTCCCAGCGCAGTGGGGTCGACACGCGCGCGTCAGGGAGCGGACGAATCGAGTAGGCGGAGCAGGTGGTGCGATCCTTTGCGTTCTGGTTGTAGTCGAGGAACACGCCGTGCCGTTCTTCCTTCCACCATTTAGATGTCGCGTGCTTGGGCAGCCGGCGCTCGATCTCGCGGGAAAACGCCAGCGCAGCACGACGCACCTCGGTGAAGGTCCATCGCTGCTGGATGCGCGTATTGACGTGCATGCCTCGCGAGCCGCTGGTCTTCGCGAACCCCTTCAATCCCATTTCTTCCATCAGGTTCTTCGCTTCCATCGCCACCAGCCGTACCTGTTCCCACTTCACGCCTGGGATCGGATCGAGGTCGATGCGCAGCTCGTCGGGATGATCGAGATCGCTGGTACGCACCGGATGTGGATGCAGCTCGATGCAGCCGAGGTTTACGATCCAGGCGAGACCGGCGGCGTCATCGACGACGATTTCGTCCGCAGTGCGGCCTGACGGAAACGAGAGCGTAACGGTTCTGAGCCAGCTAGGGATGTTGTCCGGCGCCCGTTTCTGATAAAACGGCTCGGCCTCCGCACCGTTCACAAAGCGCTTCAACACGTTTGGCCGATCCCGAACACCGCGCACGGCGCCCTCGGCGACTGACAGGTAGTACTGGACGACCTCGAGCTTGGTCAGTTTGACGTCGCGCGAAAAATACGGCTTGTCCGGGTTGGTGACCTGGACTTCGCGCCCATCGATAGTCAGAACTTCTCCCGCCTGCTTCTTGGCCATACGCCCAATTTGCGCGTAAGCTTGGGCGGAGGAAACCAGTCATCGGGAGAGCACCTGGCGGCTCTCCCGTCGAAGCGGCCAGGCCATATTTTTGGGAAATGCCATTCACGAAGCGCGCACTCAGTTTTTTCCGCGGCCTCTCGCGCAACAATCAGAAGTCATGGTTCGAGGCACACCGCGACGAGTACGAGAACGAAGTGCGGCAGCCGATGCGCGAGCTGATCGAGGAGCTGGACACGCGCTTCGCGCAATTCGCTCCGGAGATTGGCGGAGATTCGAAGCGATCGATGTTTCGCATCAATCGCGACATTCGATTCTCGAAGGACAAATCTCCGTATAAGACTCACGCAGCCTGCTGGTTCCATCATCGCAACGCCTCGCGCAACGTCGGGTCCGAGGCGGACGCCGGCAGCGCCGGATACTATTTCCACCTCGAGCCGGGTGGCCGCTCGATGATCGGCGCTGGCATCTGGATGCCGCCACGACCGCAGCTGAACAAGTTGCGCGAAGCAATCGACAGGGATCCGAAAGGATTCGATCGGATGGCGCGTGCGATCCCCAAGCGATTCGGTGGACTGGAGGATGAAGGCGCGCTCAAGCGAATGCCGCGAGGATATGCGGAGGATCACCCAGCGGCGAAGTGGCTTCGCTATCAATCATTCACCAGCGGTCGTATGCTGACGGATGCTCAGGTGACTAGTCCATCGCTGGCGTCATTTCTGGCGAAGGAGTACGAGGCGCTTCTTCCGCTGGTTCGCTGTTTGAACCGCGCCCTCGGCTTCAAGGAGGCTTCAGCTCGATGACAGTAAATCGACATGGATTCATCGCACTAATCCTTGGAGTCGGTGGACTCTCCTGGGCGAGCGTCGACGCACAAACTCCTCCGCCAAGCGTAACGACCAGCTTCGGTGTCGATACGACCAACAGCGAGGTCCGCGACATCCTTCGCCTCACCAGAGCTTATCTCGCACAGCCGGATCCCTCGGCCCGCAGCCGAGGATTGTGGAGTAATTCATCCCTCGACACTCGCTATGGCGATCTGGCGATGGAAGCCTATCAGGGATTTCCCGCGACGATCATCGGCGTTACCGGCGCCGCACCGGGCGACAGCGTTTTCGTCGTCAAGATCATTTACGGATCCGCTGATAGCAGCGGATCAACATTGCACCCGATCGCCTTGCAGCGACTCTACGCGGTGCGCGCTCCCAGCTCACCGTATGGGTGGCAGTTCACCTCTCCTTTACCGCGCCTTACCCGCGCGTGGGCACACAGAGACTTCGGACGAATCACCTATTGGTACGCGCCTGGCCTCACACCCTCGCCGACCAAGGGAGTGCAAGCGTCACGCTTCGTTGATTCCGTGGCGAAGCTTTTTTCGGTAAAGCCACCGTCGCATCTCGATGCATACCTCACTTCGACTATGGACGAGGGTTTGCGGCTGATGGGTTTGGATTTCTCGCTCGAGGCGTCAGGACCGGGAACCGGGTTCGGCGGCCGTGGGGGTGGGCCTGGGGATTATCTCATTCTCAGTGATCCCCAGGTCGGCGAGGCATATTTGCACGAACTGGTTCATTCAGTACTCAACCCGACGCTCCAGAGCAGGAACTCGATCTTCAATGAAGGCGTGGCGTCCTGGCTTGGTGGATCAGGAAATCTCTCGCCCCGCGAGCTTTACACCGGCTTGCAGTCCTATCAGCGCTCACACCCGAACATTTCGATGCTCGAAGTTCTGGAGGGAGCAGGTGGGGTGAGCCAGGAGAATCGCGCCGCGTTTTACGGAACGCGCGCACTGATCGTGGATTCGATCTACCGAGCCTCCGGCATCGCCGGACTAAAACGATTTGCCAAAGTTTCCGGCCGCCCTGCCGACGTCCTTGCGACGCTTCCCAGTTATATCGCGGGAATGGGGCAGGACTCGAATCTGTGGTGGAAACAGGAAACCGAGAGAGCAAATGCGCGGCGGTGACAGCAAACGGCGACCAGCGTTGTTGGGTCCAATCGCAATTTGCTGCTTCACCGTTATTGCGGCTGCACCGGTCCGCGCGCAGACCCTCAGCGTCGAAGGGTTGAAAACCGAGTACTCACAAAATCCGATCGGCATCGACGTTCGTGCGCCACGTCTCAGTTGGCGAATTGTTGCCGACAGGCGCGGCACGATGCAGAGCGCGTATCAGATTCGGGTCGGCACCGATTCCAATGGGCTGACACGCCTACCACTCTGGGATTCCGGCAAGATCCCGTCGGAATCTTCCATCTTCCGTTCCTACAGCGGACCGGCAACGCGCTCCGGCACGCGCTACTACTGGCAAGTGCGCGCCTGGGACGACGCCGGACGCGTGTCCGCGTGGAGTACGCCCGCCTTTTGGGAGACGGGGTTGCTCGATCGCAGTGACTGGACTGCGCAGTGGATCACTCCCGACCTGAGTGAAGACACCACTCGTGCGAATCCAAGTCCACTGCTGCGCCGCGAATTCACGCTGACGCGCGGCATCGCGTCGGCAAGGCTCTACGTCACCAGCCTCGGACTCAACATCGTCGAGTTGAACGGCCAGCGCGTGAGCGATCACCTGTTCAGGCCGGGCTGGACGAGTTACGACAAGCGACTGCAGTACGACACCTACGATGTCACACCGCTTCTCAAGTCGGGCACAAACGCTATCGGTGTTATGCTCGGCGACGGCTGGTATCGCGGACATGTCGGCTTTCAGGGAATGCGCAACAATTACGGGAAGCGACTGGGCCTGCTCACCCAGCTCGTTGTCCGCTACTCGGATGGCCATCTCCAGGTGGTCGGCAGTGATCGAGAATGGAAATCGTCGACCGGAGCCGTGGTGATGTCCGACATCTACGATGGCGAGATCTACGATTCCCGACTCGAAAAGCCCGGCTGGAGTCGCGCCGGCTTCGATGACAAATCGTGGAGTGGTGTGCGGAGTCTCGATGGTGTTACTGCCGCACTCGTCGCACCAGTTGGTCCTCCAGTGCGGCGAATGCAGGAGCTGAAAACGGCACGCATGATCCGCACTCCGGCCGGCGAAACTGTGTTCGACCTTGGCCAGAACATGGTAGGGTGGGCTCGACTCAAGGTGAGCGGACCGGCTGGGACGACCGTAAGGTTGCGCCACGCCGAAGTGTTGGACAAGGCGGGAAACTTCTACACAGCGAATTTGCGCGACGCCGCCCAGGCAGTCCGCTACACGTTGAAGGGAAAGGGCGTCGAGATCTTCGAGCCACATTTCTCGTTTCAGGGATTTCGATACGTCGCCGTCGACGGATTTCCGGGAACACCGACGCCCGACGCAATCACCGGCGTCGTTCTCTACTCCGACATGGCGCCGACGGGGACATTCGAGACATCGAATGCGCTGGTGAATCGCCTGCAGCAGAACATCGTCTGGGGACAGCGGGGCAACTTTCTGGACATTCCTACTGACTGTCCGCAACGCGATGAGCGACTGGGCTGGACCGGCGACGCGCAGGTTTTTTCGCGGACTGCGGCGTTCAACATGGACGTCTCCGGATTTTTCGCGAAATGGCTGTCGGATGTCGCCGCTGATCAACACGCGAATGGGGCGGTGCCTTGGGTGATTCCCGACGTACTCGGCCGGACTAATTCGAATCTTGCGGGGAGTGCTGGCTGGTCGGACGTGGCAGTCATCGTCCCGTGGAACATGTATCAGCTCTACGGCGACACTTCATTTCTCTCACGCCAGTACTCGAGCATGCGCGCGTGGGTGGAGTACGAGCGAGCACAGGCAGGGCCCACGTTCCTCTGGACGAAGGGGTTTCACTTCGGCGATTGGCTGGCGTTCCAGACCACGCAGCCGGACTACCCCGGAGCGACGACCGACAAGGATCTGATCGCGACCGCGTACTTCGCCCGCTCGACCGACCTATTGGCCAGAGCTGCCGAGGTGCTGGGTCACACTGATGATGCGCGAACCTATCGGACGCTGTTCCAGAACATTCGCGCCGCGTTCCAGCGCGAGTTCGTCACGTCGACCGCGCGTCTGACATCGAACACGCAGACGGCTTATGTGCTCGCGCTCGATTTCGATCTGCTTCCAGATGCGCTGCGTGATGAAGGAGCGCAACGCCTGTCCGACGACGTGCGGACAATGGGGCATCTCACCACCGGATTCCTCGGAACACCGGCGCTCACCCGGATGCTGAGCGAGAACGGTCATGTCGACGATGCCTACGATCTGTTACTGAATGAGAAGTATCCATCCTGGTTGTACGAGGTTAAGCAGGGCGCGACGACAATCTGGGAGCGGTGGGACGGTCTGAAGCCTGACAGCACGTTCGAAGACGCAGGAATGAACTCGTTCAATCACTACGCGTACGGTGCGGTTGGCGACTGGATGTATCGAGTGGTCGCAGGATTGAACAACGATCCCTCACAACCCGGTTACAAGCACATTATCGTGCGCCCGCAACCGGGCGCTGGGTTCACGTACGCAACGGCGACGTTGATGACGCCGCACGGCGAAGCGGCATCTGGTTGGAAGCTGACTGGAAATCGAGTACAGATAAGCGTTCGCGTTCCCGCCAATTCGCTCGCGACTGTTTATCTGCCGGGCGCGAAACTAAACGATGTACGCGAGGGCAGCTCGCCGGTCGCCAACGCGAGCGGTGTGACGCGGTCTGTGCAAAGTGCAGACGCTGTAGTCCTCGAAATCGGATCCGGCAAATACGAATTCACGTACGACGCTCCCGCTTTGGCAGCGCACGTCAAACGCGCAGCGAGCCAGTAAAGGATGACCGATCTGCAGACGGCGTTCAGCTCCGAGAGCGGTCGTAGCTATCGGCTCGACAAGCTGATAGGCAAAGGTGGATTCGGCGAAGTCTATCTCGCGACCCCGACCCCTCAGGACGGATTACCGTCTCAAGTCTGCATCAAGATCACCGACCGTCTTTCTGGCTGGCTGCGCGAAGCGTACTTCGCCGAGCTGCTGTTCCGTGAGCCTCGGGCGCTGCGCGTGTACGACCGGTTCGTCGAGGTCGATGGACGCCGCTCCCGCTATTGCATCGCGCTGGAGTACGCCGTGCATGGCGACCTCGGCGTGTGGCTGACGAAGGAGGGTCCGCAGGACGAACGTTTCGTGCGGCGCGAGATTGCCGCTGTTCTCAGCGCGCTGGACATCCTGCACCGCGGGCAGGCGATGCACCGTGATCTTACACCGTTCAACGTATTCGTCTGCGAGAACTACCAGCTGAAGCTGGGTGATTTCGGGATTGCCATGCATCAGCGCAGCGCGCGCGGCGTCACGGCGGACGCATTCAACCTGTTCAATGCACCGGCTGAGATCGCGTGGGGAAGAGTGCGCCGCTGGCAACAGCGCGATGACATCTACCAGATCGGGCTGATCGCGGCAATGCTCCTGCGCGGCGACATCAACAGCCCAATGAGCAGTCGTGATGTGCGGCGCCTGCCGTGCAGCGATCATCTGAAGGAAGTCATCTACCGCTGCCTTGGCGCGCGCGGCAAGCGCTACGAAGCGGCGGGCGAGCTGATCAAAGCGCTGCGCCATAAACCGAAGCAGCCGCACCTCGGTCGCATCGTCAGCCTCAAAGGAAAGCGAGTCTCTTTCACAGGTTTCCTGACACGGCCGAGAAGTGAAGCGATTGCTGCTGCGAAGAAATCAGGCGCGATCGTCCAATCAAAGCCGGGCGCAATGTCCGACGTGTTGGTGCGCGGGCGGCCTAACGCGCTGCAGATAGCTGGTGACGACGGCGGGACGAAGTTGTTGGAGATTCGTCGCCTGGCGGCAAAGGGCCACGTCGTGAAAGTGATCGGCGAGAGCCAGTTCTGGAAGCTGGCGACGCCGGTAGCACGGTCACGTAAACGAGCCGGCAAACAAAAACGCCGCCTGCGCAGTTGAAGGGGCACTATCAAAACACCGAGAGACTCTGCATAAATAGCAGCTGCAACCCGTCCGGAGGACCGATGAGAGTAACTATCGCGGTACTCGTGTCCGCGGTCAGCGCGACCCAAGCCGTGTCTGGCCAATCGCTCGTGGGAACATGGAAACCGGTGGAGGTAGTCGTCGACAGCGGCCCAGATCGTGGGCGGCATACAAGCGACGTGCAGCCGGGACTCCTCATCTTCACCAAACGACATTACTCGATGAATTTCGTCCAAGGCTTCAAGGCACGACCGATTCCGAGTGATAGTGCCACCAACGAACAGCTCGGTCTCAGCTTCATTCCATTCACCGCCAACGCCGGCACATACCAGCGTAAGGACTCGACAGTCATCCTTTCGCCGTCGGTTGCGAAGAACCCACGCGTAATGTCAGGAAGTCCCATCACCGCTGTCGTGCGCATCAAACGCGACACCCTTTGGGCAAGACCGGTTGGCAGAGGCCCAGGTTCCACAACGAAGTGGGTTCGTATCGAACGGCCCTGAATTCATTGGTCACCGTATAAGCGCAGAGAATCGTTCCATGAAAGCACGGAAAAAATCGCCCCGACCGCGTAAGGCCGGTTCCTCAACCAAAAAGCCGGCGCGTGGTGCTCCTGGGGAGTCGGCAGTCGCGGAGCGACGAGCGGGAACGACCCCCGCCTATGCGGCCCAGTCGGCGAAAACACCACTCGCCCCGTTCAACATTCAGCGCCGCGCAGTCGGGCCGCATGACGTCCAGATCGAGATTCTCTATTCTGGAGTATGTCACTCCGATCTGCACATGGCACGCAACGAATGGGGCGCGACGATGTATCCAGTCGTTCCCGGACATGAGATCGTCGGCCGTGTCACGGCAGTAGGAAAACAGGTCTCGAAATTCCGGACCGGCGACCTGGCGGGCGTCGGCGTGATGGTCGATTCGTGTCGCGAGTGCGCCAACTGCCGGCGCGGTCTGCAACAGTATTGCACCGTTGGCACCGTACTCACCTATAGCTCGCGTGACAAACGCACGGGAGAGATCACTCAGGGCGGTTACTCGAAGAGCATCGTTACGACGGAAGGCTTCGTGTTCAACGTGTCGGACAAGCTTCCACTTGCCGCCGTTGCGCCGCTGCTTTGCGCCGGGATCACGACTTATTCACCTCTCCGCCATTGGAAAGTCGGCAAAGGCACCAAGCTCGGCGTCGTCGGGCTCGGCGGACTCGGGCACATGGCCCTCAAGTTCGCCTCTTCATTCGGCGCCGAGG
>DASUZC010000186.1:0-8516 GCA_036377095.1 Gemmatimonadaceae bacterium
CTGCAAACCCACCCGGTAGCCATGCGTCGACACGACACGACGCCCCCCACGCAACGTCACCGCCCACTCGCCGTGCGACCATGGCTCGAGGTGAACGATGTGATCGACGTTGATGATCGATGAACGGCTGATGCGAATGAACTTTCCTGGATCGAGCTTGCCCGCCAGCGAGTGCATTGCGTGACGAATCTGGTGCGACTCGGCGCCGGTGTGCAGGCGCACGAACTTGCCGCGTGCCTCGAACCACGAGACGTCGTCGACTTTCTGCAGCACGACCTTGTCCCTGTTCTTTACAGGCAGGTACCTGATGTAATCGTCCTTCTGCCTGCGCATCCCTTCCAGCATGCGCGTCACCGCACTCGGCTCGGCAGCTGCAGTCGCCCCGCGCGTTCTGGCAAATACGCGATCGATTGCGCGGTGTACGCGCTCGTCATCGAGCGGCTTCAGCACGTAGTCAACAGCATTGATGTCGAACGCGTCGGCGGCAAACCGGTCGTGCGCGGTTAAAAAGACCACCGCCGGTGCATCGTCGCCCAGCTCGTCGAGAAGTGCGAAACCGTCGCGGCCGGGCATCTGAATGTCGAGGAGAAGAAGATCCGGCTTGTCACGGCGAATCGCGGCCAGCGCCTGCCGGGCATCGCCATAACTCCCAATCACCTCGACATCCGGCCTCGTCGAGAGAATCTCCGCGATCAGATCTCGCGCCGCCGGCTCGTCGTCGACGATGACACTACGCAATTTCGCGCTCAAGGTGCTCCTCTGCCGTGTCCTCGGCGATGCGTGCAGGAAAGTGCATGATCACCGAGAATCCCTCGCCCGGCGAAGAGTCGACCAGCAGCGACTGCGCCGCGCCGTAGAGTTTCTCCAGACGCTCGCGAGTGTTACGCAGTCCGACGTGCTCGACCAGCTTCTGGTTGCGCAGCCCGGCTCCGTTGTCCAGGACTTTGAGCTCGATCGCGTTCCCGTCAGTCGCAGCTTCGATACGAATTACCAGCGCACTGTCACCATCGCGCATCCCGTGATGGATGGAGTTCTCGACCAGCGGCTGGAGCAGCATACGCGGCACCAGAATTCGCGCGGCGGGTCGCACTATTCTTTTCTCGACTACGAGTCGCGGTCCGAAGCGCGCCGACTGGATCTCAAGATAAATCGCGAGGGACTCCAACTCGCTGGCGAGCGCGACCTCGTGCGTCGCCGCGTTGCGCAACGTTTCCCGCAGCAAATCGCTCAGGCGCGCCAGCGTGCGTCGAGCGAGCGGCACATCCCTCGTCATCAGGCTCGATACAGTATTCAGCGTGTTGAACAGGAAATGAGGCTGCAGCTGCAGTCGCAGGGAATCGAGCTGCGATTTGGCTAGTAGCGTCTGCAGCTCCTGGGAGTGCAGGCGCGCCACGCCCAATTCGCGGTGATAGCTGACGCTATGGTAGAGGACCGCAGCGGCGAAGTAGACGAAGAGGAAGAATACGGAGTAGATGCGAAACGAGGTCAGCGCGTTTAACAGGATCGAGCCGTCGCCGAGGTGGGCGTACTTGATTGCTGTTTCGCTCGACGCGATGCCCGTGCCAAGCACGAGCGGTGTAACGGCGATGTGGCGCAGGGCCTCAACGAGCAGGAACTGAAGCAGGAGGACGAAGTTTGCCAGTACCAGATGCGCGAGAAAATTTCTTCCCGCCTTCGGCCCAAAGAGCGGAAGCCTTTGCGCCAGCCAGAACACGATTGGGCTGACGGCAATGACGCTGAGCCACACCGGCAGCTCGTAGAGATAGAGCTCCAGCACGGGCACGCCTTTGATGTGCAGGGCGAGGAGGGCTGTTTGCGCGCCGGCGTAGACGAGTGAGGCGCAGAAGGCCAGCGCCCAGGCGCGCTTGCGTGAAATCATCATTCAATAGACAACCTAAACGACTTCACGGTTTGTCTTCGCTTACAGGCGAGAAAAAGCGGCCCCTGCTCGATGCGACGACGACTGTCGTCCACCCGTCCTGAATACACCGCTCAGGGGCCGCTGTGGAACGAAGCTAGTAGCGGTGCGGAGTGCTTACAAAGCCGTTGGCACGAGTACGCGTATAGCGGTATGAGACCGGCTCGGCGCGGTATATCGCGGTCTTCCCTGGTTTACCGAACACCGATGTCGACGGGAGCCACTCAATTCCTCCGGGCGTGTTACTGAAGTTGGCCTCAAACACAATCCCTTTCACGGTGTACTTGCCCGGCGCTACTGGCCAGTGATGGTTGTTGTGCTGCGGCAAAAAATCGACCGCCTACGTATTCTGACGTATTTGGTGTGACGACGCTGTCACCCATCGTCCAGCTATGCAATTCCGAATCGCCCTGACGTTTGGTTTATGCGTAGCGTTTGGATGCAGGGACGCTATGGCGCCTATGGTCATCCCAACAGACGACAACGCGCCCGGACCGTTCGTGGCAGTCGGAGTCGGGGACAACACGACATGCGCCCTCGCCAATCAGGGTCAGGCATACTGTTGGGGATACAACTTCGACGGGCAGCTGGGAACCGGAGAGATGACGTACCGCGTCACCGTTCCCCACCGTGTCTTGAATCTGCCGGGCCCCGCGAAGTCGCTGGTGGTTGGGACGAGCCAACAATGCATCCTTACCGGCGACGGCCGTGCCTATTGCTGGGGCTGGATCGGCCGCGATCAGCTTGGACCCGGGGCCGCCCTAACCCCGAGTGGCGTCTCTGCAGTTGCCGGTGGTCTTACTTTTTCTTCGCTCGCCGCGGGTGGTGGTTACACCTGCGGACTTACGGTGGAAGGAAGTGCGTATTGCTGGGGCGCTGACGGATACGGCGAGCTCGGCGCTGTCGATCAGTCATGCGTGGGAACCAGTCCGTGCTACGTCCCAGCTCCGGTCGCGGTAGCTGGCGACCTCCGCTTTGTGCAGCTCAGTGCCGGACGCCATCACGCGTGCGGAGTGTCCGTCGACGGAACGGGTTATTGCTGGGGAGATAACGAGAGCGGTCAGCTCGGCAATCCGTCGGTGCCGATTCAATGCGGCGGCTTTCCTGATCACCTACACTGTATCAGCACGTCGCCAACGCCAATTGCCGGCGGGCTGAAATTCATGCGGCTAGCCGCGGGCGCATTCCACACCTGCGGTATAGCCTCCGATGGGGCGGCCTACTGCTGGGGCTACCTTGTGACTGATCCTGCCATCGGCGCCACCGCACTCGGCAATTCCGCGTATACCTCGCCAAAGCTGCCGCAGCGCGGAAGTCGCCTGCCCGTGCCGGTCGCCGACGGTCTCACACTCCGCGAAATCACGGCTGGCAATGGTGTGACGTGTGGGTTGACCGTTGACGCAAGATCTGTTTGCTGGGGAGACAATAACTACGGCCAGCTTGGGCAGGGCGGCATCGACCCGATCTCTACCACCTCTCCGCTGATGGTTCGAATGCCTCGAGCACAAAGCGCTCCCGATATTGGTGAGGGCGACCACGCATGCGCGGTCGCCACGCCAGGGCGCATTTGGTGCTGGGGCGGTCTGAATTTTTTCGGCGAGTTGGGTAGCGAGCCGGTTAGCGAACCCGGCGTTTACGCAATTCTGCGGGCTGAACCGACGCCGGTTAGGGTGCCTCCCGGGTCCTAGTTCGTCACGAGAGCGCGAACCTTCCCCGTCACACGCTTCTTTTCTATCGTGCCGCCTCGTGTGGTCACGGTGCCATCGAGCTGCGAGTCAGATATTGTAATCGGGCCGCCCTGCGTCGAGAGGTCGACGTAGCCACTCACATGCTCCAGGTCGATGGCGCCACCGCGCGTCTGGCCACTAAATCGACCGATGACGCCAGCGATCCGGATGTCGCCACCCAGTGACTGGATCTCGATGTCCGAGCGCCTCGGCACCCAGAGCTCAAATTCATGCGACGTCGATTTCTCGAGTGGGGATCCGCCGAGGTTGGAGCGCAGCCGCACTCCGGCCGGGGTGTGATCGAGATGCACCTTGCTGCCGCTCCAATCGCGGCCCGCGAACTTCGCGCGCAATCGTACCGAGTGGAGATCCCACGCGCGCACCGTGAGCACGCCTCCGGTGCCGAGGTCGATCAGCACGAGTCGACCAGGCAATGCGCGCTCGCCGAGCTCGAATGTCGAATCGGTAGTAGTGACAACCTTCTTTTCATGCTTGTCCTTCGGCCTCTGGGCGCCGACGCATGACGCCGTCAGAAACCACGCAAATGCGACCGCGAAAAAGCAGATCCACCGACGAATACCGTTTATTGCCATTCCCGAACCTCAGTTGAGAGAGTCATACACAGGCTATCGTCCGTGTTCGAAGATGGCTTGAACGGTCGTCAGCTTTTGAACGATTGTCGGCTGTCTCCCTAATCGAGCGCGCGGCGATACTCTGCGGGGGTGACGCCGAACCGGTCGCGGAACAGTCGCGTGAGATGACTCTGGTCGGCAAAACCTGCCTGAAACGCGATGCTGCTGATCGGTGTCTTCGCGCCCCGCAAAGCGTTGCGCGCGAAATCGAGCCGCCGGTTTCGCACCCATTCGCCCAACGACATGTGCAATTGCCTTCTGAACAGGTCGGCGAGCGAGCTTGGATGCAGCCCGGCGTGCGACGCTACTTCCACGCAAGTAATGCGATCGCGATAGTGCTCCTCGAGGTACTCGACGGCGCGCTGAAGCCGAGGAGCATCTCGACGCGACGCCGCAGCGCGCCTCGTCCGGGCGATGTTGCCGAGCAGCTCGAACAGCAATCCCTCGACGAAGAGAGATGATGCCGGTTGACGCAGACGCAGCTCCCGAGCGATGCGCAGCGTCAAGTGGCGAGTGTGGTAATCGTCGTGGCACCCGAACCCGAGCCCGCCACCGATCACTTCGCACAGCTCGGCCTCGGTCTCAGCGGCCATTTCCACAAACATGCCACGGGTGCCCGCCGCTCCGACGTGATTGGAGTGTTCGACACCTGAGGCCTTGACCGCCACGGACTGCGCGACGCAATCGTACTGCTGACGTCCTACTCTTTCGCGCTGGCTTCCCGCCAGTGTCAACGAGAGCGATGCCCGCCCGTGCTGATGGCGAGGCAGCACTATACCAGGCTGGTACTCGAGCAGCTGCACGGAGAACGGACCAATCACTTGCTTCATCATCGCACCTGCAGTGTTTGAAATGCGGCCCTTATCCCCGACCCGGGCTACCACCATTGACACATGAAGTCGCGCATTGGTTGAGCCCTATTCACGCGATCTGCTGCGCCTGCACAATAGTCGGCCCTCCCACCAAAAACTTGCGCAACAGATCGACGAGATCGAACTGAAATCCCGGCGTCGGATCACCTGCCCGTACCGCGACGAACCATTTTCTGCTGAACCCGGTCTCCGTCAGCTTCACCGTCGTGACGAGTCCGGATCGTATTGCCGGTGCCAGGGCCCAACGCGATAACACACTCACGCCGAGTCCGGCGCCGACGAGTTGCAGAATTGCTTCGGTTAGTTGGATGCGCGTGATCCGTTCCGGAACTATTCCCGCCGGATCGAGCAACTGACGCGTCACGGTCGTGCTGCCGTCGGCTGTCGAGTACATGATCAGGTGCTCGCTCGCAAAATCCTCGGCGCACACGAACGCTTTTCTCGCCCAGCGATGCGTAGGCGCCACGACCGCCACCAGCTCGTCTTCGAATAACGGTTCGTACCGCAGCCGGCGGTCCGCTGAGAGATTGTGCACGATCGCGACGTCGAGCGAACCCTCACGCAACGCTGTGAGTGGCGACGTGGTGTGCTCGGGCGCGATGTGCAGATCGACGCACGGCCATCTCTCGTGAAAAACTCTCAGCACACTCGGCAGCCAATGAAATGCCGTGTAGCATTCCGTGGCCAACCGGATCGTGCCGCGTGCGTCGGCGAAGTTTCCATTGACTGCCTGCAGCTCGAACCCGTGCACTTGCGACAGGACGTCGCGCGCGACGAGGGCAAGCTGTTCCCCCGCAGGCGTCGGCACCATTCGCCGCGCCGTGCGCACGAACAGCGGAGTTTTCAATAATGATTCCAGCTCCCGCAGTTGATGGCTCAGCGCGGGTTGCGTGAGCTGCAGCGACGTTGCCGCAGACGTCAGGCTGCCCTGTGATGAGATTGCCGCCATCAGGCGAAGATGCCGCATCTCGATGGCCGGATTGATCGCGCGCTGACTCATTAGCTTCTCGTGTCTTATTGTGAAGGCGCTGGTAGGAGCGCTCACTGACTAAAGAATTCCTTGTCCTGCCATAAACAATACGCATGTGAGAGCGTCGCGCTATGACCACGCCGAATAGCCGAACCGACGATCATACCCGCCTATCTATGAGACACACCGCCGAAAAGCCCATCAACACAGCCCCGGACTATGATCGCAGTTGGTCCGTGCTGGACGATGTCGCCGAACGCGCGAAGCGCTATCTGTCGGGCATCGGCCAACGCCGGGTTGCCCCTACGCGCGAGGCAATGGCAGGACTCAATGAGCTCGACGTTCCGCTCCAGGATCGGCCCATCCCCCCGGAGAAGGTTGTCGAGGATCTCGATCGCATCGCGGGACCAGCCACGCTGACCATCTCGGGCCCACGCTTCTTTGGCTTCGTGAATGGCGGTTCGCTGCCCGCTACCGTCGCCGTCAATTGGCTTTCGACCGCCTGGGACCAACACGGAACGTTCGCCGCCACCGCGCCCGCGAGCACCGCGCTCGAGCGGGTCGCGATGCGCTGGATCATCGACCTCCTCGGCCTGCCCGCGGACTCCGTTGGCGCTTTCGTCACCGGCACTACCGTCGCGCACATCTCCGCACTCGCCGCCGCGCGTGATTGGCTGTTGTCGACCGTTGGCTGGAACATCGATCAGCAGGGATTGTTCGGCGCGCCGACGATCAACGTCATCGCCGGTGAGGAGGGTCACACCACTCTATTCAAAGCACTCGGCGTCGTCGGATTGGGACGGTCGCGCGTGATCACGGTGCCAGTCGATGCGCAAGGACGAATGCGCGCCGACGCGTTTCCCGCGATCAACAGCCCAAGCATCGTGTGTCTACAAGCCGGCAACGTCAACACCGGCTCGTTCGATCCGTTCAACGAAATCATCGATCGCGCGCGAGCGTCCGAACATCCAGTGTGGGTGCACATCGACGGCGCATTTGGCATCTGGGCTCGCGTGGCACCGGAGCGCGCGCATCTCGTTGCCGGCGTCGAGCGTGCCGACTCGTGGGCGACTGATGGTCACAAGTGGTTGAACGTGCCCTACGACTGCGGCATGGCGATCGTCCGCAACGGCGACGCGCTGCGCAAGACGATGGCGTTCAAGGCGGACTACCTCCCGGAGGAGGCCGCCAATCCGTCGGATTACACGCCTGAAGGATCACGACGTCCGCGCGGTGTGGATGCGTGGGCCGCGCTGCGCACCCTCGGTCGCTCCGGACTCGCCGATCTCGTCGAACGGAACTGCCGCCTCGCCAAACGGTTTGCCGAAGCCTTCGTTGCCGCCGGTTATCCTGTGCTCAACGATGTAGTGCTCAATCAGGTGCTGGTGTCGTTCGGCACGCCAGAGCACACACGCAGAGTGATCGCCGCGATTCAGGAAGATGGCACTTGCTGGTGCGGCCCCACCGTCTGGCATGGTAAGACGGCGATGCGCGTGAGCGTGATCTCGTGGCTGACGACGGAGGAAGATGTCGACCTTTCGATCGACACGATCCTTCGCCTCGCTCGTTCATAATCGCTGCTTGGCGCGAGGTTGCTGCTGCAGTTGGGAGCCGTTCGAGCTGGGATACAGCAGACCAATCACTCGCTCGACATGAATGAGCGTCGTGTTGAAGAATCTGAGACTCAATCCACTGGTGTCGCCGAGCGCGATTGGTAGCTCGGTGCCGCCGAGTACGACGCCTTCGATTCCTTCCTTGCGCGCCATCTGCGTCACGATCTCCAGAATCCGTGTCCGCGCTGCGGCGGGAAATCGCCCGTAAATGAAATTCGATTGGTATTCGTTGCCGATGTACGCCCGCTCGGCGGCGCCGGGCACGGTGACCGTCGCACCCTTCCTGGCGAACACGTCGCTGTAGAATGTGCCTTCCATGGTGAAGCGGGAGCCGATCAGTCCAACTCGGCGCATTCCTGCCGCCAGCACCGCGTCACGCGTGGATTCGACGATGCTGACCAGCGGAATTGCCGCGCGTGGCTGCACCCGATCGTAGACGACGTGCGGCGTGTTCGACGTGATGATCGCGAGCTCCGCACCCCCGCGGGCGAGGCGATCGATCTCGCGCACGAGAAAATCGGCCAGCGCGTCGAGCTTTCCCGCTTCGACCAGCGCCAACATCGCGGTGAGATCGATGCTGTTGATGAGAATGTGCGGGAACGAGTCTCCGTGCTTCGCACGATACTTCTGGATGAGCAGGTTGTAATAGTCGATTGTCGAAGGCGGAGCGATTCCGCCGACCAGTCCGATGATTGGCATTAAGGTCTCGATTGCCTGACAGTGCCCGGTGAGACAGCGTGGCTTGCCTACTGCAATTCACCGCTTTGTTGGTTCACTTGCCATG
>DASUZC010000187.1:0-4529 GCA_036377095.1 Gemmatimonadaceae bacterium
AGCTTTCCAGGCCTGCGCCTTAAACCACTCGGCCACCCGTCCAGAGCGGCACCGGCACCGAGCGCGGAGTGCCGCGTAAACGAACCGCTCGGGACGCCCCGGCAGACCGGAGCCGACCGAGCGGCGGCGTTACTCGTTACTCCGTTCTCGGTACGGAGTGCCTCTCACGGACAGGGTGAGATTCGAACTCACGATACCGGGGTCACCGGTATGCCGGTTTTCGAGACCGGTGCCTTCAACCACTCGGCCACCTGTCCTGGAGCCTCGCAACTTATTGGGGCAAATCGACTTCTTCAACCCAATTCAGCGCGTCGGAATTCGCAGGTGGACGCCGGTGATGATCGTGCTGGACGGCTCGCGACTGGGAGTGATGTAAGGGCTATCGACGTTCGAAATTTCCAGACGCACGGTGTGCCCCGCGGGAACGAGCCAATAGTTCCCGTACGTCGGAATTACGATTTGTGTGGCGCCAATATCAACCCCGAGTCCAGCATCACGCGTAACCGTGCCTCGTGTGATGAGGCGCTCGGCGCCGTCGCCAACGTCGATCAGTCGCACGTTGAGCTGAATCCGATGCCCAATTACGGTTGCGTCCAACGTGACAGTCGGTTGTCCGATGATCGTCAGATCCGACGACGCAGCAAATGAGAAAGTCGAAAGGCTGCACGCACCGGTGTCAGATGGTGGTGGCGTCGCGACGTAAGGCTGCAGCTCGCCATCAGCGATGCCAACGAACGGATCCCAGAAGACGCCGCTTGTGATGCAGGTAGCCGGGTTCACGAGCGGCGTCAGTGTTCCTGTCCAATCCTGAGTGATTGCACTGCTGGACATCTGGGTCCAGTCGGTGAAGCGAAGCACGTGATCGGGATTGAATGCTTCATCGGTGCGAGACGCATAGATCGCCGGCACCGGGGAGTCACCCTGCCCTTTCAAGTAGTAAGCGAGCCAGGGCTCGATCAGATCGAGCACGTAGTCTACTTCGGCTTGCTGATTCCGCGCCCGGGGATGTCCGAGGTCACCGAAGTAGGAAGTGATCGGATAGCCCGGGGCAACGTACTGCAGGGCGAGCAGCATCCGCTTCGCCTCGGGGAGCGGGAATAAGTCATCGGTGAAGCCCTGCACCTGGAAAACAGGAATCCGCAAACCGGCGCTCACGCTCCGCCAGAAATCTTCCTGCCACCAAATCGACCGACCGAGAGTGAGTCCGTCGGTGATCGATCCCCAGATCGGATCCACGGCGCTCGGCTCCGTCGTATTGATGTACGCGTGCCAGGCTACCAGGTAATCCGGGTAGTTAGGATATGGGCGAGCCGGATTTCGCCTGATTCCCGACCCATAAAGGCCGTTTACATAACTGAGCTTGAGGCCACCGAGACCGTCGAGCGAGTTACTGGGTCTGCCATTTGGAAGCAGCGAGTAGAGAAGATCGCTCCACGGCGCAATTGGAATGACCGCTTTTATCTGCACCGTGTTTTTCTTGGGAGTGCTGAACGTCGGTTGAACCAACGCGAGCCATGAGTGACCGCCTCCATAGGAAGCACCGGCAACCGCGACAGCCTCCGGATTCAGGTCGAAGTCGGGTTCGTCTACAACCTGCGCAATCATGCTGCGAAGGTCCCCTATTTCCGCATGCAGATCCGCCAGGTTGACTTGTCCCCAGGAGTCGCCAAATCCGCGGGTCGAGTAGCGGAGAATCGCGTAACCATCGGCGCGTAACCTGTCAGCAATGTCGCTCGAGCTGTTCTTGCTCCCGGCGTAGCCATGGATCAGTGCGACGAGCGGGAACGGACCGGTCCCGGGCGGAATCTGTAGCCGGGTGTCAAGCAGCGTCTTGTCGACGTCACTTCTCAGATAACCGCTGCACTCGCGGCCACCGTCGCTTGTAGAAGTGCACGAGAGTTTGTGCGGGCCTGTTCCCGTGAACACCCCGGTTCGGTAGGTATCCGAGCCGGTCGGGAAGGAAGAAGGTGGCCCATCGTCGTTGGCAGCAGCAATCGAGATCTCGTGATTGATCGGCGGCCTTGGACCAATTCGATCGGCCTGGCAGGCGAGGGCGACTGAGAGGAGCAGAAGTGCGGACCAGCGCTGCATACAGCACTCGCGAATGATGTCGTACCGCACTACTGCAAAGTTCGGCCCGACACCATCAAGTGTTTAGGGAGGGCCGAACTCTCGTTGCTAGTCGGAGCTACGCTGATTCCTGAAGAAATCCTCGATTACTTTAGCGCATTCCTCGGCCAGGACCCCGCCACGCACCTCGGGCCGATGATTGAGACGAGGATGCCTGAGCAAGTCGCCCACCGAACCTGCCATGCCGGCCTTCTCATCCCACGCCCCGAACACAACACGCTGGATGCGAGACAGTACCAGCGCGCCGGCGCACATCGCGCACGGTTCAACTGTCACGTAGAGCGTGCAATCGTCCAGCCGCCACCGGTCGAGTTTCGCGGATGCTTCCCGAATCGCGAGAACCTCCGCGTGCGCCGTCGGGTCCTGATCACGTAGCGTACGGTTCGACGCGGCGGCGATGATCGATCCGTCACGGACGATCACTGCCCCGACCGGCACCTCGTTCCGTTTGGCGGCTTCGCGCGCGAGGTCGAGGGCGTTACGTATGTATTGCTCGTCACTGGCAAGTGGCGAGGCGCCAAATGTTGGTGCGGTGCTGACGCTATCTGCCTGCAAGGGCAGGCTCTTTCGATTTGCGGAAAGTCAGTTCGCCGCGAGCGTCGCGATCGACAACGATATGATCGCCTTCCGAGAATCGGCCTTCCAACACCGACATCGCCAATGGATTTTGCAGCAGCCGTTGGATCGCCCGCTTCAGCGGCCGCGCACCGAATGCTGGATCGTAGCCTTCCGTTGCCAGCACCTCTCGCGCAGCCGGCGTCAGCTCAAAGGTGAGCTTGCGATCGGCGAGCAGCTGCTCGAGTCGCTTCAGCTGCAGATCGATGATGTGCTCGATCTGTTCCTTGCCGAGTGGCCGGAAGATGATGACATCGTCAACGCGATTGAGGAACTCGGGGCGGAAGTGCTGCCTCAGTGCGCCCATCACCTGCGCTTCGACAACCTCGCGATCGTCTCCGGTGTGCTCGAGGATGTAGGTACTGCCGATGTTCGAGGTCATGATGATGACCGAGTTCCTGAAATCGACAGTTCTTCCCTGCGAGTCCGTCAGCCGGCCATCGTCGAGGATCTGCAGCAGGATGTTGAATACATCCGGATGGGCCTTCTCGATTTCATCGAACAGCACCACGGAGTAAGGACGGCGACGGACAGCCTCGGTCAGCTGTCCGCCCTCCTCGAATCCCACATAGCCCGGCGGCGCGCCGATCAAACGAGCAACGGCGTGCTTCTCCATGTACTCGGACATGTCGATGCGCACCATTGCATGCTCGTTGTCGAAGAGAAACTCGGCGAGAGCGCGCGCCGTCTCGGTCTTGCCGACGCCTGTCGGTCCCAGGAAAATGAACGAGCCAATCGGGCGATTCGGATCCTGCAGCCCTGCGCGCGATCTTCGCACCGCATTCGCAACCGCACGCACTGCCTCGTCCTGCCCGATCACACGCTGCGCCAGCTCGTTTTCGAGTTTGGTGAGCCGTTCGCGCTCGCCTTCCATCATCTTGGCGACGGGAATGCCCGTCCACTTCGAGACAATTTCCGCGACGTCCTCAGCGGTCACTTCCTCCTTGAGGAACCGCGCACCACCGCCCTGCTTGCTGGCGAGTTTCTGCTCGGCCTCCTGCATTTGGCGCTCGAGCTGAGGAATCTGACCGTAGGTAATCTCGGCAGCTTTTTGCAGATCGCCGGCGCGGGTCGCACGCTCCGCCTCTGTGCGCGCCTGCTCGATCTGCTGTTTGATCTTGCCGACGGCGCCGAGTGTCTCCTTCTCCTGCTGCCACTGGGCTTTCATGCCGGCTGACTTCTCACGCAGCTCGGCCAGCTCGCGCTCGAGCGCGCTCAGGCGTTCGCGCGAAGCCTTGTCCTTCTCTTTCTGCAGCGCCTGTCGCTCGATCTCCAGCTGAGTGATGCGGCGCTCGACTTCGTCGATCTCCTGAGGCATCGAATCGATCTCGATTCGTAGTCGCGACGCGGCTTCGTCGATCAGGTCGATTGCCTTGTCGGGAAGGAAGCGATCGCCGATGTATCTGTTGGATAGCGTTGCTGCGGCAACGATGGCGCCATCGGTGATGCGGACACCGTGATGCGATTCGTACCGCTCTTTCAGTCCGCGCAAAATTGCGATTGTGCTTTCGACTGTAGGCTCGCCGACATACACAGGCTGGAATCGACGCTCGAGGGCGGCGTCCTTCTCGATGTTCTTTCGATATTCGTCGAGGGTAGTGGCGCCGACCACACGCAACTCGCCGCGCGCCAGCATCGGCTTGAGCATGTTGCCGGCATCCATCGAGCCTTCAGCCTTCCCCGCGCCGACGATGGTGTGCAGCTCGTCGATGAACACGATGAACAGGCCTTCGCCTTCTGTGATCTCCTTCAGAACAGCCTTCAACCGCTCTTCGAACTCACCG
>DASUZC010000188.1:0-16500 GCA_036377095.1 Gemmatimonadaceae bacterium
GAATTCGGGCCACCGGCGCTCGGTGAAGTAAAGCTCGGCGTAGGCGCACTCCCAAAGGAGGAAGTCGCTCAGACGCTGTTCGCCACCGGTCCGAATCAGCAGATCGACATCGCGGTAGTCGCCGTCCCAATGGTCGACCTCGCAAATCGCGCGCGTCAACACGTCGCGATTCACGTTCTTTCCACCGGCGAGCCGCTCGGCTGCGCGCACCAGCGCGTCACGCGAGGAATAGTCGACAGCGATTCGCAGGTCGAGACGCGTGCCGTGCTTGGTCTCCTCTTCAGCGGTGTTGATCGCGCGCAAAAGCTCCGGCGGGATCCGGTCGCGGCGACCGATGATGCGCATCCGCACGTCGTTGGTGACACAGCGATCAGTCTCGGCGACGAGGTAGCGGCGGAAGAGCCGCATCAGCAGCGCAACTTCACGCGACGGTCTCGCCCAGTTGTCGGCTGAGAACGCATAGAGAGTGAGCATGCCGATGCCGCAATCGGGCGCAGCTTCCACGATCTTGCGGACGACCCGTGCGCCGGCGACGTGACCCGCTGTGCGCGGGCGTCCGCGCGAAGTAGCCCAGCGGCCGTTGCCGTCCATGATGATCGCGACGTGGATGCCCGCCTGGGCCGGCGTCAGATGCGCGGCCCGCGGGTGATTATGGGGATGGGTATGCTTGTGATGGGTCTGTGACACTATCTAGCGCTCCCGCGTGGCGCGGATAAGCGCCTCCATGTGATCGAGATAACGTTCGAGCGCACGACGACCGGCTGCGGTGAGACGATACTCCGTCTTGGGCATCCGACCCTCGAACGACTTCGTGCAGGTGATGTATTCGGCCTCTTCCAGCTTACGCGCGTGCACGCTGAGGTTGCCGTCGGTGGTCTTCATCAGCTTCTTGAGATCGCTGAAGCTGAGTGAATCGTTGACGGCAAGCGCGCTGACGATGCCGAGTCGCAGCCGCTCGTGAATCAGTCGATCGAGCACGTCAGCACGCGCAGATGCGGGCGCGCTCGGCTCAGCTTTGCCGCGCACAGTTCGCAACTCACCAACGTTGGGGCGCCGATCATCGCGCGCAGTACCGTGCTTAGCCACCGTGCCTCCGCGCGATCGGAACGCCGAACGCGATGTGCAATCCGCCAAACGCCGCCGCCATCAGCCAGTCATTCCAGCCTTGTGGAGTGAACAGCGCCAGCGTGCCGGCGAGCATAAAACAAATCCCCATCACGGGAATTAGCCGCACGGAGAATGCACCCCCGGTGACAACGGCTGTCCCGTAAAGCAGCAGCCACATTCCTGGAATCGCGGCCACGACTCCGGCTCTATACAAAACAACCGTCAGCAACGCGCCGACGAGCATCGGTGGCGAGAAGCTGAGGAGGAATTTCCGGCCCGGTCCCGACCAGAGCGGCATGTGAGCGCGACGCGCTTTGCGCACGATCGCCCACAGCATCACACACGGGGCCAATACGGCTGCCGCAATCCAGACATAGATCGACTGCAGGACGGTGTTTTGCGAGGAAGCAATCGTGGCGGCGATGGTCGCGATAACGCCAATGGCTACCATGCCCCAGCCGGAGACAGCGGTGAACGAGCCCGCCTTCTCCATGGTGTCGCGGATGAAAGCGAGGTTGTCCATCGCCCGCGCATGTAACGCGGGTGGTTCCGGCGCGGGCTCACGGTGTAAGGGACGTACGGATGCCATACTGCGAACCTAGGTGTTGAGTTGATCCGTGTCAAGTACTTTACATTGCAAAGCGCTCGACCTTCCTCGACCCGTTATTACACCGAAATCCGAGGTCCGGATTACCGCGGCGCGACGGGCCCCGGCAGTGGATCGCTGGCCGGGAAGCTCTGTTCCACCATCTTGTCCAGGCGGCGCTCATCTATTGCGGTCGTCAGCAGCTCGACGAGCTGCGCGCAAAAGGCGGGAAGGTCGTCCGGCTTGCGGCTGGTGAGGAGCTTCTGATCCAGCTGTACCTGCTTGTCGATCCAGGCGCCCCCGGCGTTCTTGATGTCGGTCTGCAAACTCGGCCACGACGTTAGAGTCCGTCCCCGCACCGCATCCGCTTCGACCAGCAGCCACGGCGCATGACAGATCGCTGCTACTGGCTTGTCCAGCTCCATGAAGTCCCGCACAAAGCCGACTGCGTCCTTGTTCGTGCGCAGTTTGTCAGGGTTTGCCACGCCACCGGGAAGAACGAGCGCGTCGAAATCGCGGGCGGTCACGTTTGAGATCTCGACATCAACGGGGAATTTCTGCCCTTTCTCGTCATGGTTCATTGATTGGATCTCGCCGGTTTTGTCTGACACCAGCTTGAGCTCGGCACCCGCCTGTTTGAGCGCATTCCACGGAGCCGTGAACTCCACCTGCTCGACGCCGTCCGTGGCGAGAAATGCGACCTTCCGTCCTGTGAGCTGACCAGCCATTGGCTCTCCCGTGTTCACTCGTGTCCCCGGTCAACAGGTCAGAAATTGTGCCAGCCGAAGCTGACTGCAAGCCACCTGTCCCGAACACCCTCCGTCACCATATTTCGGTGTGCCAATCGTCGATCTTTACGGACACGAGACGCTGCGCGAGCGACTCGGCGCCAGTGCGCGAGCGCGCACGTTGCCGGCCAGTATGCTGCTTCACGGACCGCACGGCGTCGGCAAGCAACGCCTCGCAATCTGGCTAGCCCAGACACTGCTTTGCCGGGAGTCCGACCCTCCATGCGGAAAATGTGCGAGCTGTCGTTATCTGAAGGAGCTCACACATCCTGACCTGCACTGGATCTTTCCACGGCCGCGGCTAAAGGACTCCGATCCCGACCTGGACCAGGTTCGCGGCGACTATGCAGACGCGATTCTCGAGCGCGTAGGCAGTTACGGGTTGTACGCACCACCATCGGGATCGGAAGGCATCTACGTCGCGACGATCCGCTCGCTGGTGCAGCGGGCGGTGATGGCACCCGCACTCGGTCAGAGGAAAGTCTTCATCGTTGGCGACGCTGAGCGGATGGTTCCGCAGGAAGGTGCCGACATGGCAGCCAACGCGTTCCTCAAATTGCTCGAGGAGCCGCCCGCCGACACTACGATTATTCTCACCTCGAGTGAACCCGGCGCACTGCTGCCGACGATTCGTTCCCGTGTGGCCGCTGTACGCGTTCCGCTGGTCGCGGAGAAAGCAGTGCGCGCGTTCGCTGACGATCCCGCGGTCAAGAAAGCGTTGGACAAAATCGGCAAGGCGTCGACCAATGAAAGAGTAAGAATCGCGGCCGGTGCGCCCGGCAGATTGCTGAGCGGCGAGGGAAATGCACGAGCAACGGTGAACGCGCGCCGCATCGTCGAGGCCGCAACCGGATTTCGTCACGCGCAGCTCGACTCAGTCGCGATGTCTCAGGGTTCTTTTGGCGCACGCGGGAATTTTGCCGAGACCCTCGAAGCGCTCGTTGAACTGCTGGGTGAGCGAGCGCGCGACGCGCTCCATCGCAATGACACCAAGGCGGCCGCTGCCGCGAGCAAAGCGGTCGATGCCGTGCTCAAAGCGCAAAAGTACACGGAGACCAACGTCAGTCCCCAGTTAATCAGTTCGCGGCTCGTGCGTCAACTCGCATCGACTCTCAAATGAGCGAGCTGACGCACACTGACCCCGATGGCCGCGCGCGGATGGTCGATGTCGGAGACAAAGCAGAGACCGAGCGCGTAGCTCGTGCCGAAGGCACCATCACCATGAGTGCGGACGCGCTCGCTGCGATCGAGCTCAACACACTCGCCAAGGGCGACGCGATCTCGACGGCGCGCATCGCCGGCATCATGGCGGCCAAGAAAACGTCGGAGCTGATTCCCCTCTGTCACAACCTTTCGCTAACTGACGTCGGCATCGACGTCGAGGCCGACCATTCGCTGCCCGGTCTCCGTGTAAGTGCATGGGCCTCGTCGCGCGGCAGAACTGGTGTCGAGATGGAAGCTCTCACCGCCGCTACGGTTGCTCTGCTGACGCTTTACGACATGACAAAGTCCGTAGATCGCGGGATGGAGATTTCCGGAATTCGCCTGATCGCGAAGAGCGGAGGGCGGAGCGGAGACTGGCGGCGGTCGCCCTAGACTAAACCGGCGGCAGAGTCAGAACGGAATCTTCCGCCAGCTTTACTTCCTCGCGATAGGGCTCCATGTGCACCAATACCTTGACCACGTTCGGCAGCGCCTCGAGAATCGCGTACTTGACGCGAGCAGCGATCTCGTGCGCGTCTTCCAGCGACAGCGCGGGATCTGCCTGCACATGCAGATCGACGTAGAAGCCGAGTCCCGATGCGCGAACGTTGAGGTTTTCAACGTGACGCACGCCGGGCACGCGCAACGCTGCATCCAGTGCTCTCTCACTCACTGAGCGGTCCGGCGCTTCATCCATCAGGCCGGAAATGGCCGGACGCAACGTCCGGACGCCGTTCACGGCAACGAGAATGGCGGCGACCAGTGCGGCCCAATCGTCCGCTGCGGGCCATCCGCGCAAAAGTGCGACGCTGATTCCGACGAACGCAGCAAGTGAGCTGGTCGCGTCAGCCCGGTGGTGCCATGCATCAGCGACGACTGCCGTGCTTCCAACCTGTTTCCCGACGCGCGAGACTTTCTGATAGAGACCTTCCTTGACGAGAATCACGCCCGCGGCGACGAAGAGCGTCCACGGCGACGGGAGGTGATGCGGCGTAATGATCTCGCGGATAGCCATGATGGAAATTCCGACAGCCGCTCCCATCAACATCAGGGACACAATCGCCGCGGCCAGCGGCTCGGCTTTCCCGTGTCCGTAAGGATGGTCTTCGTCGGCGGGCTTCGCCGCGATGCTCAATCCCATCCAGACGATGAGTGAAGAAAAAATGTCTGCCGACGATTCGACCGCATCGGCCACCAGCGCGTTGGCGTGCCCGACAATTCCGGCAATGAGCTTGACCAGCACGAGCGCCGCATTGACGAGTAGCCCCGCCTGCGCCCACCGAATGCTCCTGCTGGTAGCGCTGATCACAGCGCCGGCGCTTTAAAGGTCGACCTTCTCCAGTCGCTGCGCTGCTTCATTGATGCGCGCTGCATACGCCTCCGCTTCCTCGCCCGGCGCCCGCTGCGGAATGACGAAGTCGGGACTCTCCGGTTGATCTGACGAGGGCGTGTTGACGAACAGGTCACCGCCCCTCGCCTCTACGGCGACTTCGAAACGGTCGACCGCGGTGATCAAATCGTCGAGCTGAGCGCTAGTCTCGCGTCCAGTGAGGAGCACGCCCTTCTGCCGAAGGCGGCCGCCCATCTCGCGCGTCGCCGAATCCCGCTCCTCGCGGCGATGCGGGTCGAGATCTTCCTGCTGCTCCTCAAAGGATTCCTCTCTCACACTTCCTCCGTCTGACGTTTGGAGGCTCTGAACTGCAAGTCTCGTGATAGCGGCGTGAAAGCTGCGACATTTTTTGAAAGACGTCGAGAGGAAGACAATGTCGCGTGCATTCGTTAAGGAAGATGCCGGCAGCTGGGGTGATCCGGGAAAACGCTACTCATTGCCGGCGCGGGACGATCCGTCCTACGATGAGGCCGCCGCGGAAGCGCTGCTCGAGGCTGCGCGCGCAGGTGACACCGGCAGCGCCGAGAGCGCGACAGGATACTACTGGGGTGAAAGAAAGCTGCGCCCGTTCGTGGAGAAAATCCTCACGCGGGCTGAGGACGAGGGAGATGAGAGGATGGCTCAGTTGGCGAAACGATTTCTGCGGTAGGTCTCGGTGTCTCCGAGACGCCTTGGTAAACACACTTGCCCCGCCATCGAACTTCCTTCTACTTCCTAGCACTCGTCCTCGGAGAAAACCCTTCGTGCAATTCCGCGCGCACCTCGCTACGCTCGGCTCGATCGCGACCCTGCTCTCCCCCCTCCCGCTTTTCTCTCAACGCGTGCCCGGCGGCCCCGCCTTACCGCAGGCAGGGGTATTCACGTACGACTCGTCAGCCTTCTCTGCCCTCAAGTGGCGCGAGATTGGGCCGTTCCGCGGCGGCCGATCGGTCGCCGTCGCCGGTTCGAGCAAGCGGCCCAACGAGTACTACTTCGGCACGACCGGTGGCGGCGTGTTCAAAACCATCGACGGAGGTATCACCTGGGCACCAATTGCCGACAAATACTTTGGCGGAACGATTGGCGCCATCGGCATCAGTGAATCGAATCCCGACATCGTCTACGCCGGCACCGGCGAATATCCGATTCGCGGCAACGTCTCACACGGCGACGGAGTTTTCAAAACCACCGACGGCGGCAAGACCTGGAGCTCGGTCGGTCTGACTGATTCGCGGCAGATCTCGCGCGTACGCGTACATCCAACAAATCCGGACATCGTCTACGTCGGCGCTCAAGGCCATGTCTTTGGTCCGAGCACCGAGCGTGGTGTATACAAGACGGTCGATGGCGGGAAGACATGGCGACGGGTTCTCTACCGCAACGATTCAACCGGCATCACTGACCTCGTTCTGGATCCGAACAATCCGGAAGTCATCTACGCTGCGTTCTGGCAAGCCTGGCGCACTCCCTGGCAGCTGGTTTCGGGAGGTGCCGGGAGTGGGATCTTCAAGTCGACCGACGGCGGCGAGCATTGGACTGAAATCACGCGCAATCCCGGTTTGCCGCAGGGGATTATCGGCAACATCGGGCTAGCCGTCTCACCATCGAACTCGAACAAGATCTGGGCGATCGTCGAAGCCGACTCTGGCGGAGTGTTTCGCTCGACGGATGGCGGAGCGACGTGGACGCGCACCAACAGCGAGCGCCGGCTGCGTCAGCGTGCCTGGTATTACACGCGCATTTTCGCCGATCCCAAGGATGAGAACAGTATTTACGTCCTCAACACCGGAATGTATCGGTCGACTGACAACGGCAAGACTTTCCGCGCCATTCAGGTCCCTCACGGGGATAATCACGATCTCTGGATCGCGCCCAATGATCCGCAGCGGATGATCGAAGGCAACGACGGAGGCGCCAACGTTTCTTTCAATGGCGGGCGTGCGTGGACCGAGCAGGATCAGGCGACCGCGCAATTCTACCACGTCACCACGACCAACCACTTTCCGTATCGAGTCTGCGGTGCGCAGCAGGATAACTCCACCCTGTGCGGTCCGAGCCGCCACAACGGCGGGATCGACATCGGTGATTGGTATGACGTCGGCGGCGGCGAAAGCGGCTACATCGCGGCGCGAGCGGACAGTCCCGATATCGTTTTCGCCGGCTCGTACGGCGGACTACTCACTCGCAAGGACATCAGGACTGGATTCGAGCGCGATGTAAATCCGTGGCCCAACAACCCGATGGGGCACGATGCTTCCGACGCGAAGTATCGCTTTCAGTGGACCTATCCGATTGTGATGTCGCCACACAATCCGGGTCGCATGTACGTCGGTAGCAGCGTGGTTTTCCAATCCGACGACGAGGGTCAGACGTTCAAGGCGATCAG
Source organism: Gemmatimonadaceae bacterium (assembly GCA_036377095.1). Classification (GTDB taxonomy): domain Bacteria; phylum Gemmatimonadota; class Gemmatimonadetes; order Gemmatimonadales; family Gemmatimonadaceae; genus UBA4720. Next base: position 7,440 of record DASUZC010000188.1, read on the forward strand.
CCCGGACCTCACGCGCCACGATCCGCGCACACTGGGCTCGTCCGGGGGACCAATCACCAAGGACCAGACCTCTGTCGAGTACTACGCCACCGTCTTTACGATTGCCGAGTCGCCGAGGACAGCCGGCGTGATCTGGGCAGGGTCGGACGACGGTCTCGTGCACATTACTCGCGACGGCGGAAAAACCTGGAAGAACGTAACGCCCGCCGGGCTTCCGGAGTGGGCGCGCATCTCGATGATCGAGCCTTCGCACTTTGCTACCGGGACTGCATATCTGGCAGCGAACAGGTATCAGCTCGACGACATGAAGCCGTACCTCTACAAGACAGTCGATTACGGCGCGACGTGGACGCTGATCACCAACGGAATACCGGCTACGGAATTCACTCGAGTCTTGCGTGAAGATCCGGAGCGCGCAGGTTTGCTCTACGCCGGAACCGAGCGGAGCGTTTGGGTTTCGTTCAGCGACGGCGCGAGCTGGCAGTCACTTCGCCGCAATCTTCCGCTCGTGCCGATTCATGATCTCGCGGTGAAGGACGGCGATCTGATTGCAGCGACCCACGGTCGTTCGTTCTGGATTCTCGACGACCTGTCCGCGCTGCGGCAGCTCCATCCGGAGACGACGCGGGCGCCTGCCTATCTGTTCAAGCCGCGTCAGGTTTACAGGGCGACCTTCAACGGTGGCGGTGGCACCGGCTCCGCCGGCAGTCATCCGACGGGAGCGAATCCGCCTAACGGGGCGGTGATCTATTATTGGCTCGCGCAACCGCGGCAGGTCGTGACGATGGATTTCCTCGATCCGCGCGGAAAAGTCATTCGCAGCTTCACTAGCAACCAGGACCCGCGGCAGGTAGCCGACTCGATTCGCGGCGACAGCATCCGCACCGCGCGCAATGACAGCCTGCGCCGCGCCGGCCTGCCACCCGACACTGCTCAGCGCTCGGAGGCGCGCGGTGAAGAAACACCGAGTGACGAGGGGCCCGTTCGCCGGCCACCACCGCCGCGTGTGTCGAACAAAGCCGGCCTCAACATGTTCGCCTGGAATCTCCGCTATCCCGATCCCTCGGTTTTTGAGAACATGATTCTGTGGGCGGGCAACATCTCCGGTCCTGTCGTTCTACCGGGCACATACTCCGTTCGTCTGAACGTTGGCGGCCAGAGTTACACGCAACCCTTCGTCGTCGTGAAGGATCCCCGTACCACAGCCACCGATGCCGACTTGAGGGAGCAGTTCGATTTATTGATGCGCATCCGCGACAAGACCAGCCAGGCCAACGACGCCGTGAGAACCATTCGCAATGTGAAAGCGCAGCTTGCTGATCGGGCGCAGAAAATCACCGGACCCCGAGCGACCGCGTTCAAGCAGGTTGCGACGGATCTCAGCAACAAGCTCTCTGCCGTTGAAGGTGAGATCTACCAGGTGAAGAATCAATCCAGTCAGGATCCGCTCAACTATCCGATAAAGTTGAATAACAAGATCGCCGCCCTCTCTGGTGTGGTCGGCGGTACCGATGCCAGACCCACCAGTCAGTCTGTTGCTGTCTTCACCGACCTGTCATCGCAGCTCGATCGGCAGCTGTCAGCGATGCGCGGCGCGCTGATAATCCTGCCGGCCATCAACGGCATGCTGAAGGAGGCCGGGTTGCCACCGATCGTGCCGAGCACGGATGAAGTAAAGGGCGCAGTGCCAACGTCGGCGGCACCGAACGCGGATTGGGAGGGCGACGATCATTAACGCTGATGTACGGCTCATCGTGATCGCGGTCGGCGTCGGCGCATCGATCGCCAGCGGCGCGTGTCGCAGTGACGCGGATGCGTCGCGCACGCGCATTCGCGTTCTCGATTCAACGTACACGGACTCGTGGGAGCCGATGGAAGACACCGGCACAGTTTATCGCATCGAAGTCGTCTCGCCGTTTGGCGCCGACACGATTCGCAATGTGATTCCGCCTGCGCCGATCGTCGTCGGCGACACCCTCGTGCTCGGCCTCGTCCAGGAAGTGTCGGAAGATTCCTCGACGCCGCGCCGGCAGATTTTCAGACTGCGACTGGGCCAGCATCGTGTCGAGACCCAATCGCTGCCCGGGGATGTGTGGCCGTCGTATCAGGACATGCTGATCTCGCCGGATGGTCGTTACGTTGCCTATGTCGGCGAAGACACGACTCCAGCGAACCCGGGAATGTACGGGATCGTGCGCGACCTGAAGTCCGGTGCGATCGTGGTGCGCGGCCCGGGCGGGGGCGGGTGCGATTGTGACGAGGATCTCAACCATGCTCGCTGGTTCCCACCTGATAGCTTTGAGATTGCCGTCGCGCATTCGAATACCAGCGGTAACTGGCAGCGCCTGTCCGGCAAAGCTTCAGCGAGCCGGCTTCATGTTGACACTCTAACGGACGAACCAGATTGGCACTGAACAAGGATTCCAAGCGAAGCTTCCTGCGACACACACTGGCGACAGTTGCGTACCGCGCCGCCAAGGTCGAGCGCTTCGCACCGCCGGGTTTTGGGGATTTTCAGTTGGGCAAGGGAGCCCGCACGCCGGTCGAGATCATAGCTCACATGGGCGATCTGTTCGACTGGGCGTTGAAGATGGCGCGCGACGACGGAGAATGGGTTCAGTCGAAGCCGCAAGTGTGGCGAAAGGAGGTAGCTCGCTTCCACGCGTCGTTGCTTGCGCTCGACCAGTATCTCGCGTCCGATGCGCCCCTGAAGGTGAGCGCTGAGGAACTCTTTCAGGGACCGATCTCCGATGCGCTGACGCATATCGGACAGGTAGCGGTGCTGCGTCGTCAGGCGGGTGCACCAGTGCGATCGGAAGTCTACGCAAAAGCAAATATCACAACAGGCACCGTCGGCGAAGAGCAGCCCAAGAACCCATTGGAGTTTGATAGTCCGCCCGCCAATGGCGACGCTGTTGCGCGATCAACTGACACAGTCGATGTCGGCTAAATTGTGCGGCACGGGTGCAACCCGCATCTGTTCCGGTTCGTAGGACTGTATATGCACACTCAGCAGAATCCGCCAACACCTGCCGCCGTACTTGCACCTGCGACCCCGCAAGGAAACGCCGCGCCGGCAACCACGCCGGCGCCAACTCCGTTTGAGCTGCTCGGACCTCCGGGTAACGCGACGTTTACGTTTGCCGCACCCAGAACGGAACGCGAGCTCAGAGCACTCAAAGCTCGCCGGGAAGAGTTGTCGAATCAGCTGAATTCGGTGGACAGCCGCAGGAAGCAGGTCATAAGTCAGCTGAAAACAACGAGCGATCCGGTAGCCGTAAAAGGATTGGAGTCGCGCCTCTCGTTGCTCGACGCGCGTCAACTCCAGCTCGAATCGGATCTGCAGCAGACAGGTCAGCTGCTGTCGAGCGCGGCAGCGGGCCTGGTATCGTCGACGTCAGACGCACCCAGATTCGCGGGATTCAGCAACAATCAGGTGATGGGACTATCGGTTCTCTCGATTCTTTTCATTTTCTTCCCGCTCGCCGCCGGACTCTCCAAGGCGATCTGGAGACGATCGAACAGGCCGGCCATCCCAGCTGCTGCCATGACCGAAACTGCTCAGCGCCTCGAGCGTCTGGAATCCTCGGTCGATGCGATAGCGATCGAAGTCGAGCGCATTTCGGAAGGCCAGCGCTTCGTAACGAAGCTGCTCTCGGAAGGCCATGCCGCGCCGGCGTTGGGAGCCGGATCGCCCGCGGCTGTCCGCACCGCCAAGTAGCTCCCCGCACTCCTAAAAAAGAACTAACTCCGAACTACCGAGAACAAGTTGGTAATTCGGAGTTAGTACGAAACTCTCAATTAGTTGTCGATTCGGAGTGATCCGTTAGTTCGAAATACGGAGTCGTTCAAATGGCCGGTTGCCCAAGTTTGGTATCCTCTCCACTCAGCGTCTGTTGCCTCAAAGCAGCCGCGCCCATCAGTCCACCGAGTCCCATCGACTCGACCGCGGTGCTCGGCACCAGCATCAATGCGCCTTTCTCCTTCAGTCCCTCGTACAAAATATTCATCGCACGAAGGTGAAGCGCTGTCGGATTGTTCTGGTAAGACTTCGCCGCCTCGAAGAACAGATTCGCGATCTCTACTTCAGCCTGGCCGAGAATAATGCGCGCCGATTTCTCACGCGATGCCTGCGCCTCGCGTGACATCGCATCCTGCAGCGAAGTCGGAATAACGACGTCGCGCATCTCCACCGATTGCACGGTCACTCCCCACGGATTCGACCGCTGATCGATGAGAGTTTGAAGCTCAGCCTCGATTCGCTCGCGCCCGCGCAGCAGCTCGGTCAACGACGTTCTTCCAATGATGTCGCGGAGACCCGTCTGCGCCGCCCAGCTCACCGCCTGCGTGTAGTCCTGGACCTCGAGCGCTGCTTTCTCGGAGTCGTGCACCATCCAGAAGAGAACTGCATCAACGTTCACCGGCACGGTGTCGGACGTTAGTGTCTCCTCTGCGGCGAAGCTGGTTGTTATGACGCGCTGATCGATGTAGATGGACACGCTCTCGATGAAGGGCGTTATCCAGAAGAGCCCGGGACCGCGCATACCAGTGTAGCGGCCAAGGCGAAGAACAATGGCGCGCTCCCATTGCTTGGCGATGCGGGGCGACTGCGCGAAGACTATTCCAACGAGCACCCAGATCACGAGCCAACCTGGATTCTGGGCGCCTGCTGTCATCACGAGCCCAATGAGCGTCGAGATGAGCAGAATGAAGACGGCAACTACGTTGACACGCCCTTGCGACCGTGAAGCCCGCGCGGCGCGGCGTGCTGCGAGAACTTCGTCCATGGCTGGCATTTATTTCTTCTCCTCATGACTGAGCCTTTCGATCAGCTCTGGTAAAGTGAATCCCAACACTGCTGCATCGCCCACGAATCGGTGAATCAACTCGCGCAGGTCGCGCTCACGATGCGATCGCGCTGCCTGCGGCGTAGGTACTTCGCGAACGAATGTGCCGACTCCGCGCCTCGTTTCCAGGATCCCATCCCGCTCGAGCTGCGCGTAAACCCGGGCAACGGTGTTGGCGTTGACCGAGAGGTCCACGGCCAGCTGCCGTACGGTGGGCAGCTGCGTGCCGGATTCTAGAGCACCCGTTGCGATCGACGCCCGAATTGCGCGGTCGAGCTGGGCGTAAATCGGAGTGGGGCTCCGGGTATCGACATCGAAAGGTGGTGGCATTGTCCGCTTGTACTATCACATTGGGACAATACGGAGGCAAGAGGCGGGGAGTTTCAGTGCCTCTAGAGGGCCTTAACCGAGGATTGAGGCGTTCGGACCAACGGCCAGTCCGGGGTTCGGACCAAGTGAGGAGTTAGGAAGAACTCCAGTCCGAGTTTCGATCTAAGTCCGAGTTGCGAACCCAGTGCGAGTTACGAGCTGACTGCGCGCTTTAGATCTTACTTCGCAATAGGCTCGTACTTCGGACTCAGCTCGCAACTCGGTCTCAATACTCCGTCCGCACTCCTTACTTAGTCCGAACCCCGGACTGGCCGTTGGTCCGAACGCCTCAGTCCTCCAACTAACGACTATGCGTGTACATCAAATCCACTAATTCATCGTACATCTGATCGGCCTCTTCGCCTCCACTCCGGATCGCGCCCGTCGCGCAGTGCTTGAGATGGTTTCGCATCAGCTCCCGACCCACACCGCGCAATGCCTCCTGCACCGAAGAGATCTGCGTGAGAATGTCTGCGCAATACCGGTCCTCATCTACCATTTTCTGCAGGCCGCGAATTTGTCCTTCGATCCGGCGGAGGCGCGTGAGATTGCGCGCTTTCACTTCCGGATCGACACCCTTCGCTCTGCGCGAGCCCGCTGAAGCGTCACGCACCGCGCAGCCGCACTCTGCTCCCGGTGTTTGCGTGTTGTTCGAGCGCGGTTTTGTCTTCTGATTCATGTCGATCCCCTCAGGTGAGATTCGCGCTGCGCAACCGCAGACTGTTCATCACGACACTCACCGAGCTGAGCGCCATCGCGGCGCTGGCAATGATCGGATTCAACAGCACACCGATGAGCGGATAGAGCACCCCGGCAGCGACCGGAATGCCGACAACGTTGTAGATGACCGCCCAAAACAGATTCTGCTTCATCGTTCTCATCGTTCGCCGGGACAGCGCGATCGCTGTCGGCACCACGTTGAGATCGCTGCGCAGTAGTGCGACGTCACTGGCTTCCACAGCGATATCGGTGCCTTTGGGCATCGACATTCCAACGTCGGCTTGCGCCAGCGCCGGCGCATCGTTCACGCCGTCGCCCACCATCGCGACCACGCGACCGTTGCGCTGCAGATTCTTCACGGCTTCGACTTTATCCGCCGGCAGCACCTCGGCGATCACCGTCCTGATACCTGCTGCCTGGGCGGCGGCTTCGGCGGACGCGCGCCGGTCGCCGGTTAGCAGAACGCTGTCGACGCCGAGTTGGCGCAAGCGATCGACAGCACCACGCGCTGATGTTCTCACGACGTCGGACACGATGATCGCTCCGATCAGGCGACCATTGGTCATCACCAACAGCTCGCTCTCACCCGGATCGGCCTCTGGCCGCGCGCCAGGTGCCGACGCATCCAGCCCCAGCTCCCGCATTAACGCAGCGTTGCCGACTGCGAGGCGGTTGTCATCGACGATTCCGGTGACTCCACTACCGGTGTGCGAGCGAAAATTCTCCACGCGACGCTGAGCAACGCCCAGCTCGCCGGCTTTTTTTACGATCGCTGCCGCGAGTGGATGCTCTGAATGGCTTTCGAGCGTCGCCGCCAGCTCGAGCACGTCTCGCTCTGTGCTGCCGGTCGCCGCAATAACGCGCGCGACGCGGGGACGTCCTTCGGTGATGGTGCCGGTCTTATCGAAGACGACGGTGTCAACGTCGCCCGAGCGCTGGAGAATCTCTCCACCCTTGATCAGCAGTCCGAGCTCGGCGCCGCGACCGGTCGCGACCATTACCGCGGTGGGAACTGCGAGACCCATTGCACACGGGCAGGCTATGATAAGCACTGACACCGCCGCCACAATCGCGTGCGGCAATGCCGTGACACCTGCCACAATCAGCCAGACAACGAACGTCGTCACTGCGATTGCCAGGACGGTGGGAACGAATACGGCGCTGACGCGATCAGCGAGCATTTGTACCGGCGCACGCGACAACTGCGCATCGCGCATCAACTTGGCGATTCGCGCGAGTACGCTGTCAGCACCAACGCTGGTTGCCACGTACCGGAATGATCCAGTCGTGTTGACGGTGCCCCCGACCACGGCATCGCCGGCGGATTTCGCGACCGGAAGCGGCTCACCAGTCAGCATTGATTCGTCGATCTCGCTGCTGCCATCGACGATTTTTCCGTCGACCGGCACGCGCTCACCCGGCCTGACAAGGATTTCATCGCCGGGCTTGACCTGTGCGAGCGGCTGGTCCTGCCATGCATCGCCGCGCCGCACGCGCGCAGTGTTGGGCAGCAGCGTCGCCAGCTTGCGCAGCGCATCGGTCGTTCTCGTGCGCGCCCGCGCTTCGATGGCGCGACCGGCCAATACGAAACCGATGATGAAGATCACCGCTTCGTAGTAGACGTCGGGCGCGATTCCGTTTCGTGCGAACAAGCCGGGTGCGATTGTCGCGACAGCGGAGTAGATGAATGCGGCGACTGTCCCCATCATCACCAGGACGTTCATGTCGGCGGATCGATGCCGCAGCGTTTTCCAGGCGGCCCGATAGATGTCGAGACCCGCCCAGCCGATGATGATCACGGTCAAGCCGAGCAGCATGTAGTTGACCGACGCAAGACCCATCGCTCCCATCGACAGAGCCATCGCGATAGCGCCGGCCGCGACAGAAGTAATTGCCTTGATGGTGAGCGACCGCGCACGGTCGATTTCAGCCTGGGCGCTTCGCGCGACCTCATCGTCGTCGCCGCCGGCAGGCAATACCGCGTCGTACCCCGTAGCTCGTACTGCGTCGATCAGGCGTTGCGGCGTAACGGCTGCTGGATCGTACATGACCGCGGCGCTGGCAGTCACGAGATTCACCGTCGCATCGCTGACGCCGGGCTCTGTCTGTAACGCGCGCTGAACCCGCGCCTGGCACGCCGCGCAGGTCATCCCTGTTACGGGAAAGGAAATCCTCTGTTCAGTTTGGGGCTTTGTGATCGTTGCCATGTGCTGCCTCTCAACGAATCAATATACCCCCCTCCCCTATCCTATTCAAGAGGGTCGGCTGCCCCGCAGTTACTGAATGACCCTGTCGAAGCGCAGCGGGTTGGGCACTTCGTAGCTGAAATGCCACCACTCCTGGTCATAATTCGTAAAGCCTCGACGTTCCATCGCCGACCTGAGACGCTGACGATTGACGGCAGCGACCCCCGTCGCGTTGGCGGTGTGTGCCGAGGCAGAGAAGGTGTCGAAAGGAGTGCCCATCTCCAGCTCGCTGCCCGTTGCCAGGTCGATCAGGGTGAGATCCACCGCCAGACCCAGATTGTGACGCGAGCGACTGGCGATGTAGCCATCGCGCAGCAAATCCTCGCGATGCACGCGTTGGGTCCAGTCGACCATCGCCAGCGTCGCGCGCACAGGACGGTAAGCGTCGAAGATCTTGAGCCCGAGCCCCTGCTGCCGCAGATCGCCCTCCACCAGCGCCAGCGACGCGGCCGCCTCTCGTCTCAGAACAGCGCGGTTGCCCAGATAACCCGGCAACGGCGCTCCCGTGAAGTTGTTCGACGTCGCATAGCGAAGTTCGACTACGATCGTCGAGTCGAGACGCCTGACATCAGTGAGTAGGCTGTCGGCGACAGCGTCCGCCACGATCGCAGTCTCGACAGTATTGATCGGCGGTGGAGTGCGCGGCGCCGCACAGGCGAGCGACATCCCCAACAGGCCGAGACGAAGTACACTCCTCATGCAACAAGAATAACCTGCGTACATTTTGCGCATGACTGGCACCGACGCGATCAGTCCCGGATCCGTAGCTGGCGCTGTCCCACGCGGACACCGCTCGGCGGTCCTGGCAAGCTTCCTCGGTTGGACGCTCGACGCGTTCGACTTTTTCCTCGTCGTCTTCGCGTTGACGGCGATCGCCAA
>DASUZC010000189.1:0-4668 GCA_036377095.1 Gemmatimonadaceae bacterium
CGGCACCGATCACGGTCACGCCGGCGCGCTGTTCGTCATCGGCGGACACGTCAAAGGGGGCAAGGTGCACGGTCGCTGGCCTGGCCTGGAACAGGAGCAGCTCTACGAGGGCCGCGACCTCGCTCTCACGACTGATTTTCGCTCGGTATTCGCCGAAGTCGTGTCGCATCACCTCGGGGCTCGCACTCTCGACCGCATTTTCCCCGGCTTCTCCGCCTCGCCCTCTAGCTTCCTCGGCGTCGTTTAGTCTTCGGCATCTCGGCGCGGGTCGAGGAGCGGGGTCCTCACGCGGCAACGTTCGCTTGGTCGGAGCCGCTAACTACACTCGCTCGCTCTGCTCGCTCGTGCGTCTCCTCCTCGCGCTCACTGTAACTGCCGCTTAGAGGACCCGCTCCTCTCCCACACGGTTCCGCAACTGCACGCGCGCGTTGCGCGCGGGGAGGCGGAGAAGCCCGTGGATGCGTTCCTCGTCACGATCTTCCGCATGATTACTCCTCGCGCTGACTCGTTTCCCAGCCATCTCGATAGGGAGAGGCGAGGGGTACTCTAAGGCGACTTAAGCGAGCGACCAAGGAGACGCGCGACCGAGCAGAGCGAGGGAGCGTAGTTAGCGGCTCCGCCCGAGCTCGCGTTGTCGCCGTGAGGACCCCTCGCCTCGACCCAAGCCGCGATGCTAGTCGAAGCACGATAAGCCGAGCGAGGAATCAGAAGCGGAAGATTTTTCCGAGCGCTTTGCCGATTTTTTTGCCGAAATCGTTCTGCCAATCCCTCTGCGCGTTGGGATCGGCGTTGTAGTCGGGATTGTCGACATCCGGCCCGTGCTCGGGGCACGGGATGTTCGGCTGCGGCAATTCGGGCTTGTAGTACTCGTTGCGCGTGACCGGGCAGTACTCGGTGGCGAGATAGCCGGTGGTTGGATCGATCATGTGCTCGACCATCCCCGGCGGTGGATTCCAGGACGTCGGCGCCGCCGTCTCACGCCACCCATTCAGATAAAACTCCGCCCACGCCGGCGCGGCGAGACGGCCACCCGATGCATCGCTCGAGATCGGCGCGGGTGTGTCGTAGCCAAACCAGAACGCAGCGACGATCGTTGGCGTATAACCAACAAACCAAACGTCGGTGCCGCTGTTGGTCGTGCCAGTCTTGCCCGCAACCAGTCCCTTCACTCCGTAATCGCGGATGACTTTGCCCGTACCATAGTCGACGACGGACTGCAACATCGAGGTCACCTGATACGCATCGCGCGGATCCATCACCAGCGGCCGATTGTTCAGATTGGGATCCGGATCTTCCCAAATCGGAATGTCGTTCGCGGCGGAGATGCTGCGAATCAGACGCGGCCGCACCTTGAATCCGCCGTTTGCAAACGGCGCGTATGCCGTCACCAGCTCGATCGGCGTGACTTCAGCGGTGCCGAGCGCCATCGACGGGACATCGGGCAGCGGACTGACGATTCCACTCTTCTTCGCTTGCGCGATCACGCGCGGAATTCCAACCGCCTGGCTCACGCGCACTGTTGCCGCATTCGCCGAGCGGATCAGCGCGCGCCGGAACGTGATGCGCCCCGCGTAGTCATCGTTGTAGTTCGCCGGCGACCACACGCTGCGACCCTGGATCACGTCGATCGGATCGTCGTCCACTTCAGACGATGGTGTGTATCCCGCCGCCATCGCCGCCGCATACACGAACGGCTTGAACGCCGAACCCGGTTGCCGATGTGCGAGCAGTGCGCGATTGAAAGTGCCGCGCTCGTACTGCCGCCCGCCGGTGAGAGCGCGGATGTCACCGGTCCGCGGATCGATTGCCACCATCGCGCCCTGAATCAGCGCGCGTCTTCCTGCTTCCGATTGAATCACCGATGCCTGCCGGCGCACGGCGCGATCGGCGGAGATCTGGGCGTTGCGATCGAGCGTGGTGCGGACAGTCAGGTCGACGATGTCAGCGGTGCCACCCTGAATGATCGAATCGACCAGCGTGCGCACTGCGTCGAGCGCGTACGAATCGTTGGGATCTTTCGGGCGAAATTCGTCCTTGGCGATGTTGAGCGGCGTCGCCTGTAGACCAGGCAGACGATTCGCCGACACATATCCCTGCTGCACCATCAGCGTGAGAACGAGATTGCGACGATCGAGCGCGCGCTGCGGATGACGCCGCGGCGTGTACACCGACGGCGCTTTTGGCAGCGCAGCCAGCATTGCTGCCTGTGGCAGGTTGATGCGGTTGACGCTTCTGCCGAACAGATCTCTGCTCGCCGCCTCTACCCCATAGACGCCATTCCCCATGTAGATGACGTTGAAGTAGAGCTCGAGGATCTGCTGCTTGGTGAGCGAGTGCTCGATGAGCCGGGAGAGTCGCAGCTCGGCGAGCTTCTGTCGCAGTGAGCGGGCGGGGTACCGGCGAACCGCGAACGTATTGCGGGCGACCTGCATTGTAATCGTGCTGAAACCTTCGCGGGTGCGGCCAGCTTTCAGGTTGGTTACAAGAGCGCGGAAGAAGCCGCGCCAGTCGAGGCCGCCATGCTGAAAGAACCGCCGATCCTCGGTCGCGATGAACGCCTGCTGCACGAACTGAGGGACCTGGCTCAGCGGGACGTTGACGCGCCGCACGAGCTCGATGCGCCCCATCAGCCGGTTGTATCGATCAAGGATGCGGCCACCCTGATCCGGCTGGAACGTCTGGATGTCGCGCGGCGATGGACAGCCGTCGAAACCGCACGTCGCCAGCCACACATCCGTGAAGTAGACCGCTAGAATACAAATTGCGAATGTCCCAAGGAGAATTCCTCGGCGGTGGGACTTCAACCATCCGAGAACGCCCTGGAGCCTCGCTTTTATTTCAGCCATAACAGCCGCGAAAAATGAATCGTTCAATCCTCCTTTCGATCGCAATCGCAACAGCCGTAATCGCCTGCAGCGGTAGCGAGACGAAATCGGCGTCTGCCGCGAACACTAACACGTCAGGCTCGTCGACACAGGCCGCGATCGTATCAGACACCACGCCTGCCTCTACGGGTCCAACCTCCACTACGGATAGTGCCGCACGCGGTTCCGCGGCGAGCCTTACCGGCGCAACAACAGGGGCAAACCCTGCACCGTCATCGAAAGAAAATCCCAATCGCGCGCCCAACGAAATGGGACGAATCATGGTGCTGGAGTATCACCTGATCTCCGACCACAACGGCTTCTATTCGCGCGAGAGAGGTCAGTTCAGAAAAGACCTCGAGCTGCTCTACGATCGCGGTTATCGTCCGGTCAACATGTCGGACGTGCTCGACAAGAATCTCAATCTGCCGAAGGGATTGTCGCCGGTGGTGATGGTGTTCGACGACGCCTCACCCGAGCAGTTCCGCTACATCAACAACAACGGCAATCTGGAGATCGATCCGACGAGCGGCATCGGCATCTGGCTCGATTTCAGGAAGACACACCCTGACTGGGCGAACAAGGGCGTGTTCTGCCTGCTGAATGGAGCCAACGCCGGTCACAATTTCTTCGGCGATCGCGGTATCCAGGGACAGCTGTCCAACTGGCGATTCAAGAAGGTGAAATGGCTGGCCGACAACGGATTCGAGCTGTGCGATCACACACTGTGGCACGCTCAGCTAAGCAAGTATCCTGACGCGTTCGTGCAGGAGCAGATCGCGCGTAACGTGATGGGAATCGATTCCGCGGTCCCGGGTTACAAGATTCGCTCGATGGCGCTGCCGCAGGGTTTGTGGCCGAAGAACCGCGCGCTGGCGTCGAAGGGTTCGTGGACGAATCCCAAGACCGGCAAGACGATTTCGTATTCGTGGCCGGTGGTGTTCGAGGTCGCGGGTGGACCGATGCGCTCGCCGTATGATCCTGCGTTCAATCCGGGGTCGACGCCGCGCATCCAGGTCATCGGTAATGCGATCGAGCAGACTATCAATAAGCTCGAGAAGTCCGGCAACGCCTACATCTGCGACGGCAATCCTGCCGTCGTCGCACGACCTGCGGCTGCTACAACAACTGCGAAGAAGTAACGATTTGCGCCGGTCAGTCGGTGAGGGGTACTCACGGCGACAACGCGAGCTCGGGCGGAGCCGCTAACTACGCTCGTTCGCTCTGCTCACTCGCGCGTCTCCTTGGTCGCTCGCTTAAGTCGCCTTAGAGCACCCCTCACCGCCTTCCCACTGGCTTCTGTTTCTTAGTCATCGGCCCTCGATTAGTCCGCGATGATCGATGCCCTTGGTCCTCGGGCCTCATTCCTCCACCACGGTCAGAACTTCCACCCTTTCAGCGTCGTAATCGCTTTCTCTAGCGCCCCTCGTTGCTCGGGCTTCTCGGCTACCGCCAGTAATTCCTGGTATGTCGCGATCGCCAAATCCACGGCGTCGTAATCGTGCTCGGCGCCGGCCAGACTAGCGGCATTGTCGGCCAGGTTTGCTTTCGCGAGCAGGTCGAGCGGGAAGCGCTGCGTAACTTGCTGCCAGCGTGCAACGCGCTGGCGTGGATCTGATTCGGCCAGTGCCCACAGATGCCATGCGGCGCGGTGGTCCGGATCCACTGCGATTGCTCGCGACGCAAGATCGGCAACGGGCTCCGGCCCGGTGCCAATCAGCCAATAATGATTCGCGAGTGCAACCAAGGCCTTCGCATCATCTGGCCGCTCTGCGACCGCGCGTTCCAGCGCCGGCAGCGGGTC
>DASUZC010000190.1:0-13235 GCA_036377095.1 Gemmatimonadaceae bacterium
GTGTCGATCTGGAGAAATACTATCGGGCGAAGCGGCTGAAGCTGGTGGTGACGATCGACGTCACCAATGGACTGGCGCGAGACAAGGAGGCGGAGGCTCTCGTTGCCGCTCATCGGAGCATTACCGAGCCCGCCATACAAAGGCTGTATCGCAATTACGTGCGCGCAGTCGTCGAGTTGCTTCACCCTGATTATCTGGGATTAGCTGCCGAGACGAATCTCATTCGTGCAGCAGCGCCACGCCCGGTCTACAACGCTGTCGTTCGTATGACGAACGATGCCGCAGCAGATGTGCGTCGCTCGCGCAGCGCATCCGCATTGCCACTTTACGCGAGCGTGCAGGTGGAAACGGCGTGGGGCAGGCTCGGGCTCGGACGACGAGGTAATTTCGTCGGCGTTGAGCAGGACCTCCGCGACTTTCCATTCAACAACGTGCTCGCTCTTTCATCTTATCCGTATCTGGGCGGATTCAAGGATCCCCGGGACATCCCACTCGATTACTACACACGCCTGCGCGGAACGCGATCGCTGCCGGAAATGGTAGTCGAAGGCGGATGGCCGACTGTATCCGTTGGAGGTGTGTTCTCCACGTCTCCAGAGATGCAGGCGCGCTTCATCGCGCGCCAATCGGAGGTGCTCGATAGCGCGAGGGCCATTGGCGTGTTCCAGCTCTCGTTCACCGATCTCGACCTTCGAGGTTTCCCGAAGCCCGTCCCAGCGATACTGGTGTTGTTCAATACGATTGGACTGGTCGACGCCAACCTCGAGCCAAAACCATCGCTGACGGTGTGGGACAAGACCTTCGCGCGCAGCCTACGCTGACGCCGTTTCGATTCGCCGCGCCTTCTCCGCTGATCCAGCGCGAAGCGAATCCGCGCGAAATCGTCCGTAGGCGAAATAGATCGTGAGACCAATCGCCAGCCAGACAAAGAGACGGATCCACGTGGCCAGCGGCAGTCCAGACATCAAATAGAAACAGATCAGAGTGCCGGCTATCGGGACCCATGGCATTCCGGGTGTCCTGAACGGCCGCGGGATGTCAGGCTCTGTACGACGCAGGATCAGGACGCCCATGCAGACGATGGCGAACGCCAACAGCGTGCCCATGCTCACGAGTTGTCCCAGCACGCCGATCGGGAAAAGGCCGGCAGCAATCGCGACCACTGTTCCAGTTACCGCCGTCGTGATGTGAGGAGTGCGAAACCGCGGATGGAGTCTCGAAAAGACCGGCGGCAGCAGCCCGTCTCGACTCATCGAGTAAAAGATTCTCGATTGGCCGAGCAGATTCACGAGGATGACGCTGGAGATGCCGCAGATCGCGCCAACATTGATGATCGGCGGGAGCCATTTGACACCCATTTTCTGCACGGCCAGCGCGATGGGCGACGCGACGTCGAGCTGCGGATAGGGAACGAGTCCAGTCATCACCAGACCCACGGCGATGTATATCACGGTACAAATCGCCAGCGAGCCGAGGATACCAATGGGAATGCTGCGCCCGGGATTCTTTGCTTCTTGTGAAGCGGTCGAGACTGCATCGAAGCCGATGTAGGCGAAGAAGATCAAACCAGCGCCCCGAAGCACCCCGCTCCAGCCAAACGCACCGAACTCGCCGGCGTTGGGTGGGATGAAGGGATGCCAGTTGGCGGTGTTCACGTACTGAACGCCGACAGCGACGAAAACGGTGAGCACCGCGACCTTGAGAATCACAATCGCGGTGTTGACCCGCGCTGATTCGCGGATGCCGATAATGAGCAGGCCGGTAAGGAGCAGGCAGATGACGACAGCCGGTACGTTGAAGGCAGCCGTCACTGACGTGCCGTCGGGCATCATGACTTCGCTTCCCGGTGGTCCTGCCCAGCGTCCTGGCAGGTTGATTCCCATCTCCTGAAACAGGGCCAGCGCGTACGCCGACCAGCCGACGGCAACCGACGACGAGCTGAGCGAGTACTCGAGGATCAGATCCCAACCGATGATCCACGCCAGCAGCTCGCCCATTGTCGCGTAGGCGTAGGTGTATGCGCTGCCCGCGATCGGGATCATGCTGGCGAGCTCGGCGTAGCACAAGCCGGCAAACGCGCAGGCGACGCCGGCCATGATCATCGAGAGGGTGAGCGCCGGACCGGCATTGCGCGATGCGACGGCGCCGGTGAGCACGAAGATGCCGGCTCCGATGACGGCGCCGATTCCCAGAGTGACGAGCGCCACCGACCCGAGCTCGCGGCGCAGAGTTCCCGATCCCGCTTCGGCCAGCAGCGATCCGAGGTCCTTCTTCGTGAAGAGCGCCATCCCACCTCCCGTTTGGACGCGTAATTGTATACAACTTTGTATGCGCGAGAATACGCCAACGGAGGAGTGGAGTGCAAGAGGGCAGGTGAACTATATTGGGCGTTGTGCCGAAAAGACCTGCTGCCAGCACGCGGGCCCTTGAACAGGGACGACGACCCGCCGGCGCCGCCGAGCGGGCTAACCGGCTCTATGAGTCGCTGCGAAACCTCATCGTCCGCGGACAGCTTGCACCCGGTGCCCGCATTGTCGAGACCGAGGTCGCCGAGCGGTTCGGCGTCAGCCGCACCCCGGTACGCGCGGCGTTCCAGCGACTCGAACGCGAGGGGTACGTCATCGCATCCGCCACCCACCAGGCACGGATGACGGTCGCCCCACTCACACGAGAGGACGTCGGCGAACTTCTCGAGATCGTTGGCGAGTTGGAAGGCCTCGCGGCACGCAGCGCTGCGCGACTGACCGAGGAAGAGCGCGAGCGTCTGGCGCGGGATCTGGCGGCGATCAATGCTGATTTCCGCCGTGCTGCATCATCGAAGAGCGCTCAGCCGGGCAAGCTGTACGAGCTGGACGAGCGATTTCATCGGCGCTATGTCGAGGCAGGAGCAGGTTCGCGACTGCGAACTCTGCACGAAGCTGTCAAGCCGCAGGCCGAACGCTACATACGCATGTACATAGCGCTGCTGTTAGACACCGTTCCGACTGCCGGTGGTGAGCACGATGCGATCGTCGAGGCCATCCGCACCGGCAACGCGATCGCGGCTCACAAGGCCGTTCAGACCAACTGGCGCCACGCCGCCGATCGCCTGGTAAAAGCGATCGACGTCATGGGTGAGCAGGGAAACTGGTAATGCGGGAAGCGGGGAGCGGGAAGCGGGAGAATGCGGGCTATCCTTACTTGTTGCGTAGCCTTCTCTCGATGTCTGACAGCACTTTGTCGAGAAGGACATCGCGACCCGCGAAATAGTCTGACGAGCTCAACACATACGGAATGTCCGGCTCGATCCACTCGCGCCGGTCGCCGGGAATCGTCTCGTGGTACTCATCCGAGATGCTCCCGATCGCCCCGCTCCACGGCAGCACCACCTCTGATTCCTCACCGACAAAGTTCGGTCGTGAGCTGCTCGGCTCTCCAGCAAATATCGCCTTGGTTTGCGCATCCATCTGGGCGAGGAAGACCTGTGCCGCCGAGAAGGTGTTACGGCCCATCA
This sequence comes from Gemmatimonadaceae bacterium, assembly GCA_036377095.1. Classification (GTDB taxonomy): domain Bacteria; phylum Gemmatimonadota; class Gemmatimonadetes; order Gemmatimonadales; family Gemmatimonadaceae; genus UBA4720. The sequence goes on from DASUZC010000190.1 coordinate 3,494, forward strand.
GCACGTATATCCGACCTTCGGGGTGCGCTGATTCGTAATTCCGGAACGCTGCCATCAGCGGTGGCAACAGCATCAGGTTGCCGCCATTGTTGTGGCGCGCGTCGACGATGACCGCTCGGGGGTTCGCGCTGCGGAGACCGTCAGCAAACTTTGCGGCGAACGAGGCCAGGCTCTCGTCTGGCGCATTCATCACCTGATTGAATTGGAAATAGAGGACGTCGTTGCCGAGCGGCTTGAACCAGAAATTCTGGCCGACGTTACTGAGATAGAGCGGTGGCGATGGCGCGTTGGCCAGACGCGAAGCAGGCAGTTTTGGTATTCCGCGCATTGGCGGAGCGACGACGGTGGGGATTCTTGCTCTCACTTCGCTGCCGTCGGTTCTGCGAAACGTGAGCGCGACATCGCCAGTGTCGATTCCTTCGGCAAAGTTCTCGAGGAAGCCGCGGAAGCTGAGTAAGGCCGGCGCAACCCACAGATAAGTGAATCGGTTGTCAGCGCTCAACGTCGGCCGCATGCGCTCGATTGCGACCTCGGCCGGCGTGTCTCCAAGTCGCAGCACGCGGGCGCCGATCCATTTCTCGTAGCCGGCGAAAGCATCGATTACATAGAGCCCGTCGCTGAACAGGAACATGCGCAGTGGAAGCATGTGGGCGGTGACCCTGCGTGCAGCAAACGGCAGAATGTAGGTGTGGCCATCGCCGGCGAACGAAGCGAGGTGCTCGAACTCCGCCAGGATGCGCTCATCACTGTAGCGCGGAACGTTCTGCGATAGACGCCCGGCAGCCTCAAGTAGACCGGCTGGAAGCGGCCGGTCACGGTAGACATAGTGTTGTCGCTTCAGCTGCTCGAGATAGTAGGCGATGTCAGATCGCCAACCAGCCAGGCGCGAATCGTCAGCAGATGATTGTGCGTTGACGGAGCAAGCGACAAACGCGATCGCCGAACTGATGACGCTGAGTGACAGCTGCAGACGTCGAATCATGAACGTCGAGTGCATAGAACCTCCCTCCCGAGTCCCCTGTGGTAGCTCAGCCACGTGCCGATGACTTACGAGTTCGCGCGATCCGTAGTTTCTGAGCGGCAGCCTTGCCAAATTTGTTGGCGTCGTCAGGAGGCTGAGTTCAATCGCGATACGAACCATCCTGGCTCAATCGGAGACCATTCATGGCTCAGAAAAAGGCGAGCAAGAAGTCGGCAGCTGCAAAGTCAGCTCAGGCTGGTAGCGCTGATAAGAAGATCATTGCGGTAGTCGGAGCGACCGGCGCCCAGGGTGGCGGATTGGCGCGCGCTATTCTCGATGACAAGAACTCCCAGTTCGCGGTGCGGGCACTGACCAGAGATCCGAATTCGGATAAGGCAAAGGCACTCGCCGACGCCGGCGCGGAAGTCGTCGCCGCGGATGTAGACGATGTGAAGAGTCTCCGCAAAGCGTTTACCGGCGCACACGGCGCGTTCTGCGTCACCTTTTATTGGGCTCACATGAAGCCCGAGAAAGAGCTGGCGCATGCCCGCAACATGGCGCAAGCGGCCAAAGATGCCGCCGTCCATCATGTCATTTGGTCGACGCTCGAAGACACTCGCACATTCGTCCCCATCTCAGACGACCGCATGCCGACGCTAATGGGGAAGTACAAGGTCCCGCACTTCGACGCGAAGGGTGAGGCCAACGCGATCTTTACCGAGCTCGGCGTTCCGACAACGTTCCTGATGGCTTCGTTCTATTGGGACAACTTCATCGCGTTCGGGATGGGGCCGAAGAAGGGGCCCGATGGCAAGCTGACAATCAGCCTGCCGATGGGAACAAAGAAACTGGCCGGCGTCGCAGCCGACGATATCGGTAAAGTCGCGTACGCGATCTTCGAGCGGGGCGACGAGATGATCGGGAAGACCGTCGGCGTTGCCGGCGGGCACCTCACCGGCGCGCAGATGGCCAAGTCTTTCTCAAAAGCGCTTGGACGCGAGGTTGTCTACAAGGAAATGTCTCCGGCAGACTACCGCGCGCTCGGCTTTCCCGGATCTGACGACCTCGGCAACATGTTTCAGTTCTACAGAGACTTTGAGCAGGACTGCTGCGATGCGCGCAGCATCAGCGAAACCAAGAGTCTCAATCCGGAACTACTGACTTTCGATCGCTGGCTCGCTCAGAACAAATCAAGGATTCCGGTCGGCTGATTTCGCGCTGATTGCCTTTACACTCTCACCCTCGGTGAAAAGGCGCGTGATGAAGCGCTGACCTTCGCCGATCCGCTCGACTTCAACCGCTGTCGCTTCGATCGCCTGCTCCATTCGCTGCAGGCGATCGGTGATGTCGCGCGGCAGGGACGTGACCGCAGCCGCGCTGCGCCGCCAGATCCGGCGCGCGAACGCAATCGAAAGCGGAAAAATCGCGACGAAAAGAAAAATGCCGGTGAGAACGTAAACTTTGTCCGGTGGCCCCTGTGGAAGCGGCGGCGGCTGTTCGACGACGGCACCGGGAACAGCCGCGGCCTGAGCCAGCTGGGCCGCGTTGCCGGCGATCATCTGATCGACGGCTTTGATCCGTGCATCGACGTCGGTCAACCGGTTCTCGAGCGGTTTGCGGCCTGGTGATCCCTCGTCGAGCTCCTGCAACTGAGAGGTGATCTGGCGGCGCGTGCTCTCGAGCTCGTCCATCTGATTGGCGAGCTCGCGACGCTGCGCACGGAAGCCTTCGTAGACCGCGCTTGGACTCGAAGTAGCTCGTGGTGCAGCAGCGGGGATCGGTGCGGCGGGTTGTTGCGGCGGTTGTTGAGTGCGAATCAAAGTATTCCTCGTATTGCCTTACCGAGCAGATGTAAGCTCAGATAATCTACGGTCCCCACAGAAATTCTTCACAGTGACTTGGCAGCGCATGATTTGCTCAACGGCACTACTGGTGCTATTTAGACAATATCCCGCTCGCCGATGTCGCGACCTCTCCCGTTCGTCTGGCCCTACGCCCTTGTATTCTGGGTCGTTTATGTCTGGTCCTTTGCACCGGAATGGAAGATCGTACGCCGGGGAGTCGAAGGCTCACGCCGCGCTGATTCGCCAGATAGCGGGTCCCTGCGGTTGCTACTGACAGTGCAGTGGCTGGCGTTGATGGCGATAATCCCGCTCGCGTTCTTCAGAGTGTGGCCATTCCCTCCAGAAGCAGAACGGCCGCTGTTCGCCGTCGGTGTCACGTTTATTCTGCTTGGCAGTCTGCTGCGGCGTTATTGCTGGCGCACACTCGGTGAGTACTTCACCGGAGATGTGAGAGCCAGATCGGATCAGCCTGTTATCAGATCGGGCCCTTATCATTTCGTACGCCACCCGTCGTATACAGCTGGCCTGATGATGTTCATTGGCATCGGCCTGGCGTTCGGCAGCGTGCTCGGCTTGCTGATTCTCACGATCACCACCATCGCTACCTATGGCTACCGTGTTGCAGTGGAAGAGCGTGCGCTGGTAGCGGCAATAGGTGAACCGTATCGCGTCTATATGACGGAGAGCAAACGATTCATCCCTTACATTGTCTAGGAGAGAATCGATGAACCCAACTTCGATTGCTGTGCTGCTCGCTGTTTTTGTCGCGACGCCGGCTGTTGGCCAATCGAGTAAAGGAGCAGCGCCAGCACCGGCACCAACTCCACGACAGGTTTCGCGGCCAACCCCGGCGATTCTCCCTCCGATCAAGCTGGAGGATCAGTGGACGACGGCTCTCGTCAAACGGGATGCGGCAACTTTCGAGCGGCTGCTCGCGCGCAACTTCGTTTATACCGAAGACGCGTCGGTAATGAGCAGAGGCGATGTGATCAAAAGCGTCACCGGAACGGATCGAGTTGAGTGGGCGCGTAATGAAGGCATGAAGGTACACGACTTTGGAGATGTGCACGTAATCACTGGCGTTCTTCACTTGCGCGGGCGAGGAAAGGGCGGAGCATTCGACCGGCGTTATCAGTTCACCGATACATGGCAGCGCAGAAACGGGCGCTGGCAGATAATCGCTGCGCAGGATTACCTGATTCCGAAATGACGACCGTGAGCGAGAACGCGCGTCAATCACTCATCGGTCTGTTGAGTCTAACGTTCAGTGTGGTGGTCGCGTGCACGGGCACGGGTAAATCCGCCAGTACTGACAGCGCGAACGATTCGACACCGCGTGCGACGTCGACAGCGGCCGTCGGGACAGCGTCGGTCTCAGGTGCGCGCATCGCCGTAGGCCATGCCGGTCCGGCGGGCGAATGGCAAATGCCGGCGGGTGATTACGCCAGTTCCCGCTATAGCGAGCTGTCCTTGATCACTTCGCAGAATGTCGGCAACCTCAAAGTGTCGTGGGCGTTTTCAACCGGAGTGCTGCGCGGTCACGAGGGGCAACCGCTGGTGATCGGCAACACGATGTACGTCGTGACGCCCTATCCCAACGTATCCTACGCCATCGATCTGGCGACCACTGGACAGCCACTCAAATGGAAATTCCGTCCGGACAACGCGCAGCAGGCGATCGGCAGAGCGTGCTGTGATGTAGTGAACCGCGGTGCCGCCTACGCCGACGGCAAAATCTTCTACAACCTGCTAGACGGACACACCGTCGCCGTCGACGCGGCGACGGGAAATCAACTGTGGCGCACCAGGATGGGAGATCTCGCGCGTGGCGAGACGATCACGATGGCGCCGATCGTGGTGAAGGGGAAAGTCATCGTCGGCTCCAGCGGTGGCGAGATGGGCGTGCGCGGATGGATCGCCGCGCTCGATGCAGCGACGGGGAAGCAAGTCTGGCGCGCCTACAACATCGGCCCCGATAAGGACGTCAAGATCGGGCCGAAGTTCAAGCCGTTCTACGCTCACGATCGCGGCGCCAACCTCGGCGTCACATCATGGCCGGGTGACACGTGGAAAACTGGTGGTGGCGCGGTGTGGGGTTGGATCTCCTACGATCCAGCGCTCAATCTGATCTATCACGGGACGAGCAATCCCGGCCCGTGGAACGAGAATCAGCGCACGGGTGACAATAAGTGGACGGCCGCAATTCTGGCGCGTGACGCGGACACAGGAGAGCTGGTGTGGGCGTTTCAGGTGACGCCGCACGACATGTGGGATTACGACGCGGTCAACGAGAACATTCTTGTCGATCTTGCCATCAAGGGGCAGACGCGGAAAGCACTGGTGCATTTTGATCGCAACGGTTTCGCCTACACCATGGACCGCGCAACTGGCGAGGTGATTCTCGCGGAGCCGTTCGTACCGATGAACTGGTCGACTGGCGTCGACCTTTCTACCGGCCGACCCAACGTCGTCGAGTCAAAAAAGACAGCGCAGGACAAGAACGTGAAGGACATCTGCCCCAGTCTGGAGGGTGGAAAAAACCAGCAGCCGGCAGCGTTCTCGCCGCAGACGGGATTGTTCTACGTACCGACCAACAATCTCTGCATGGATTTTCAGGCTCGCGCCGTCACCTACATCGCGGGGACGCCCTTCATCGGTGGCAATGCGCCGGAGAAGGGAGGGCCTGGCGGTTATCGCGGAGAGTTCATCGCCTGGGACGCGACAACGGGAAAGAAAATCTGGGGAATCAAGGAGCCATATCCAGTCTGGGGTGGAGCACTGGCAACAGCTGGAGGCGTGGTGTTCTACGGAACGCTCGACGGCTGGTTCAAGGCGGCCGATGCGCGAAGCGGGAAAGTGTTGTGGCAGTTCAAGGTGGGCTCAGGCGTCGTCGGCAATCCCGTCACTTATTCGGGGCCCGACGGGAAACAGTATGTGGCGATTTATGCAGGAATTGGTGGAGATATGGGACTGCTCATTGCCGGGGATGTTGCGGCGAATCTGCCGTACGACGTTCGAGAGAGAGGGACGACACTCCCGGATATTTCTCGATGGACGTCGTGGGGAGGGTATCTCTTTGTGTTCTCTCTTTAACTGAGGACTGAGGCGTTCGGACTAACGGCAGTCCGAACTTCGGACTAATTGAGGAATGCGGATTTAAATGCGGCTGATTTCTATAGTGGCGATTGGGACCTTCTTCGGTTGTCGGGCGGTGGCGACGGGGAGCGGCGATTCCACCATTGTGGCTTCCTCTACCAACTCGAGCGATAACAAGACTGGATTACTCGTGGCGGGCGACAGTTTGCGATTCGTGCAGCACGACGAGAATCTGCCGGCGGGGTTTCCGCTCGCGGTGAAGCCGCTGGTCGTCACCAATCCGTACGAGGGTGACAAGAAAGCGATTGCGACGGGGGGACAGCTTTTCATCGCTTACAACTGTCTGGACTGCCATGGCGCCGAGGGATCCGGTGCAATGGGGCCGAGCTTCCAGGATGGACGCTGGCATTTCGGAGGATCGCCAGGAGAAGTCTTCGAATCCATTTATCAAGGCCGGCCCGATGGCATGCCGGCGTGGGGCGGACGCATCTCGAACGATCAGATCTGGATGCTCACGGCTTATGTGCGCTCACTCGCCTCCAAGGACCTGAGCACCGAAAACTTCACCGGTAAGACTGTCGAACGCACCGGTCACTGAGGTACCAATGATTAGCAGGATCTGGCACGGCTGGACCAAACGCGAGAACGCAGAGAAGTACGAGAAATTGCTTCGTGCAGAAGTTCTTCCCGGCATTCGTCGCATTCGCGGATACAACGGCGCTTATCTGCTGCGACGCGAAGCAGCCAACAACGAGGTCGAATTCATCACCATCACGCAGTTCACCGATATGAACGCGGTTAGGGAGTTCGCGGGTAAGGATTACGAGAGGGCGGTGATCGCGCCTGGGGCTGGAGAGTTACTCACGCACTACGATGAACGTTCGCAGCATTACGAGACGCTGCTCACTCCTGCAGAAGTGCGAACAATCGCGGGACGAGCCAGCGGCAGGAACCGGGTCGTCTAACTCCTACTGCGACGGCGGCGCCAGCGGGACTCCGCCAAAGGCATTGATGATCGCGAGTCCCATGTTGGCCATCGTCAACTGCGGCTCATTGTCGATGATCCAGCGCTGATCCTGATTCTCCTTGGTCAGCACGCACGCGACCACGCGGTTCCGCAGATACCATAGCGTGCACTCCGCTCTCACCTCGTCGGTTTCGCCATCCTTGTGAGCCGCCCGGGCGCCGCCGGCATAACGCTGTAGCATCAAGTCGGTGGTGTTGTGCTCGAGAATATCGAGCATCGCCGAGTCGGCGGATGGATTCACGGCCTTGCCTTTCGCCATCAGCTCGAACAGGTGCGCCATCTCGTTTGGCGTCGTGACGCCCAACCCATACTTGACCGAGCTGTCCATGGCGACGCTGGAGATACGTAGAAAACTCTTCGAGTGAACGCGGGTGTGTTGCAAGCCAAGTGAGTCCATCTTTGCCCACACTCGACGGATGATGATCCGGTCGAGCAGGAGGTTGGTGGCTGTGTTGTCACTGATGGTGGACATCAGCCACGCCGCATCGTGCACCGTCAGCACAGTTCCACTGTGCAGAAACTGAATTACGCCTGAGCCCGGCACCTGATCGATCTTGAGCACCGTCAGTTGATCGTCGAGGGACAACTGTCCCTTGGCAACCAGATCGTAAACGGTCACCAGGATCGCGACCTTGATCAGACTCGCGGTGGGAAAGGTTTCGTCGCCGCGACGACTGATGCGTGCGCCACTCTCCAGATCGATGACGCTATAGCCGACGACGCCGTGATGCGCGTCAGCGATGGAATCGAGCTTCCTGCGTAATGCGGCGGTGTCGGCGTGAACGGGCTCGAGCCGAGCTGATCCACTGCTGGCGACGCGGGTTGCAGCGCAGGCCACGATACCTGCAATGGCGGTCGGCGCTCCGATCGCTAAAACGCGGATTAATGAGGACCGACGCCTGCGCACGAGATTTGACATAAGTGATGGGTGTCGGCACAAGGCCGCGATATCAGCATTCTGCCGTTTGATCCCTGGTTTAGGAAAGATGACGCCAACCCTACACGAAAGTCAGTTTCGATGCCTTACGACCTGACCACCTTCGGGTTGGGCGATATGCTAAAGTGCAGCCTCGCTTTGCGCGAGAGCGCGTCCACTGTTCCGACTCTGGAAGCATCCGCTCAGCGGATCTGCCGCTTTCTGTACGATGAATTACGCGGCCCCAACGGCGACCGAGCGTGCGCTCTGGTGCGCTGCTACAAGACGCACCCGTACGCCGCACTGCAGCCCGACCTCCAGGAGTTCGCGCGTGCCGTTTTGTCTGGTAAGACGCCCCACGCGACGATGAAGTGCCTTACGCTGATGGCGACCGTCGGTCAGTCTGCCAACTGGAATGCGCGACAGCTGTCACGCGGACATCAGACGATTCCACTGGCGAGCCCGGAGATGGTGGAGAAAGCGCCGATGATCTCGCAGCTCATCAAGGAGTTCGGCATGGATCTCACCAGCGTGATTGAACCCTCTCCGGAGATCATTCGCGAACTGGCGGGGAAGAGGCACGGCGTCTTCCACGTCGAAAACGCCGATGGCAGTCCCTATATCCCGGCTCAAGATGACTTCGTGCGGCGTTACGGCATCCAGTCTGTGCTGGGCTTTGGCGGGATGCTCGCTACCGGCGATCTCTTCGCGGTGATTCTGTTCAGCACCGTTCACGTCTCTCCAGGCGTCGCCGACCGGTTCAAAACAATCGCGCTCGATGTGAAAGCGGCGTTCTCACGCTTCCGGGAGGAGAGTGCGTTCAATCAATTGACGCCGTACACCGCCGGCATCCAACGAGAGCAATAGCGAAAAAACGGCGATTCGTACGCTTCTTGCCTGAATCCCGTGCAAAATGGAAATCGCCGCCTCGTCTGATTGGAGGGCGCGGCCTTTTCTCGAACTTTGTTAGTGGAGGAACTGGCAGCATGACTATTCACGCAACGACAAGGGCAACCTTCCTTGGAATTGCGGCGCTGGCGCTTGCAGCATGCGCGAAGAAGGACAACAACGCCGCTGATACTACCGCGGCGTCCAGCACCGTCACAGGTGACACGTCGGCAATGGCCGCGGGCAATGCAGGCACGTCAACGTCAGGAAACTGGTCGGACGCGAACATCGTAGCGTTGCTGGATGAGGCAAACGCGGCCGATAGTGCGGCCGGCGCCATTGCCGCTACCAAGGGAACCGCGGCCGCCGTGCGCGATTTTGCCAGACGCATGATGCGTGATCACCATCAGCTGCGCGCAGAGGGTGCAGCGCTCGCGAAGAAGCTGAACGTCACACCCTCCGCTCCGGCCGATGATCCTTTACCGGCAGCGGCACAGGGCGAGACCAATACTCTCAACACGACGGCGAAGGGCAAGGACTTCGACAAGGCCTACATCGACGCGGAAGTAGATGGGCACAAGAAAGTCCTCGATCTCGCGACGAAGGCAGCGGCGCAAACACAAAACGCCGAGCTCAAGAATCTGATTCAGAAAGCCGCCCCGGTAATTCAGGGCCATCTCGACAAAGCTGAATCAATTCAGAAAACCCTGAAGTAGGCTGTTGCTCAAAGGCGTAATCTTCGACGTCGACGGCACGCTTGTAGACAGCAACGACGCTCACGCGCAATCGTGGGTTGATACGTTCACGGAAGCTGGCTACGACGTGCCGTTCGCGAAGGTACGGCCGCTGATCGGAATGGGCGGCGATAAGCTGCTTCCGAAGACTATCGGGATCAGCCACGACAGCGACGAGGGTAAAAAGCTCATCGAGCGTCGCGGTAAGATTTTTCGGAGCAAATACCTGCCGCATCTTCGTCCGCTTCCCGGCGCGCGCGATCTCGTGCTGCGCGT
>DASUZC010000191.1:0-2294 GCA_036377095.1 Gemmatimonadaceae bacterium
GACCCGATGTACATGCCGGGACGTTTGCGAACTGCCTCGAGACCTTTGAGACCCTGTCTTTGACCAGCGTCGTATTTCGACGTGCTGATTTCTGCTGCTGATTTTGCCATTACTCGCCGGAAAGTTTTCGCTGGCGAACTGAGGAAGTTCACCGACAAGATCGAACCGCGATTTCTACTTGTCTGGCATCCTCCAGAACAGCGAAATCTACGGGCTCGACAGAGTACGAAATCTACCCGAACCAGACGTGTTAAGCAAGCTCAGCCGCTATTCTTAAATCTTTATCTCCCAATAACTTATGGCACGGTTTGCAGGCCGCCAACGCGATGTCTGCGCGCACTCTTTGATTGTCGTTGGGAGTAGCATTTTTGTGCTACTCGCGCTCCCTCATCCAGGCCTGCGCGATGGCCCGCCCCTTCACGAGTTTGTCGACGACAAGAATCAGCCGGTTGAAGTGATCGCTGTACTGCGCCTGGATGTTCACTCCCCCATCGGCCATGCGACGCGCGAGCCTGCCGAGCTGACCCGGCTCGCCCTGGTGGAGACGCACGGTGACGACCTCGCGTTCGGAGACTACGCGTATTCCAACTGACTCGAGGGCTTTGCGCGCCGCATCACCGTCTTCGAACAGGAAATGCGCGATTGACGTCTTGCCATCATCGCATGACCAGACACCGCCGCCTTCTACGTTGACGTCAGCCTTGCCGAGCGCTTCTCCCATTTCGGCGAGCGCACCGGGACGATTCTCAAACACGATCTCGAGGTCCTGCATGTTTGCCTCGCAGAGGTTATCGCATTAACTGCAGCCGAATCTTGCGCACGCGTTGCCGCCCGGACTTCGCGTTCAGTGCCCGTAACAGCTGCGGCTCCATCAGCGACAGCTCGGTCATCCAGGCGTTCGTTTTCACGGCGACGAAAAGCGTCCCGTCGGCCGTCACGGAAATCGGTTTCGTCACCGTCGCGATCTGCTTTCCAACCAGCAGGTCCCACTCCGGAACCACCGCCGCCTGCTCCACGCGATCTTCCAGCTTCGATTGCTTGAGAAAAGCGCCAACGACTGTGCCGAGCTGCTCCGGCTTTCTCTTTTTCTCGTTAGGATCGCGCTTTCTCATGGCCGGAGGCTGGAGGCGGGTAGCGGGACACGGGTAGCGGGAAACGGGAAGCAACAACGGTTCGGGGATCATTAAGCTATTGACCCGCGGCTGAAAAAGAACATTCTAGCTGCGCCCGATCCCTTCCGAAAAAAGAGGCTCGAAATGCTTCCGCTCGCCCCCCGCCTGAATCAAGCGTCGTTCGTCGCAGCGCTGCTCGCGGTAACTCCAGCAATCGGTAGCGCTCAGACTGCGCCACCCGCTCGTCTCTCCACGCCGCCGACAATCACCGCCGCCGATTACGCCGCGCGGCGCGCAGGTGTCCTGGCGAAAGTCGATTCGGGAATCGTACTCGCATTCGGCGAGAGCGAGCCGCTCGTGTATTACCCGACGTTCTTCCAGATGCCGAACTTCGAGTATCTGACCGGGTTCGACGAATCGGACGCGACGATGCTCATTCTCAAGCGGAAAGGGGCACCGACATCGACGATGATGTTCGTGCCCAGCCAAAGCCCGATGGCGGCGCGCTTCGTCGGTGAGCGCACTGCTGTCGCTGACATGCAGCGCACCATCGGCATGAGCGGGCGAAATCTCACCACGCTGCGCCCGACAGTCGACTCGCTGATAGCAACCGGATTACCGGTCTACTTCATCCCGGCCGTTCACACTGGCGATTACTTCGACCAGGACACAGTCACCTTCGGCGCCAAATTCATCGCCTCGCTTCGCACGGCGCACCCTAGTGCGACCATCCGCTCACTTGACTCGGCCATTACCGATCTCAGGGAGAAGAAAACAGCAACTGAGATCGCACTGCTACGCCACGCCGCGCAAATCAGTGTGCGCGCACACCGCGAAGCAATGAAGGCGGCTGCACCGGGCTGCACCGAGAACGAGATCCAGGCGCTGCTCGACGGCACCTTCCGCCGGCTCGGCGGTGATCGGCCCGGCTACGGCAGCATCGTCGCATCGGGCAAGAACGCCAACACGCTGCACTACATGGAGGACAACGACACCGTTCACGACGGCGATCTCATTCTCATCGATGCCGCATCCTCATACAACCACTACTCGGCGGACGTAACCAGAACGTTTCCGGTCAACGGTCGATTCACGCCGCAGCAGCGCGAGATCTATCAGATCGTGCGTGACGCGCAGGAAGCGTTCGTACGCCAGATCAAAAACGGAGTCAGCATGCTCGTC
>DASUZC010000192.1:0-2868 GCA_036377095.1 Gemmatimonadaceae bacterium
TGATTTGCGGTGAACTAATGTTAGTCAGAATGACTAGCGGATGCGTTAAGTGCAACGCAAGCATCGAGGGGAGGACTAAGTGCATCGATCATCGCGGACTAGTCGAGGAGTGAGGACTCTAAAAGCGCACTGCACCGCGAGGCGCTGATAGCAGCACGCTGATAGCTGTCCGCTGCAAGAAGACGGGACAGATCTCCGTGGCGGTCTGATCTACAACTCGCGTTTCCCAGCCCAATCGCGATCTGTCACGTTGCCTGCAGCGCCGAGCGGTCAGCTAGCTGCTGAAAGCGCCCAGCGGTGCACTTCGCTGTTAAAAGTCCTCAATCCTCAATTAGTCCGCGATGATCGATGCACTTGGTCCTCACCCCTCGATCCAAGCCGTCGATGATCGATGCACTTGGTCCTCCCCCTCGGTCTAGAGCATTGACTTTCGGGATCTATTCGGGTAAGCTGAGCTATGGGATTCATAGAGCTCAGAGCCCATACCGCCTTCTCGTTCGGCGACGGCGGCACTTCGCCCGAGGCGCTAGCCGCCCGTGCCGCATCACTCGGCTACACCGCACTCGGCGTAACCGATACGGCCGACTTGGGCGGCATCGTTCGATTCGGCCTGGAAGCAAGAAGACTCAATCTGAAAGCAATCGTTGGCGCTGAGCTCAATGTCGATGGCTGCCCGGTCGGTTTCATCGCGCGCACCAAGACCGGATTCAACAACGTCGCATCGCTGGTGACGAGATCGCGTGTTGGCGAGCTGTCGACATGGCAAAAGGGAGATGGAAAAAAGACGCGCGGCCGACCGCGGCTGTCGTGGCAACAGGTAGCGGAGCGGAGTGAAGGAGTGCAGGTGCTGACCGGTCCGGCTAGCGGGCCGGTCGCATCACACCTCCGCAATGGCGATTACAGTGAAGCCGAGCGCACGCTCTGTCGCTGGCGGGAAGTTTTTGGCGATCGACTCGCCGTCGAAGTCCAGCTGCATCACACCAGTGGAACGGAGGCAGCGCTAGCCGCGGCGCTGATCGAGCTGGCGGAGCGTCATCATGTGCCGTGGGTGATTTCCCACGAGCCGCGCTACATCGACAACGGCACACGACTCGTTCACGACGTTCTGACATCGCTACGCTACGACACCACCATCGACGAGGCGCTCGCGCGCGGACTGCTGCATCCAAACGGCGAGTGGCGGCTCGCCTCTCCCCAGGAAATGGCGGAACGGTGGAGAGGTCGCGAGCAGGGTCTCGAGGAGAGCGAGCGCATCGCGTCCGAATGCGATTTCAATCTCTCGTGGGTGAGACCGCCACTGCCGAAGTTTCCGGTCCCCGCCGGCTACAACGACGACACTTTCCTGAGGGAGAAAGTGTTCGAAGGGGCGAAAGAGAGATGGAGCGAAGTCGACCAACAACAAACTTCGCAACTGGAGCACGAATTACGAGTTATCAAGAACCTTGGGTTTGCGGGATTCTTTCTCGTAATGTGGGATGCGGTACACTTTGCGAAGAGCAAAGGAATTCTTTGCCAGGGTCGTGGCAGCGCGGCGAATTCGGCGGTGGCTTATTGTCTCGCCATCACCGCCGTCGACCCGGTGCGGCATGGCTTGTTGTTCGAGCGATTCCTGTCCGAGATTCGCGTTGACGGACAGACCGAGGCTCCCGATATCGACGTCGACATCGAGCACGATCGGCGTGAGGAAGTGCTCGACTATGTCTATGGCAAATACAATCGCGCGCAGGCAGCGATCACCTGCATCATTCAGATGTACCGCGGGCCGAATGCCATTCGCGATTCGATGCGGGCGTTCGGATATCCGGTGGAGATGGCGGACAAGATTTCCAAGCGGATCCACTGGAGCGATCCCGCGGAGGGCGCGAAGTACGTAGAGCAGGAGCTCGCCCCGAAGCTGGGAATCGATTTCGACAGTCCGCGCGGGCGTGCCACGCTGGCAGCGATGGCGGCGTTCGAGGGGGTGCCGCGACTTCGCTCGACGCACGTCGGTGGATTCGTTTTGTCGTCAGCTCTCCTTGGCGATTACCTGCCGGTCGAGCACACGACGATGGGCCGCACCATCATCCAGTTCGACAAGGATGATCTCGACGCAGTTGGAATTCCCAAATTCGATTTCCTGGGACTCGGCGCGCTGTCGCTGGTGAGACGCGCCTTCGACATGATCGAGGTCCGCACCGGCACGCGGCCCGAGATGTACAAGCTGCCGCCCGACGACGAGGCGACCTACAACCTGATCGCGACAGGCGAGACGATCGGCACATTCCAGATCGAGAGCAGGGCACAGATCGCCTCTGTGCTACACACGAAGCCGGATCGGTTGTACGACATCGTGGTGCAGGTAGCCCTGATTCGTCCCGGCCCGATCCAGGCGAATTTCGTTCATCCATATACGGCGAGACGGCGCGGGCTGGAGCCGGTGACGTATCTGCATCCAGATCTGGAGCCGATCCTCAAGCGAACGCAGGGGATTCCGATCTTCCAGGAGCAGGCGATGGCGATTGCCATGAAGCTAGGAGGGTATTCTGCCGCGCAGGCAGACGAGCTGCGCCGCACCATGGGCCACATTCGAAAAGTCGAGAAGCTGCACCGCGTCCTCGAGCAGCTGCGCGCACGGATGGTGGAGCGGGGCGTCAAGGAAGATGTCGCGGCGCAGATCGCCGAAGATCTAAAGAGCTTCGCCAACTACGGATTTCCGGAATCTCACGCCTGGAGCTTCGCGCTGATCGCCTACGCAACCGGCTATCTCAAGGCGCATTACACGGCGGAGTTCTACGCTGGATTACTCAACTCGTATCCGATGGGATTCTATCCGCCGTCGACTCTTATTCACGATGCGCGTCGTCACGGGTTGAAGGTTCTTCCGCCGTG
>DASUZC010000193.1:0-24726 GCA_036377095.1 Gemmatimonadaceae bacterium
TTCTGGATGTTGAAGTTCCGTATCTGATGATGCGCGAGCTTAATCCAGACGAGCACGAGGTCTACGACCTGCCCAAAGTCTCGACTGAGGTTGGAAGCATCTACGATCACTGCCTGCGCGCATTACGGCGGGCGAGCACCAGGGGTATCCATGGTTTGCCACTGATCGGCAGTGGTGACTGGAACGACGGCATGAACCGCGTCGGAATCGAAGGGAAGGGCGAGAGCGTCTGGCTGGCGTGGTTCCTTATTGCGACGTTGCGCAAGTTCGCGGTGCACGCCGAGCAGCGCGGCGATATAGCAGTGCGCGACGAGATGACGGCGAAGGCGGACGAGTATGCGGAGGCGGTAGATCGCTCAGCCTGGGACGGCGAGTGGTACCGTCGCGCCTACTTCGACGATGGCTCGCCGCTGGGCTCCCGCACGAGCGATGAGTGCAAGATCGACGCGATTGCGCAGAGCTGGAGCGTGATTTCCGGGGCTGGTCGACCGGACCGCGCACGACAGGCAATGCAATCACTCAACAAGTACCTGGTGCGCGAGGATGCGCGGCTGATCATGCTGCTGACGCCGCCGTTCGACAAAACCACGCACGACCCTGGCTACATCCAGGGATATCTGCCGGGGGTGCGCGAGAACGGCGCGCAGTATACGCACGCGGCGCTGTGGACGGTGCTGGCGACGGCGTTGCAAGGCGACGGTGATCGCGCGTTCGAGCTATTCCAGATGCTCAATCCGATCACGCATTCGGATAGTCCCGAGGGCGTCGATACGTACAAGGTCGAGCCTTACGTGGTAGCGGCCGATGTCTACACCGCGAAGGGACATCTCGGTCGCGGCGGCTGGACCTGGTACACAGGATCAGCGAGCTGGATGTACCGGATTGCCCTCGAGGCAATTCTTGGCTTCAGCCAGCGTGGCGAGAAACTCTACATCGAGCCGTGCATTCCTGCGAGCTGGAAGCAGTTCAGCATCGACTATCGTTTCAGGTCAACTACGTACCGGATTCTGG
The DNA here is from genome assembly GCA_036377095.1 of Gemmatimonadaceae bacterium. GTDB lineage: Bacteria > Gemmatimonadota > Gemmatimonadetes > Gemmatimonadales > Gemmatimonadaceae > UBA4720. The sequence continues at coordinate 1,012 of DASUZC010000193.1, forward strand.
TGGAGAATCCCGATGGCCTGCAGCGCGGCGCTGCGGAAGTGAGCGTCGATGGCCGTTCGGCGGATGGGGCGATCAATCTGATCGATGACGGAAAAGAGCACCGCGTTACTGTTTCGCTGCGGCCTGCTCCTTCTTCCGTTCCTGACCGACAGGAGAAAGCCCGACTATAGCCGGACCGTTGATGACGTTGCCATAGGGATCAAAGCGGGATCCATGGCACGGGCAGTCCCAGGATTTCTCCGTGTCGTTCCAGTGGACGATGCAATAGAGGTGCGTGCAGACGGCGGAGCGCTGGTGCACGTTGCCGCGCTCGTCGCGATACACTGCGAGCTTTCCTCTGCCGCGGCCAACCACCGCGCCTTCGCCGGGTTTGATGCCAGCGATGTCATCTGCCTCGCCTGAGGTGAAGTAATCCTTGAACTGCTCGGCGACGTTGATGTTCTCCCTGATGTATTCGGGAGCGGCGCGGAGCCTGACGCGCGACGGATCGTAAAGCCTGGCCCATTGGTGCTTACGGCCCTGCACCAGCTCATTCAGGATGATGCCGGCAATGGTGCCGTGTGTCATGCCGTTGCCGGAATCGCCGGTAGCGATCCAGATGTGCTGGTCTCCGCCGGGATTCCTTCCGATGTAGGCCATGTAGTCGACGGGTTCAATGATCTGGCCTGACCAGCGGAATTCGACGCGCTCGATCATTGGAAAACGCTCGCGCGTCCATTGCTCGAGACTCACGAATTTCTCGTCCGTGTTTTCTTCCTGTCCGGTCTTGTGGTCCTCACCGCCGACGATGAGGTATTCGTAATCCAGCTCACGCCCTGATTTGTCTTCCGCAGCCTGCAAGCGGATGTAGTGGTAGGGATCAGGAGTATCCCAGTACAGCCCGTGAGGGATCGAACCCCTGGGAACGCGGGCACCAATGACGTAAGTGCGATACGCAGCCTGCTTGCTATGGATGATCAACCAGTCGTTGACCGGAGTGTTGGTGCAAACGACGACGTTGTCCGCGCTGATGACGTGTCCGGATGCAGTCGTGACACGGGCCGGCTCGCCGTCCTCGATTTTCTCGGCATGGACGCCGGTGTAGATCCGACCGCCATCGCGCAGGAATGCGCGCACGAGTCCCTTCAAGTACTTGAGCGGATGGAATGTTGCCTGACGAGGAAAGCGCAGCGCTGGTCCGCTGTCCCAGAAGCTGAAGGGAATGCGGTCGACGAGCTGAGTATCGCTCAGTCCGGCGCGATGAGTAGCCTCCAGCTCTTTCTCGAGATCCTTGCGCGTGTCCTTACCGCCGAGGAAGAGATAGCCTTCCACGCGCTCGAACTCGCAATCGATGTCTTCCATCGACGCGATGCTTTCGACGCGATTGATCGCGGACATGTGGCTCTCGGCTGCTATGCGCGCGCCCTCTTCACCGTGCAGCCTCGCGATATTGTAGTAACGGTCGTCGAGCGCGGCAGTGAGATGCGCGGTGGTGCGGCTGGTTTCGCCGCCGCCGATAGGGCCATCATCTATCACGACAACTGCGCGGCCGGCGCGCGCGAGCAGATATGCGGTAGTCATTCCCGCAATGCCGGCGCCAACAATACATACGTTCGTGCGGAGGTCCTGCGTCAGTGGCTGGAACTGCGGCACGTCGGTCGTGGCCATCCAGACCGATGTCGTGTTACCAGAATCGCTTTGCATGGATTCTCAGTTGCTGATTAACGCTTCGCTTTACGAGACGGATTCACCCTTGGCGCATAGGACATGCCATGTGTTACTCTGGAAATCGGGTTAAACCTGAGTGATCAAAGGAGCATGAGTCATGGCAAAGGCTTCCAATCACACGTGGGTCGTCGACGTAATCGAAGATGGATCTGCGTCAATTGAAGTCGATGGACGCAGCGTAACGCCGATTCCTGAATGGATGCTTCCGGTGGGTGTGAGGGAGGGAGACGTCCTCTCGGTTACTCACGAGCGGGAGGAGGGGAAATCGGTGCTGGCGATTCGGGTCGATCCGGAGGCGAAGAAGAAAGCTATGGATCGATCGGCGCAGCAGTTATCTCGAAAGTCGACGAAGGATCGAGGAGGAGACATCCAGCTCTGAACGGCTCCGTATTGCGAACCAACAGATTACTCCGCATCGATAACTAATTGAGAGCTCCGAACTAACTGCGAAGTGCGAACTGGTTCTAAGTAGTGCAGTCCAGTTGGCGAGAGCGGCGATCGCCTGGACCGTCTAGATCGGTGCCAGGGCGATTGGGGGTAATCGTGTAGCCACCGTTAGGGATTCCCGGCGAGCGAATGGTGATCGTTCCGTTCCGATCGGTGCGGTACCAGGGAGTGCCTGCAGCGCGGTAGATCGCTTTCGCCTGTGTGTGCATGTGACCGTACTCGTTGGCCGCACCCACCGATGCAACGACCCACTGTGGCTGTGCGAGCGCGAGGTAATGCGGCGTCACGCCGTTGCAGCTGCCGTGATGATTGGCCTTCAACACGTTGACGCGCATTCCGGGATTCAGGTGGTAACCGGCGCTCGAGAACCAGTCGATCTCATCCCGCTCGGCATCTCCGGCGAGCCACATCGTGAATGATGCAGAGTCGGGGCCGATCAGCTTAACGGCCACGGACCGATTATTCGCACCAATGCCGTCCGGCTTCGGCGCCAGGATGTGAAGCTTCGCCCCTCCCGTCATGCTAATCGTGCAGATGGATCGGCCATCGCTGCATGGATCGTCGGTGTCGCGATAGATCAGACTGTCGTGATCCATCCGCGACAGAATCGAGTCACGCAATCGAGCAAGAGTGGAAGTGGGCGCCGGATCCTTGTTATCGAAGAAGTAGCGGACGTGGATGTGACGGCTCGTCCTGAACAACTCACGCAGGCCGCCGTAATGATCGAGATGCTGGTGTGTGAGGATCACGACGTCGATCGTGGTGTTGTTCAGGCGAAGTGAATCGAGGTAGCGGCCGAGCGTCGCCTCCTGCGATCCGCCGTCGATCAGCACTTTGCTGGAGCCATTTCTGATGTAGATGGCATCGCCTTGAGCAACGTCGAGAACACGTACGATCAGCTCATTGCCGCCGGTGTCATTGGCGAAACTGGTTATCGGCGGTTTGCGCCTGCTGCGATGCTCCGTCGTCGTTGGGGATCGTTTCGATTTTCGCGACCGACGCGCCTGCTGGCTTTCGATGAGAAAGGCAAGTGAGACCAATGCAACGGAAATGGCGAGCGTGCGCTTCAGCATGTCGGTCGGCGAGTCGTCAGCTTGAAATTCGCCGACTGCGTCGTCGTCGTACTTGTCGTTTTGAGCCGGCCAACATCACTTCAAGCGACTATCTGACGGAGGACCGCTCGCACCGGTGCCGCATCCAGAGCCATCAGCTTGAGCGGAAATGCAATCAGCTCGTACATAGTCGGTGACACGCGACGCAGGTCGAGGTTCTCGAGAATAGCGGCGTTGGCGGAGAACAGCATGTGATGTACGGGAAGGTTCTTGCTGTCACGCTGATCGACCGACGGCGAATCGACGCCAAGCAGTCGGAGACCGCGGCCGAGGAGGGTGCGCACGCAGGATTCGGATAGTGTCGGCCAATCTTCAGGAAATGCACCGCTTGCGATCGTGCGCCCGGTGCGCAGCAGGAGACGCTCGACGAATGGCAGCGACTGAATTCGCTCGAGGTCTTCGATGCTGATCTCCTTTTCCAGGCTCGACACATCGACCACTATCGCCGGTCCATAAAACGCATCGAGTGACAGCTCGTGTGACCCGGACCATCCCTCTCGCACGTGCAACGGTGCGTCGGCGTGTGTTCCGACGTGAGGGCTGGAGGTGAACGACGACACGTTGACGCTGGCACCGGCACCCATCAGCGACGACCAGCCGCAGGTGAACGGCGTATCACCCGGCCACTCGGGAGTGTCCGGGTTCAGAGTGACGCTGATGTCTTTTAAGAGAGGTTCCTTCCCGTTCACTGCGGATTGATTATCACTTGCCGAGCAGCTGTTTAGCGGTCTGTACGATGTGGTCGACGGTAAGCCCCAGATGCTCATATATGGTAGGGGCCGGTGCTGAGGCCCCGAAACGCTCCAGGCCGAGAATGACTCCGTCGTCGCCGACCCACTTGTACCATGACATCGGGTGCGCCGCTTCCATGGCGATGCGCTTGACTCCTTTGGGCAAAACGCTGTCGCGGTATGCCTGGTCCTGACGAGCGAAAATCTCGTGGCTGGGCATGCTGACGGCGCGGGCGCGCACACCGTCGGCCTCGAGTTTTTTCTGTGCGTCCAGAATCAGCCCGACCTCTGATCCGCTCGACATCACTACGACATCGGGTTTGCCACCAGGCGCATCGGCGAGAACATATGCGCCACGCGCGAGTCCGCTTGCCGGCGCGTACTTCGACCTGTCGATGAAAGAAAGCTTCTGCCGCGTGAGCACGAGAGCTACCGGGCCCTCCTTGTGCTTGAGCGCAACACGCCACGCCTCGGTGGTCTCGGACGCGTCCGCTGGCCTGATCAGAGTCATGTCGGGAATCGCCCGCAGCGCGCTCAGTTGCTCAATCGGCTGGTGTGTCGGGCCGTCTTCGCCCAGTCCAATCGAGTCGTGTGTGTACACGTAGATGACGTGGCGATCCATGATGCATGCAAGCCGGACAGGCGGGCGCATGTAGTCCGAGAAAATCAGGAACGTCGCGCCGTAGGGAATTATTCCTCCCCACAGTGACATTCCGTTCATGATCGAGCCCATGCCGTGCTCACGAATTCCGAAATGGAAATTCCGACCGGCGTAATTCTCTGCGGAGAAACTCGGCTCGCCTTTTATGATGGTATTCGTCGAGCTGGCGAGATCTGCCGACCCGCCCATCAGCTCTGGAATCTTCTTGCCGATTGCGTTGATCACGACGCCTGATGCGGCGCGGCTGGCAACGTTGCCATCCTTGGCGGTGAAAACCGGAAGAGAATCCTCCCACCCCTGCGGCAACTCTCCACTGAACCGGCGTTGGAGCTCTTTCTCGAGGCCAGGCTGTGCAGTCTTGTATGAATCGTAAATTTTCTGCCAATCGTCCTGAGCCTTTGCCCGACGCTTCCCAGCCTCGCGCCAGAATCGGAGTGCATCCGGAGCGACCCAGAACGGCTCGTCGGACGGATAGTTCAGTGCTTTCTTGGTAAGTGCGATCTCGTCCTTGCCGAGCGGAGACCCGTGTGCTTCGGCGGTGTCGTGTTTGTTCGGGCTGCCGTAACCGATGTGAGATCGTACGACGATGAGGGAAGGGCGTGTTGTCTCTGCTTTCGCCGCATCGATGGCGCGGTTGAGTGCCGGCAGATCGTTGGCGTCGGCAACGTGCTGAACGTGCCAGCCGTACGCCTCGAAGCGGAGTCCCGTATCGTCACTGAACGTGAGTGCGGTGTCGCCTTCGATGGTAATATGGTTGTCGTCGTAGAAGCCAATCAGTTTGCCGAGCTTCGCGTGGCCGGCAAATGAGGAGGCTTCGTGAGAGACACCTTCCATCATGTCGCCGTCGCTGGCGATGAAGTACACGTGGTGGTCGATGATTTTTTGCTCGCGGTTGAACACCGCACCCATGTGTGCTTCAGCCACCGCCATGCCCACGGCGTTGCCGACGCCCTGACCGAGTGGGCCAGTCGTCGTCTCCACACCTGGAGTGTAGCCGTACTCAGGATGGCCCGGTGTCTTGCTCTCCCACTGACGGAATTGTTTGATATCGTCGAGCGATAGATCGTATCCGGTGAGGTAGAGCACGCTGTAGATGAGCATCGAGGCGTGGCCGGCTGATAGCACGAAGCGATCGCGATTCATCCACTGTGGATCGCCCGGGTTGTAGCGCAGATGCTGAGTCCACAACAAATACGCGAGTGGTGCCAGCGCCATCGGAGTGCCCGGGTGTCCGGAATCGGCTTTCTGCACGGCATCCATCGAGAGAACCCGGATGGCATTGATGCAGAGCTCTTCGAGAGATTGACCGGATGGCGTGGAAGGCGATGAAGAAGACGCTGACCGCGTTGCAGTCGCGGTATCGGCCGACTCAGACATAAATCGTTAGCGCGTTTACGGTTGGCGAAGAAGTGCTGGCACGCTCTACAACATGCTGCAGTTGAAGGTAGCTCATACGCGCGCGCGTTGTAGGGCGAACCATTCCGATGCCTCGCGAACCTCGCTCGGCACAAGACTATGACCTGCGAGCTGCCACTTGAACGTCACCTCGGCATTGGCCGACTGAAACATCTCGGCAAGCTGCTCGACACTCGTGGTGGGAACGATTGGATCCATTCTGCCGGCGGAAATGAAGACCGAGGATCCACTGAGGTCTTTTTTCTCGGACGGCTCGTAGACCAGCATTGGCCTGAGCAAGATCGATCCTTGAATAGTGCCGGGTTCGATGAGCATGACAGTCGAGGCGATGTTGGCGCCGTTGGAATAGCCGAGCGCGAAGATGCGTGACGGATCGAGCCGGTAGGTAACGACAGCAGCGCGGATGAACCGCGCCAAGTCCTCGCCGCGCGAGCGGACTTCTTTCGGATCGAAGACGCCCTCTGCGATGCGCCTGAAGAAACGTGGCGCACCGTTCTCGAGAACATTGCCGCGCGGACTGAGAATCGCCGCGCCGGGTGCAATAGCCTGACCGATTCCGACGAGATCGTTTTCATTGCCGCCGGTGCCGTGCAGCACCAGCAGCGTACCTGCCGATTGATCTTCAGCAGGGACGAAGCGGTGGATAAAGCCGAGGTCGTTACTCACGCGTTGGGACCGCGCAATTCGAGTGGCACATGAATGTTGGGCAGCAACGCCTCGATTTCGAAGCGTCGCGGCTCGAGCCAGTCAGGTAGCTTGAGTGACTGGCCGAGCGCGTCGACCGGCTCGTCGACCGAAAAGCCGGGCGCGTCGGTGGCAATCTCGAAAAGAACGCCGCCGGGCTCGCGAAAGTAGATCGACTTGAAGTAATCACGATCGAGCTGGGGTGTGACATTGTAGCCGAGAGAAGTCAACTCGGTGCGAACGTCCATTTGCTCGGATTCGCTGGTACAGCGGAATGCGACGTGATGAACCGTTCCGGCTCCCATCACTCCACGCCATATGCCGGGGACGCAGCGCAGATCGACGATGGTTCCCGGGCCGCCATTCGCTGTCGAGTAGCGGAAGATGCTGCCCTGCTCGCGAACGAGTTTGAAGCCAAGAGTATTGGTCAGGAGTTGTCCGGTCAGCTCATTGGCGTCGAGCCAAAGCGTGACGGAGTAAAGCCCGCGGATTGCGTGTTCGGCCGGAACGTCGGCAGCGGACCAGCCGGAATGTGACTCAGCGGCGGTATGGGCGACGAGCTCGCCCATGAACCCCTCGTGATCCTTGAACGCGATGATGCGCTCACCCTCGTAGCGTGCGACGGGCTGCTCGAACTCGACGCGTTTCTTGATGAAGCGCTCGATCCAGAATCCGAGCGAAGCAGGGCGGATCGAAAAGGACGTGACCGCCACCTGGCCACCACCCTGTCGCCCCCGGCGCGCGTCAGGCCACGGGAAGAAAGTCAGGATCGTACCGGGGTTGCCGGTCTCGTTGCCGAAGTAGAAATGGTAAGTGGTAGGATCGTCGAAGTTGACGGTACGCTTGACCAGCCTGAGGCCGAGGATGCCAGCGTAGAAATCCAGATTCCGCTGAGGATCGCTGGCGATGCCGGTAACGTGATGGATGCCGGCGGTCCGAAAAGTCATCGTACGGTCGTTCGAACTTGAAGCCGAAGGTAAGGGCAGACTGCTTTAGCGCCCTTTTTGCGTCTCGCGCTGGTCGGTGCTGGTACGGGGCTGGCCGCCTTCGCCGCCGTAACCGCTTTTATGTTCGTTGGGATGATTGGGAACATCCTCCGGATTTGGACGACCGGATCGCGTTCCGTGATCGACTTCGCGTTTGTTGGCAGGAGCTTGACCAGTCTGTTCCTGCTTCCGTCTGGGTGTCATAATATCTCCACTTCCTATCCTTCGATTGAAGCAACGGATGTGCCGTTTGCTGAGGCAATGATGTGAGTCGTATCCAGCCCGCCAGAAAACCCAAGAAAAAGAGACGCTTTCGAAGCCTGAGTGATCCGCAGACACTCAGTGAGCTGGCGTTACGCCTGAAAGAAGGAATCTACATTACGACATTGGACGGCGAGATCATCGACGCCAATCCGGCGTTTCTCGAGATGTTCGGCGTCGATTCGCTGGAAGACCTCAAGGGTTATCGCACTGGTGATTTCGTGAGGCCGGAGGTGCGTGCGCGTGAGATGGCGCAGCTCGAGCGTGAAGGATCAGTGCGTGACTTCGAGTTCCAGCTCACCCGTCGGGATGGCGAGATCCGAACAGTGGTCGACAGCTCATTTCTCTCAATCGATCCGCAAACGGGGGAGAAATACTGTCATGGCGTTCTCGTCGACATCACGCACCGGAAGGAGCTGCAGACGCAGCTGCTGGAGCTGAGTATCCGCGATCCGTTGACCGGGTGTTACAATCGCCGCTATCTCAACACCGTGACGCGACAGTGTGAAGCGCAACCAAAGGGTGAGTGGGGATGCATTTATCTCGACATCGACCACTTCAAGCAATACAACGACACCAACGGCCACGCTGAAGGCGACGCGGTGCTCGTGAAAATGGCGCGCTTTTTAATGCGACATGTGCGGGCGGAGGAAGCAGTAGTTCGCGTCGGGGGTGACGAGTTTCTGGTCGTGTTGTGCGATTCGGACGAAGATCAGACAGAGCACGTGGTCACCCGATTGCGTACCGCGGCGCCGATGTCGGCGCCGGTTCCGTTTTCGATGGGCTGGGCGGCGAGACGAAGTAACGAGAACTTCGAGTCTACCATGATCCGGGCGGACCATCAGCTTTTAGCGGTCAGAGTAGATGAACGGCGAGATCTCCAAAAACGGCGGAAAAAAGCTAAGCGGTAACAGTTGCGGGGAGGCCTACTCGCATTCCGGGTTGACGCGGTGAGAGGGACGGGTAGCACCGGTGCCTGTTGCCAGATTAGCTGTCAGCTCCTGGTACCGGGCACCTACGCTACTCCCACCTCTTACCGGGTCAACCCGGAATAGCGGTAATAGCAGTCCGCAACCGGCAATAACCCAAAGCCGGCGTGTGCAAGTCAGAGCCTGACGCACGTCCCACAGTAGAACCTTCTTCTACTGGTGTGTCATGCGCTCAATTATTTCGTCACTCGCCCTCGTTTTCGCCGCCGTCACTTCGACTGCCTCAGCGCAGATCATTGACGACATTCCGCGCCCCCTCCCCTGTCCGGTGCCGCCGCCCTGCCGTCCGGGCCAACCCTGCGTCATGCGGTCGTGCGGTATTACTTCATCCGATGTTTTTCGACAGAGCAGCGATGTGCGCGTCGACCTCGTCGATCGCGTGCTGCGCTATGAGATAACCGAGACGTTCGTCAACCGCGGTGGAAGGGTGGGCGAAGCGGATTTCATGTTCCCGCTGCCCAAGGGTGCCGCGTTCCAGGATCTCAAGTTGTCGATCAACGGCGAGATGGTGTCCGGTGAGACGATGAGCGCCGACCGTGCCCGACAGATTTACGAGGAGATCGTGCGCCGGCAGCGAGATCCGGCGCTGCTCGAGTGGATGGGATATGGATTGCTGCGCGCGCGCATTTTCCCGATCGCTCCGGGCGAAGTGAAGAAGGTGGTTGTTCGCTTTCAGACAGTTGCCGAGCGCGAAGGTGACGCACTGCGCGTCGATTATTTCCGCGGCCTGCGCACCAATCAATTCGCTTACGGCCGCCCCGAAGGTCGAGTCTCGTTTGTACTCACCTATCCAAACGATCCTATGTACGGCTCGGCGTACTCGCCAACGCATTCCATTTACGAAGATCGTTACGCAAGCAACGATTACGACGCGGGACCAGCTGATAGCGATCGTTCGCTCGTCAGCAGCTATCGTGGGTCGGTGCGCCGGTTCGAGGTAAGGGACGCGCGTGGAGAGGTGACGCTCCTTATTCCGATCCGGCGCTCGACCAGCGCGGCGATCTCCCTGCTTGCTAACGCGCCTGGTAACGATGACGGGTTTGCGCTGATCACGATCTCACCGCCGGCTGTGCGTCCGCGCGCTGTACCGCGCGATGTGACATTCGTACTCGACGTTTCCGGCTCGATGAACGGGCAGAAAATCGAACAGGCACGGGCGGCCGGGAAGCAACTGCTGCGCACTTTGTCGCCGCTCGATCGTTTCCGTCTGATCGATTTCTCGAGCGATGTTCGCACATTCCGCGACGAATTCTCGTATGCGACGCGCGAGAACCTTCGGGCAGCGGAGCGCTATCTCAATGATCTGGATGCGCAGGGATCCACCAACATCTCCGGTGCGTTGGATGAAGCGCTCTCGGCGCCTACGCAATCGGGAAGACTGCCGATCATTCTGTTCCTGACCGACGGGCAGCCCACGGTTGGTGAGCGAGACGGAACCGCCATTGCCGGCAGCGTCGCCAGACATCGCGGCTCGCGCCGACTGTTCACGTTCGGCGTTGGCGCGGATCTCAACGTGTCTCTGATCGAGCAGCTCGCCCTGGAGGGCAGAGGAACCGCGAGCTTCGTGCGTCCGGATGAATCAGTTGAGCGCGCGGTGAGTATTGTAGCCAGCAGATTGACAAGTCCACTGGTTACTGATGTTCGAGTGCGCGGCGAAGGAGTGCGTCTGCGCAAAATGCATCCGGGTGGACCAGTGGACATATTTGCCGGTGAGGATCTGGTGCTGCTCGCCCGTTACGACGGGAGTGGAAATGCAATCATTCGCGTTGATGGTCAGACCACCAACGGTCCAGTGAGCTGGGCAAGTCGCGTATTCTTCCCGGAGCGCACACGGGAGAATCCGTTCGTTGCGCGCCTGTGGGCTACGCAACGCGTTGGCTATCTGAGCGCCGAGAAAAGAAAGAACGGTGGGTCGCGTGAGATCGATGACGAGATCCGCGAGCTCGGCGAGCGGTTCGGGATTCCGACGGAGTTCTCGTCGTACCTTGTCGTCGAGCCTGGCATGAATCGAGTGCAACAGCTCGGACGCCGGGCGGACATGAGCCAGCGCGGATCGGTTGGTGCAGCTGCGCCAGCGGCCGCTCCAGCGGTACAGTTCGAGGCAGCCAAAGCGGCGGCAGCCCAGCGCTCGGTCACGACGATCGCGGCTGCTGATTCTGCGGCAGACGCTTTCGCCGACGCGCGAGTCAAGCGTGCTGGCAACGTGACGTTCGTAATGCGTGACGGTGCGTGGACAGATGTGCGGTACAAAGCATCAGGACCCGTCCTGCGCGTGAAACCGTTCTCGGATGCTTACTTCAAGGTGATCGAGCTGCAGCCTGATTTGCGAGAAGCGCTAGCCGTGGGCGAGCGGGTGATCGTCGCCGGCCGCAGCATGGCGATCGAGCTGACGTCGAGCGGGGTAGATCAATTATCGGAGCGCGATCAGGCAATGTTGCGGGATAGATGGTGAGCTGGTGACGGACGTCGAACGACTCTTCCGAACGTACAACGCCGCGTTGGTGCGATATCTGACGCGGCGTCTGGGAGATCGCGACTGGGCAGAGGAGGTGGCACAGGAGACGTTCGTACGAGCATTGAGGCAGACTTCGATACAGAACGAGCGAGCGTGGCTTTTTGCGGTGGCGACTAACCTGGTGCGCGACGAAGCGAGGAAGGACGTTCGACGCCGGAAGCATTTGGCACTCCTCGCTGAACAAGAGCGGGATACGATCGAAGAGCCCGCCGAGACAACGCTGGAGCGGGCGCAGGAAGCGGCTCTGGCGCGAAAAGCCGTCGATGCACTGGCGGAGCGCGATCGTCTGGCGCTGCTGATGCGCGAAGAAGGATTGGATTACAACGAGATTGCGGAAGCGTTGCAGCTTTCGCCTGGCTCGGTGGGAACAACACTTTCACGCGCGCGGCGGCGGCTGGTCGAGAGCTACGAAGCGTTGCAGAAGAGCAGAGAAGAGAGAGAGAAGAATGCAGCATCTTGACGAAGGAACCATTCATTCCTGGCTGGACGGCGCGCTGACTCCGGACGAGGCAGCGCGGGCGGAAGCGCACGTGAAGGATTGTCCGCAGTGTCAGGCGGCTGTCGCAGAAGCGCGCGGATTCATTGCTGCTTCGTCGAGGATTCTGACAGCGTTGGACAACGCGCCGCGTGGTGTCATTCCAGCCGCGGCGCCCATCAGGCGCGTGCAGCCTTGGGTGTGGAGAGTGGCAGCCACCGTTCTGGTTGTTGCAACGGGGACGTTCCTCGTGCTGAACCAGCGCGGAGGAAAATCGTACCAGGCCAGTGCTCCACAAGTCGGCCTCAGTCAGGCAGTCGCTGATAGCGCCGCGACAATGCAGGTAACTACGGAGAAGGCGGCTTCGTCGCCGAGCATCGTGACTCAGCAGGCCGCGACGGGCGTTGTGTCAGGTGTGGTGTCAGCAGCTCCGGCGTCAGCGCCTCCACCGGCGGCATCTCTCGCCAAGAAACAGCCAGCACCGACGGGCAACGCTGCCGAGGGGAATCTCGGCGCACGTGCTGATCAGCGTTTATCCGAGGATAGGCAAGCATCGCGTGCCTTTGCACGCCCGGAGGCGACCGCACCGGTGTCCGGTATTGCGCCGATGATGCGAGCACCGAGTGTTGCGGCGATGGATGTTGCCAGTACGGTAACTCCTCGCGAAGTGGAGACGAAGCGGATGGCCGGGAGGACGCAGACCTTTTATGAGGTCGCGTCCGGCGACACCGTGATACTCGAAGAACAGGTTGCGACGGAACTTCAGGGAGCTGTCGCGGGTGCCGGCCGGGCAACGGTCGATCGACGCGCTCAGCCGATGGCAAACCGTGCGGCCGGCAAGGCCGCCGCAGTGGCGGAGACTCAGCAGAAGACAGAGGCTGCTGCGGCGCCGGCTCCCCCACCGCCAGTGACAGCCCTAGGCGACGCCGATGAGATCCACCGTATCAGCTGGCTGGACCGATCCAGCGGACGCGTTCTGATATTGTCGGGGCGCCATTCTCAGGAAGAGCTCGAAGAAATCAGGCGCAGAATTCAGCAACTGCGCGACGCCGCGGCGCGATCGAAGAAGCTTCCTGATTGACCTACGCGGTGGGAGCGGGCTCGGGCAGCGCCATTCCCATCGAGTGATAGCCCTTGTCCACGTAGATCACGCTGCCGGTGATGCCAGCGGCGAGCGGACTGGATAGAAAAGCGGCCGCTGTTCCAACTTCTTCCGCCTGCAATGGATTCGGCAAAGGCGAATTGTCAGCGCAGTACTGCACCATCTTCTCGATGATCCCGATCGCGCTGGCGGCGCGTGATGCAAGCGGACCAGCAGATATCGTGTTGACACGTACGCCGTATTTTCTACCGGCCTCGAAAGCGAGCACTCGCGTGTCGCTCTCCAGGGCAGCCTTCGCCGACGACATTCCTCCGCCATAGCCGGGAATTACGCGCTCGCTCGCCATGTAGGTCAGAGAAAGAAATGATCCCCCCTGGCGCATGAGTGGCGCGAGGCGCGCTACCATCGATACCAGCGAGTAGGCGCTGACGCTGACTGCAGTCAGATATCCCGAGCGACTCGTCTCGAGCAGAGGTTTTTTCACTTCCGGACCATTGGCAAGTGAATGAATGACGATGTCGAGTGACTCTTTGCCAAAATCGTCTTCAATCCGGCGCGCCAAGCCGTCGATGGTGAAGTCGCCGTTATCCTTGTACCGCTTGTTGATGAGAATCTCTTGCGGCGCATCGGCGAGCGTGTCGTATGCGGCGTCGAGCGGATAGACTTTCTCGAACTCGAGTAGCTTACCGTTGGACATCTTTCGCGACTCGTCCATTTTTCCGCGCTCGAGCAGGTTCATGAAGATGTTGAGCGCGGGCGGCCACGTTCCCACCGAGACACTGGCGCCTGCTTCAGCCAGCGCCTTGGCAATAGCAAACCCGAACCCAGCGTCATCGGCAACACCGGCGACCAACGCGCGCTTTCCTGTCAGGTCGATGTTCAGCATTTGGGTGATATCGCGACTGAAGGGTCGATTTACAAGGGGTAGGAGATTTGCATTTGACCCCTGACGTTTGTTCGCTCAGCTCAACCCGGAGGCAGACTCTTGGCTGCAAAGACACTACGTGCTGGGTTCATCTGGTTGCTGATGGTGACCACCGCACACGCGCAGGTCGCGGACACTATTAACAAGAAAACACCGCTCCTCGTCGGGAAGGACGCTATCCTGCTCGGCGTCTTTACGCTTGGAACTGTCGCCGTCGCTCCGATCGACATGCAGATCGCCAGCCGTCTGCAGGATCCGGGTGTTCAGGAGAACCGGTTCCTCAAATATTCGGCGACCGGGTTCCGCTTGCTCGGCGATCCTGGTTCGATCGTCACCGGATTGGGCGTTTATGCGATCGGGCGTATAGACGGACAGCGGCGAGTCCAGGCGCTGGGCCTCCATTCGGTCGAAGCAATCGTCTTTGCCGACGTACTGAGTGGAACGATCAAGCTGGTGGCGGGACGGCAACGACCTTTCGTCGACATCAAGAACCCGTACAGTTTCCAGCTGTGGCGCGGGTTCCAGAGCGACACCTTCCGCTCATTCCCATCAGGTCACAGCACAACCGCGTTTGCGTTTGCATCCACGCTAACACGTGAAACGCAATTCTGGTGGCCGCACGCCGCCTTCTATGTGGGAACCCTATTCTATGGCGGTGCGGCGCTGGTCGGTGTGTCACGCATTTACAACAACATGCATTGGGCGAGCGACGTCGTGGCCGGCGCGGCGATCGGCACGCTCGTAGGGCTCAAGGTGGTGAAGTACACTCACTCGCATCCCGGCAACCCGATTGACAGCAAGTTGATCAAGGGGAAATCACGATCGCAGATCCAGATCAACCCGGTTTTACTTTCCATCAAGTTTTGACGCTCGGCAACTCTTTCACGGCGAGTAATGCTTGCAGCTGAATGGCATCTTCATACTGGCGGAGCTGCCTGACGAAATCGGTGAGCAAATTCGCGCCATCAACGAGCGATATGATCCGAAGCTGGCGCGTTCCAAGCCGCCACACATAACGCTCACAGGATCGTCGGGTGTCGGCCCCATACCGCCATCGGTGGGTGTCGATCGGATGCGTGAATCCCTCGAGCCAATCGCGCGGACGACTGCGCCGCTGACACTGTCGTTCCAGCCTCCACAGCGTTTCCTGCAGACGAACATCGTTGTGCTGCCGATCGCTGCGCATGGGCCGATCAGGGTTCTACATGACAAGCTCATAACCAGCGGTCTGCCGTTCACGCGGGCGCGGTACACTTTTAGCCCACATGCGACGCTGAGCTTGTATCCATCGCGCGACTCCAGGTCCGTAAAGGAGCTGCTCGAAATGCGAATTCCGGAATCGTTCGTGATCAACGCCATCCAGGTGTATCACACACGCGACCCGCAACCTTCACGCAAGTTGTTGGAGCTTCAACTCACCGGTGGACCTGAGAAAGATTGAGGTTGTGTGGCGTGGTTTGTGGATGCGGGTGCTCGACTTGATGCTTCCCGGACCGAAGCAAACTACCCTGCCACCGCCCACCAACTCAGACTATCGAGTGCTCTTCGTGAGATACGAGCGAATCGGCGACATGATCATGGCGACTTCGCTGATTCGAAACATCGCGCGCGCATTGCCGAGCGGGAAAGTGGATGTGTTGGGCACACCAACCACGGCGCCGGTGCTCGAGGGAAATCCGTATGTCGGGAACGTGCTCACGCTGGACCGCAAATCATGGCGCAACTACGCGGATCTGATGAAGCTGCTGCGTCGTGAGCGGTATACGGTGATGGTCGACGGGCGCATCAACAACCCACCCATCTTCACATCGACGCCGCTGCTCATGTACGCCGGGAAAGCGCGCTTTAGAGTCGGCGCTCGCGGCGATCGCAAGCCGTACATCTACAACGTCCGCGTGCCGGAATGGAACAAAGTAGACCACTATATCGAAGGATCGAAGCGACTTGCCGTGCCGTTCGGTGTGGATCCAAACGCTGTCGATTGGCAACCCGAGATTTTTCTCTCGGATGAAGAGCGCGAGCTGGCGGAAGCGCACTGGCGTGGAGCAGAGGCGCTGGTAACTGCGGCCAATAGTGGAGGATCGCAGAAGCGCCTGCTGGTGAATCTTTCAGCGTCCGAGCCGAAGCGACGCTGGCCGGATGGAAAATTCATCGCGACCCTGCAAGGAGTTCGCGCGCAAAATCCGGCGATGCCAATGATAGTGATCGGACTGCCGGCGGAATGGGAGAGCGTGAGCAATGTTGCCGGTGAGGTTAAAGCATTGCCGGTAAACACTCCGAAGTTGCGTGATGCCTTTGCGCTGGTCGGAACGTCGGACATGGTATTCACGCCAGACACAAGTATTTCGCACGCTGCGTCGGCTTTTCGTCGTCCCTCCCTCGTACTTTTGAAGCGTGAGCATCGGCCATACGCACCGTGGAATACGCCGGGCGAAATCATCGCCTGGAACGAGGACCAGATTCACCAGCTGCCCCACGAGAGGGTTAAGGAAGCGCTGAAGAAACTGATCGCGGATTACGGGGGTTAACCGCGCCTCAGCTGCGATCGTCTAACAGGGTATACACAGGAGTCCGTATTAACCCGAACGGCGGCTGGTAATGATCAACACACGAGTTGTTCTTCGCTTCGTCCACGCTTTGTGCGCGCTCGCGCTGCTCTGTGCGCCGGGCAAGCTCTTCGCGCAGCATACGCACTCTCACTCCGATACAGCGGCGATGTCGCACGACATGAGTGCGATGGATATGGGTGCTGCGGACTGGAGAATGGAAGCCATGGCAAGGCACATGGCCTATTCGAGCACTCGTCCGTTAACCAGCGCCGATTCAATTCGGGCCGGGAACGTGATCAACGAGTTGCGTCAGGCGATTGCGAAATATCAGGATGTGAAAGCGGCAGAAGCGGATGGCTACAAGATGTTCGCGCCGCAGATCAAGAATCAGCCGCAGTACCACTTCACCAACGGCTGGAACGCGATCCGCAACCAGTGGGGATTCGATCCGTCGCGCCCAACCTCGCTTCTGTATAAGAAGGACGCCCAGGGGCAATTCCATCTGATTGGGGCGATGTACACAGCGTCGAAGCGGACTACGGAAGACGAGCTAAACGAGCGCGTGCCCCTGAGCGTGGCGCGCTGGCACCGCCACGTCAACTGGTGCATCCCGGCGCGCAAAGCGAAGGAACGCTGGTACGAGACAAAGAACGGCCGTCCGATATTCGGTCCGCTTGGCGTGGCGACACGGGAAGAGTGTGAAGCGGCGGACGGCAGGTTCATTCCGCAGGCGTTCGGCTGGATGCTGCACGCCAATACCTTTGCGGGGAACGACCTCAAATCCATCTGGCACGACGATCACATCGATCACGACCATGCGATGATGGGAGATCCGAAAAGTCCGTAGGACTGAGCGCCGAGGACTAACGGCATTGCTAATCGCGGACTAATTGAGGACGAGGACAAGCCGGGAGCCGCTTGTCGGAGTCCTTAAATTGTTCGCATGCCTCCACAATTCATCTATGTAATGAAGGATCTGCGCAAAGTCGTCCCGCCATCGCGGGAGATTCTGCGCGGTATCTGGTTGTCCTTTTATCCCGGCGCCAAGATCGGCGTCCTCGGTGCGAACGGTGCGGGCAAGTCGTCGCTCCTACGGATCATGGCCGGCGTCGATCACGATTTTCAGGGCGAAGCTTGGCCTCATGAGGGCACCCGAATTGGCTATCTCTCGCAGGAGCCCCAGCTCGATGCGAGCAAGAACGTCAAGGAAAACGTCGACGTCGCGGTGAAACCCACGAAGGATCTGTTGAGGAAGTTCGAGGAGATCTCGAACAAATTCGCCGAGCCGATGTCGGACGACGAGATGACAAAACTGCTCGACCAACAGGCGCGAGTGCAGGAACGAATCGATGCGCTCAATGCGTGGGATATCGACCGCAAAATCGAGATCGCGATGGATGCTCTGCGCCTCCCGCCCGCAGACGCGGACGTGAGTACTCTCTCCGGCGGCGAGCGGCGTCGCGTGGCGTTGTGCAGGACACTACTCGAAGAGCCCGACATGCTGCTGCTCGACGAGCCGACCAACCACCTCGATGCCGAATCGGTGGCATGGCTGGAGCGATACCTCGCCGAGTTTCCCGGGACGGTGGTGGCGGTGACCCACGACCGTTATTTCCTCGACAACGTCGCCGGCTGGATCCTGGAGCTGGATCGTGGCGCCGGCATCCCGTACGAAGGAAACTACAGCGCGTGGCTGGAGCAGAAGCGAACGCGACTGGCCCAGGAAGAAAAACAGGCATCAGCTAGGCAGCGCACTCTCGAGCGCGAGCTGGAATGGGTGCGGATGTCGCCGCGTGCGCGCCAGACGAAGAGCAAGGCGCGCATCCAGAAATACGAGGAGCTGGCGACTGCGGCGGAAGGCGAGAAGGTGATGCAGAACGAGATCGTCATCCCGCCGCCTGCGCGACTCGGCAATGACGTCGTGATCGCAAAGGGATTGAAGAAAGCGTACGGCGACAAGGTTCTGTTCGACGACCTGTCCTTCTCGCTACCGCGTGGCGGCATCGTCGGAATCATCGGACCCAACGGTGCGGGTAAGACGACGCTGTTCCGGATGATCGTCGGCAAGGAGTCTCCCGACGGCGGTTCACTGACCATTGGCGACACGGTGCAGTTCGCCTACGTGGACCAGTCTCGCGAGCTCAACGATGCCAATACGGTCTACAAGGAAGTAAGCGAAGGCAGCGACGTCATCATGGTCGGCAAGCGCGAGATGCAGGCGAGAGCATACCTCGCGCAGTTCAACTTCAAGGGCCCCGATCAGCAGAAAAAAGTGAAAGATCTCTCCGGAGGAGAAAGAAACCGCCTTCACCTTTCCAAGCTACTGAAATCAGGCGGGAATCTTCTGCTCCTGGACGAGCCCACCAACGACCTGGATGTCGATACGCTGCGCGCGCTGGAAGAAGCGCTGGTCGATTTCCCGGGCTGCGCGGTAGTGATCTCACACGATCGCTGGTTCCTCGATCGCATTGCCACTCACATTCTTGCGTTCGAGGGCAATTCGGAGACGGTGTGGTTCGAAGGCAATTACCAGAGCTACATTGAGGACCTGAAGAGGCGGAAAGGGCCGGATGCCGATCAACCACATCGGATTGCCTACAAGAAGCTCGTGCGCGCGTAGAGGTTCGATTCGCGCGCGTACTTCGATTGGCGAGGTATGCGCGTCACTGCTGGTGATGTGCGGCGCCTGCACATCATCTGAGAACAAGTCGCAGAGTGCGCAGCAGCCGGAGGGCAAAGACTCCGTAATCGCACAGTTGCCAGCGGGCAGCTCACTGGCAGACTCGCTCTCTGTCGCTTGCCCGAAAACAGGGCAGCGCGGGTCGGTACTCGTCGCGCGCCTCGATTCTACGGAAGCCGAGACGGGAATTGCGTTCAAGCTGCTCGGCGATGGTGCCGGTCCCGGAGTAGTACTGTGTAGAGATGTGATCTACGCCGACCTTCGCGCGCTGACAGCAATGATGGACTCATCGGATGCGATCCCTGTGCGAGCATCGGTGGACACTGCTGCTCTGAGAAATGTGCAGATGTATGTGCACGAGGGCGTTCCGTACGCCAATGTCGCACAGCTAGCGAAAAGTCGGCGGGCGCTATTCTTCCCGAGTCGCGAACAGCGCCAGGATGCAACCGTGTGGCCGCGCAAAACTCTTTTGCATCTGAAGTCTGCGGGACTTACGCAGGGGGCAGCGTACAAAGCAGCGGTGCGTGAGGGTCTGCTGCCTTAGATGAATACACGCGCCTGACCGTCTTTACTTGCACGTCAACCAGCGTTCGCACACCATATCCATCCCCCGTCCTGGAGTTGTTATGCGGCCACTGAGCTGGATCGGTGTCCTCCTGATCATCGGCGGCATCATCATCGTCGCAATGCGCGGCATACCGTACACGAAGAGTCACAACGAGGTGGAAGTCGGGCCGCTGAAAGTGACTTCGCAGGAGCGCGGCATGGTTACACCCATCGTTGGAGTCGTCGCTATCATCGCGGGAGCGGTGCTGGTGTTCGCTGGGCGTAAGTCGTCGGTCTAGAATGCTCTTCACGATCCTGACTGCCCTTGTTGTGCTCCAGGATTCGACGACATACGACGGTCGAGCGAAGAGAGTGCATGTCGATGTTCCGCGTATCGATACTGTTGCAGCGATTGACGGGAACCTCGACGATCCTGTGTGGCGTCGCGCTGCTCGTCTCACCGGTTTCTCGCAGTACCAGCCAGTCGATGGACTGGCCGCAGTGGAACCCACCGAGGTCCTGACCTGGTACGCGTCAGATGCGATCTATTTCGGAATTCGCGCCCGTGAGATCCATGGCAACGTCGTGCGCGCAACTCATGCAAACCGCGACAACATCGACAGCGAGGATCAGATCCAGATCCTGCTGGATACCGACAACGGGCGGCAGATCGCGTTTCTGTTCGGTGTCAATCCATACGGCGTGCAACAGGACGGCACGCGGAGCGCGACGTTCGCCGGCGGTGCTGGCGGTCCCTCCGCTACCGGTGGCGGCTTTCGCAACATCAATCCGCTCGAGGGTAGCGTCGACCTGAATCCTGACTACTACTTCGAATCGAAGGGAAGACTGGTCGAAGGCGGCTACGAGGTGGAAGTACGCATTCCGTTCAAGAGTCTGCGCTATCAGGATGCACGTGTGCAAAGCTGGGGTCTGCACATCCTGCGTCGCGTACAGCACTCGGGGTTTCAGGACACGTGGGCGCCGGCGGTTCGCGCCAATTCGAACTTTCTCGCTCAATCAGGCAGCCTGGACGGATTGCACGATCTGAAGCGCGGACTCGTTCTCGAGGCGACGCCAACCATGACCGCGCGCGCTGACAGGGCGCCGACAATCGGCAACGGGCGTGACTATCAGCAAAAAGGAGAGTTGGGCGGCGACATCCGCTGGGGAATTCGTCAGAACATGACGCTCAACGGAACCATCAATCCGGATTTCTCACAGGTCGAAGCGGATGTTGGGCAGGTACTGCTCAACGAACGATTCGCGCTCTTCTATCCTGAGAAGCGACCGTTCTTTCTCGATGGGCTTGAGCTGTTCGATTCACCGAATCAGCTGATCTACACACGTCAGATCGTGGCACCCAGAGCCGGCGGGAAACTCACCGGCAGAATCGGCGGACTCAACATCGCTTCGATTGTAGCTGGTGACGACAAGCTCTACTCGTGGAGCGGGGCGCACTCGCCGCTCTTCGGCGTGTCGCGTCTAAGGTACGATTTCGGCTCGTCAAATACAGTCGGTGCGGTCGTTACCACGCGTGAGGATGGCAGCGACTACTCACGTGTTGCTGCTGCCGACTTGCGGTTCTATCACTCGAAGCTTTACTGGGCCCAGTTCCAGGCGGCCCACTCCTGGACCGACAGCCTGGGGAGCCATAAAACGGGTTCGATCCTTCAGGGGGACTGGGATCGCACCGGGCGTGCATGGGGATTCCACTACACTCTGCGCGCGCTGGATCCTGGCTTCAAAGCAGCCGCGGGCTTCGTCAATAGAATGGGCATCATAGAAACCCGCATTTTCAATAGAATCAGTTTCTACGGCGCGCCCAACGCGCTGGTGCAGACCTCTGGCGCTTTCATCAGTCTGAATCGGATCTGGAACAACAACGGTTCGAGACACGGCCTTGAGGAAAGTACGGAATCGATCACGCCGAGCGCGACGATTCGCGGCGGATGGCTGGTGAGCGGTGCGCTGAGTCACAGTTATTTCGCATTCGACCCATCTCTTTACTCGGCTCTACAAATCGAGCGCTTCGCGCCGGTTACGCCAATCAGCTCTGTCGCAGTGCTGGACACAGTATCGTTCGTCGTCCCCGGACCGGAGAAGGATCAATGGGGCGGATCGTTGAGCCTCACCACTCCGACCTATCGCCACTTCACCGGGACTGCAGCAATGACCGTCGGCGAAGTCCCGGTATTCCGGGAAGCCGCCCCGGGCCGCAGCACGCGCATCGATGCGATTCTGGCGGTGCGTCCGACAACGGCCATTCGTGGTACGCTGCAGTTTTCGCGTTTGGCAATTGATAGAAAGAGCGACGGCTCTCGCTTTTCATCGGAAACGATTCCGCGACTCAAGGTCGAGTATCAGGTGAGTCCGCCAATCTTTTTGCGAGTCGTCGGTCAGTATGCGGCTCGTTCACGTACGTCACTGCGCGATCGCGATGGACATCCCATTCTGGTAAATGGCGTGGTGGATACAGGAGAAATCTCGAATCAGTTTTCAGCTGACTGGTTGTTCAGCTATCGGCCTGTACCCGGTACTCTGCTTTATCTCGGCTATGGGTCAACCCTCGAGGAGCTGCGCGAGTTTCGCTTCCAGAATCTGCATCGCACGCGTGACGGGTTCTTCGGCAAGATCAGCTACCTGTTCCGCTTCTAATCGTCGCGATCTCACCGCGCAGGCCAGCGTGGTGGAACAGGTCTCGCAAAGGGAAGTCTCCAATCAAATGGAGGCTTGATGGCGAGAACAACGCCAAGGAGAATGCCGAAACCAATTTCGCCGCGCGTACACGGCATGATCGATTACGGGACATCTGCCGCTGTGGCAGCGGCGCCCGCGGTATTCAATGTCCCGAGAGCAGCGCGAAACCTGTTCGAGGCGCTGGCAACAGGTTACACCGGACTTTCGTCGGTGACGGATTACCCGTTGAGCCTGCGACGACTTGTCCCATTCAAGGTGCATGGCGCGGCAGAGCTCACAGTCGCCGCGATTCTGCCAGCGATGCCGTGGCTGCTTGGTTTCGCGAACGATCGCGCGGCGCGCAACATGTGCTTCAGCCTGAGTGCGCTGACGCTGATTGTCTCAGCGTTGACCGATTGGGATCAGCACAATCGAAGGCGGCGACGCTCTAGCCGTTGATGGTCCGCATCCCTCCTTCGGGATAGCGATCGCCGGCGGTCGCTCCTTTCGGTGCGGCCGTGTCGATACGGCGCAGGTCGTTTTCCGATAGCACGATATCGAGGGCGCGCACGTTTTCTTCGGCGCGATCCGGATGCCGAGTGCCGGGAATCGGAACAATGTCGTCACCCTGCGCGACTACCCACGCCAGCGCCAGCTGAGCGGCAGTGCATTTGTGCTCTCTCGCGATCTCTTCTACTCTCGCGACGAGGTCGAGGTTCTTCTGGAGATTCTCACCCTGGAAGCGAGGGTGGTGCTTTCGGAAATCGTCTTCGGCGAGATCGTCGACAGTTTTGATCTGCCCGGTAAGAAAGCCGCGGCCGAGCGGGCTGTAGGCGACAAAACCGACGTCGAGAGCGCGCAACGCCTCGAGCAATCCGTCTTCCGGATCGCGGGTCCACAGCGAGTATTCGGTCTGCACGGCAGTTATGGGATGCACCTTGTGCGCTCGACGAATTGTGGCGACAGACGCCTCGGACAATCCGATGAAGCGTACCTTGCCAGCACGAACGAGTTCAGCCATCGCGCCAACGGTGTCCTCGATCGGCGTGTTTCGATCGACGCGATGCTGGTAATAGAGATCGATGGTCTCGATTCCGAGGCGCTTCAGGGAGGCGTCGCAGGCCTGGCGCACGTATTCGGGTTTTCCGTTGACGCCCAGAAACGCACGCGTCTTCGGATCACGAACATTTCCAAACTTCGTTGCGATGAGGACTTGATCGCGCTTGCCCTTGATCGCGCGGCCGACGAGCTCC
>DASUZC010000194.1:0-7472 GCA_036377095.1 Gemmatimonadaceae bacterium
GCGAGCCTGCAGGTGGCACTGAAATTTGAGCCTCCCGCTTCCCGCTTCCCGCTTCCCGCTTCCCGCCTTAAAAACCGTACGGGTCATCGTCCGGCGCTGACTTGATGCTGGCAGCCATCGGGCGCACCGGGGACTGAGCAGAAACGATCTTCCTGAATTGGGACGCGAAATACGCCTTCACGTTTTCCGGCCTGGCCAGCAGGGTCGCGTTGCGAGCCTTGATGACCTCGTCATCGTTGTAGAGCGCGGTGATCTCCTGCACCCACGGCAGCGTTATCGATGGATCGAGAGGACGCAGCGCGCGCAGCACCGCGACATCGAGCGCGACGTCGCTCGCCTGTGGGTACTTCTCCGCCCCTTCGCGACCCTGCATCACCGCGGGCCGCGGGAAGCGAACGAAGATCGGCTGAGTAAAATGCGGATGACGAATCATCAACTGTCCCTTCTCCAGTGTCGCCAACTTTGTCTTTGTCGCCGGACTCAGCACAGCGTAGCCTGGGGTCGATAGCTCATCGGCATCCATCCGCCCGAACAACGCGGTTCCTGAATTACCGACAACGCGCCGATGCACCTGCGACCGGAATTGCTGCGCACTGAACAGAACGAGCCCGAGGTAGCGGCCTCGCTCGGCGATATCGAGCAGCATTTTCCTGACATACGTGTCGGCTCCGTCACCCGGCGCGTATTTGTTGAGCTCATCGACGAAGACGACGAGGTGTTTGACGCCGAGATCCCGACGCTCCAGGTGCTCACGGAGCTTGGACACAATGCGAGCGAAGATGAGGTCTTGTGCATCTTCCTCGAGGTTGGCGACATCGACTACGTACACCGCCCGATCGGCAAAGCTCCCGAACGGGAGATCGCTCACCGCACCGGTATCGGTCACCAATCCGGCGCAGCGCGTGGAGATGTTGGAGAGACGGTTACGGACTTTGCGAATCGTCGCCACGTGATGCGTGCGCCAGCTCTCCCCGTCCTTCTTTTCCATTCCCTGCAGGACATCCCGAAAAAAAGCGTCGAGGTCGCCGAAAGACTGTACGCGGTGCGTTTTCGTCAGGATGGGATCGCGAAACTCCTTGTCGACGATATTCTCCTTGATGAAGTCGATCAGTGCGTCAGCCTTGGCGTCGACGTCATCCTTGTTCAGCAACACTTCCGCGAACTGGAGCACTTCGCGCAGTCCCCACGTCAGCGGGGTGACGTTGTCGAGCAGAGCCTCGTTGTTGCGGAAGGTATTGAGTGAGAAACCTTTCGCCGTGAACGGCGCGAAGTACTGCACCTGGCTGAACGGCTTCGGCTCGACACCAAGCTTCTCGTAGAGTTTTTCGTCCGTCTCTTCGACCTTGCCCGGCTTGTCGAGGTAGCAGAGATCGGGACCTTTCACGTTGAACGCGACCGCCGCGATCGACCCTTTCTCCTCCGGGAAATGCGTGAACAGTGATGCGAGCAGCCACTCGACAGCGCTCGTTTTGGTCGCCAGACCGGAGACGCCGGTGATGTTGAGATGCGCGGCTTCGGGGCCGAGCAGGAAATCGGCGTCCAGGTAGATCACTGCGTCGGTGCCGCCCGCGCGGTAGACGCCGACCGGAATACCAGTGTTCGCGCCCTCGCGCAAATAACCGTCCATGCGCAGCGCGATCTGAACGTCTGCCTCCTCGGCGAGGAAAACCTCTCCCATCGGCACCGGCTGCAGCGGCTCTTCCGGGATCTGGCGCAGAACAGCAGCAGTGTAGAGCCGGATTTCCGCGCGTTCCGTAGCCGAATAACTCGCCGCCGCTGGTGAGCCATCGTGGCCGAGCACGTCGTGCAGCGGCGACTGCAGATCGGTGTAACTGAATCCTTCGACGACTATCCCATAGATGTGCGGGATGTGGCCCTCAACCGGCTGGGCGCCATCTACGCGAACGATCGTGCCGATACCAACGGGGGAATCAATCGCGGTCCAGAAATGGAATTCGTGCGGAGTATTCGGCTTCCGCTCCGTCGCGACTACGCGACCCAGTGCTTCACTCATGAGATTGCCCGCAGAAATTCTTCACAGTCTCTGACGCCGTAGGACATCTTGTCCCAGCGCCCGTCGGGAAGTGCAAGTGGTCGCGTCTCGGTGAGCACCCAGCGCGAGATCTCGTCAGCGCGCTCCGTTGGATTGTCGCACTCCGACATCTCCACGCGCACGAGTCCCCACAACGGATCGTGTCCCCGTGAATCTCGCTGCCTTAGATACCAGCTCATTACCGAGTTGCGTAGTCGCGGTGACACTCTGAACACCGACGACCGCTCGTTCACGCCAAGATTCAAAACGATCTTGAGCGCATCATCCTCGACGTACAGCGTGCGGTGACTCTTGATCACACCGATCGCGCAGCCTGACGATGCGACTGCGGCGCTACGGCTGATTCCACCGTCCACGAACAGCGGCGCCTCGCTGCGCGAGCACCAGGCCTCGGCGATCTGGTCCTCGAGCGACTCGCGTTGCTGATCGATTGCGCGAATGGCCCGGTCGAGCAGGACCTGCGGATGCGCGCTCGGATAATCACCGTTGGCATCGGCTTTTGAGGTGTCGACCACCGGAAATCCTGCTTCGCCAATCGCAAGCTCGGCCAGCGGCGGCAGGTATTTGAGCGGCAGATAAAGTTTGAACTCCACGCGCGGCGGCTGGTGACCCCACGTCGTCAGCCGGCGGTTCACTCTTACGCGAACGACCGCTGAGGTGATGCCTAGCACGAGCGGCACGCCCTCGTGTCGGGCGATCAGTCGGACTTTCTGAGCGCCATCAAGAAAAGCCCCGAATCCCGATTGCATATCGCGAGAGACGTCAGGCACTTTCTTCGCGCGCAGAACGCTGCCCTCGACTATCTGCGCCGAACGCAGCTGCGGCTGATCAACGGAGCCCGGCGAATCGACCTCGACGCCGGTGCTGATCTCGCTGACTCCCGGCAGCCGCTGCATCAGCAACTTGAGCGCGGCCCGGCTGGCGGCGTCCGGACCGGAGTTGATCTGCACGGAGCTACTCCAGCCCGATATCCCAGGCCTGCTCGAGATCCTTCTTCGAGTAAGCCCGGAAAGCGGTGAGAGTCTGCGTCGATTTGATGCCCGAAACCACCGTGATTTCCTCGGTCACGATGCGCGCGATTGCTTCGTGCTCGGCGACTTCCAGCATCGCCACCAGATCCCATTCCCCGGAGACCGAGTAGACCTGAGAGACACCTTCGATCCCCGCGATTTTGGTCGCGCACTGAGCGATTTTCTGCGGCTCCGCCTTAATGAGCACTATGGCGGTGATCAAGAACGCTCCGTGCTGCGTGCCGTTAGCCTCACGCTTCCTCTAGTAGGTATCTTTGGTGAGCGGCGAAGCCGCGAGTGCCGCAATTCCTGGCGGCTGATGATATAACGATATCGGCGTGACGGACGCTCCGCCACGTTTTGAAATAGAGGTTGACATGCCGGAATTGGAGGATCTTGGAGAGCGCGGCACGCCGCAGGTCACGCGTGCGCAAAATCTCCTTTACACGCTCCCGCACACCACCGAGTCGATCGCGGAGTTCGTGACACCCGCTCTGGCGCGAGTGGAGCCTGCTGCCGGCGGGACCCAGGTGCTGGTAATCACGCGTGACGCCGAGACGGCGCTCACGATTTCCGAGACGATCCTGCAGATCTCCGGACCAGCCGGCATCGAGGTCGTGCCTGCGACGAGCGCGTCGCGTGCCGCGCGAATTTTCAGGAGTCGGCCAGTGCTGGCGGTCGCAGGCCCGGCGCCGGAACTGAGCGAGCTGGTCAAGAGCTCGATGCTCAAGCTCGACTCCGTTCGAACCGTGATCATCGCGTGGGCCGATGACATTCTCGCGGAAGGTCCCGAAACGATCAGCGCGCTCGAGGCACTGCTTGGCGAAGTTGGCGACGCAGGTCGCGTAATCGTCGCTCGCAAAACCACGCCCGTCGTAGAGAATCTCGTCGAGCGCTACGCGCGTCGCCCGCGTCGGGTGGGGAGCGCGGAAACAGAAGCGCCGGCAGTGCCGGCGGATTACGAGATGCCGATCATTCGCTACGTAACCGTTGCCGCGAGCGCTCGCGCCGGATCCCTGCGAAGATTGCTCGACGATCTCGATCCGCCCTCTGCGATCATCGTTGCCCGCGATCAGCGAGCCGCCGATGACGCGACTCACACGCTGAGGACGCTCGGCTATCATCAGGACGACAAAACCATCAACGTCACACGCGGCGACCTCGGCAGCGGAACGACGCACACGGTGATTTTCTATCAGCCGCCGGTGACGCCGGCCGAACTGCAGCGGATTGCCAGCGCCAAGCCGGTCCAGATCATCGCGCTCGCCGCGCCGGGTGAGGTGCCCTGGTTGCGGGAGCTGGCCAGCGGAAGATTGACGCCCTTCAACCTCCACGGACCCGAGCGACGCGCGCGTAACCGAGAAGAGGCAGTACGTGAGGAGCTGCGAGCAGTCATGGCGGCAGGCGTTCCGCCGCGTGAGGTCCTGTCGCTGGAACCGCTGCTTAGAGAGTACGATGCAGCGGAACTGGCTGCCGCTGCCCTGCACATACTCGAGAGGGAGCGCGCTCAGCGGAGAGCGGCTGAAGCGAATCCGCCGGTGCCGCCGAAGCCGCGCGATCCAGAACGCGATCGCGATCGCGACGCTGGTCGCGGCGCGCGTGACGCTCGACCGAGGGAGCATGGCGATCGAGGTGATCGCAAGAGTTTCGATCGTGGAGAGCGCGGAGATCGGGGCAAAGGGTTCGATCGTGGAGCGCGCGGAGGGTCGTTCGATCGTCCGCGCCCCAATCGCGGTGGTCCGCGTAGAGACCGCGACCGGTCGTGAGTGGGCCGAGCGGGCCTTTCCACCAAAGTGGTGGATGGATCGAAGTCATTGCCGGCGTCATGTTCAGTGGAAAAAGCGAAGAGCTGATTCGCCGGGTGCGACGGGCGATCATCGCGCGCAAGAGAGTCCAGGTGTTCAAGTCCCATCTGGACGAGCGCTATGCGGGTATTTACTCGGTCTCCAGCCACGACGGTCGCACCGTCGAAGCCATCCCCGCTGATTCGGCCGCCCAAATCGGACAGCAAATCGATCCGATGGCCAATGTGATCGCGATTGACGAGGCCCAATTCCTCGATCGCGGAATCGTGCCGCTGGTCACGTCGCTTGCCAGTCGGGGGAGGCGGGTAATCATCGCCGGAACCGACACCGATTTCCGCGGCGAGCCATTCGGAGCAATGCCGGAACTAATGGCTATAGCCGAGGTCGTGGACAAGCTGCACGCGATTTGCGTTTTGTGCGGGGGCCCCGCTAGCCGCAATCAACGGCTGATCGGGGGCCGGCCGGCGCCTTACAACTCGCCCCAGATCATGGTGGGCGGGACCGAGTCGTATGAGGCGCGCTGCCGGATGTGTCACAGCGTTCCATCGGGCGACGCCGCCCAGGTTCCGCTTCTTTAGCAGCTGGCAACCAGCTGTCGAGGAAGCATCGACAATGCTCCAAGCAGCTGTTTATGCGTGACAGGGATGGGACAACTTCCTATTTTGGCACGCAGGGCGGCTGAATCCACCTCAATCCAGGGAAAATGCTTCTCATCGGACTGACAGGAAACATCGCCAGCGGCAAATCCGAGGTCGCGCGCATGCTCGCCGAACGCGGCGCAACCCTGATCGACGCCGATGTCCTCGCGCGGGAAGCAGTGGAGCCAGACACCCAGGCGCTGAAGGACATCGTCAAGCGCTGGGGCAAGGACGTGCTCAAGAGCGACGGCAGCCTCGATCGTGGCGCCCTTCGCCAGATCGTGTTCGCGAATCGAAACGAGCTTGACGCTCTCAATCGAATCGTTCACCCCGGCGTCACCCGACTTCGTGATCGGGAGATTGCCAAAGCGCGGGACCGCGGAGACGAGCTGGTTGTCTGCGTGATCCCGCTTCTTTTTGAGCGCAATCTCGTCGAGGAATTCGACGCCATCATACTCGTGGATGCCCCGCGGCCGCAGCGTCTCGAAAGGCTGGTCAGAACGCGCGGACTCGATGAAACGGACGCGATGAACATGATCGTGTCACAAATGCCCGCGGAGCTGAAGCGGGCGCGCGCCGATTATGTGATCGAGAACAACGGCTCACTGAGGGATCTGGAGCGCGATGTCGACACGCTCTGGAGCTCCCTTCACCGAAATGCTCAGGAAGCAGAGGACACTCTTCCCGCGGTGATCGCGGTCGCGAGCGTTCAGCCAGCGGCGCAACTTTCTTGACTCCTTTTTAGAGCGCCAATAGACTTCGCGCCCTGCAGCGGCGCGATTTCTACCAGCGGAGAATTTGTGGCAAACATCCCGGGCGATCTCCATTACACCGAAGAGCACGAGTACGTGCGCAAGGGTAAGGATGGCACCGCCGAGATCGGAATCACCGACTACGCCCAGGGCGAGCTCGGTGACATTGTCTACATCGAGTTGCCGAAAGTCGGTACCAAGTTCAGCAAGCACGATGTCTTCGGAACGATCGAGGCAGTGAAAGCCGTGTCCGAGTTGTTTTCGCCGATCGCCGGCGAGGTCGTCGCCATCAACGACCGTCTCGACAAGGAACCGGCGCTGGTCAATTCCGATCCTTACGGCGCAGGGTGGATGATCCGGGTCAAGCCGAGCAATCCGGCGGAGTTGGATGCGCTACTCGATTCTGGGGAATACGGCAGGCACATCTCGGCGTAGAGATCTCGGCAGGTAGCTACCAAGACTACTCAGGACCGACCTCGACATAGGAATCTGTTGGTGGGCACGAGCAGATGAGATTGCGATCCCCGTACGCGCTCTCCACCCGCGCCACCGCCGGCCAGAACTTGAAGTCGTGCGTCCACTCCGCGGGAAATGCCGCACGCTCGCGTGTGTAGGGATGCGTCCACGCCGAAGCCGTCACACGACTCACGGGGTGCGGCGCGTTCTTCAACAGATTGTCCTGCCGATCCGCCTCGCCGCTTTCGATTTCCTTGATCTCTTCCCGAATCGAGATCATCGCTTCGCAGAAGCGGTCAAGCTCCTCTTTCGGCTCGCTCTCCGTCGGCTCGATCATCAAAGTGCCCGGCACCGGAAACGAGACCGTCGGCGCGTGGAATCCATAGTCCATCAATCGCTTGGCGATATCTTCGACATCGACACCGCTCGGCTGCTTCACCAGACGCGTATCGACGATGCACTCGTGGGCGATGGTTCCGTGTGCTCCCTTGTAAAGCACCGGGAAATGAGCATCCAGTCGCTTCGCGATGTAGTTGGCGTTGAGAATCGCGATCTTGCTCGCGTATTCGAGTCCGTCGCCGCCCATCAGTTTGATGTAGGCCAGCGAGATCGGCAGAATGCTCGCACTGCCCCACGGTGCGGCCGAGACAGCGCCGACTTGATCGCGACCATCGAGTCGCACGACCGGATGTCCGGGGAGAAACGGCACCAGATGCTTCGCGACTCCAATCGGGCCCATGCCCGGCCCGCCACCGCCG
>DASUZC010000195.1:0-17244 GCA_036377095.1 Gemmatimonadaceae bacterium
CCGATTCTTCTCTTCATCGGACCACCAGGCGTGGGTAAGACCTCGATTGCGAAGTCGATCGCCAGATCGCTGGGCCGTGAGTACGTGCGTGTAGCACTCGGTGGTGCGCGCGACGAGGCCGACATTCGCGGACATCGTCGTACTTATGTGGGCGCGCTCCCCGGCCGAATCGTGCAGGGTCTCAAGCAGGCCGGAACGAAAAACCCGGTGTTCCTGCTCGACGAGGTGGACAAGCTCGGCACTTCGTTCCAGGGGGATCCAGCGAGCGCGTTGCTGGAAGTCCTCGATCCGGCGCAGAACGACACATTCACCGATCACTACCTCGGCATTCCGTTCGATCTGAGCGAAGTGCTGTTCATCGCGACAGCGAACTTCGTGCAGAACATTCCTGGTCCGCTGCTCGACCGTATGGAGGTCGTCGACTTCGCCGGTTACACGGAAAAGGAGAAGGCAGAGATCGCCAAGAAGTACCTCTTGCCGCGCCAGCTCGAGGAGTCCGGTCTTAATGACAAGGAAATAACATTCACCGACGACGCAATCATGTCGGTGGTATCGAACTACACTCGCGAGAGTGGAGTGAGGCAGCTAGAGCGGCAGATCGGCGCGGTGGCGCGCAAGCTCGCGCGCAAGATCGCGGCGAGTGAAGAGGTCAAACACACCGTCGACGCCGAGGCAGTTCGCGAGTTACTCGGCAGACCGCGCGTACATCCCGAGCATGCGCTGGCGGAGAGCGAAGTTGGAATCGCCACCGGCATGTACTACACGCCGATGGGCGGTGACATCATGTTCGTCGAGGCGTCGATTCGCCGGTACTACGGCAATCGCCAAAACGACGGGCCGGAGAGCGTTGGGCCTGGCGGCGCGGTGTCGCTCATTCTCACCGGCCAGTTGGGCGACGTAATGAAGGAGTCGGCTCGCGCGGCGTTCACCTACGCCACGAATAACGCAGCCGCACTGGGAATTCCGCGGGACAGACTGGGCGCGATCGAGGCGCACATTCACGTTCCTGCGGGCGCGATCCCCAAGGATGGCCCATCAGCGGGAATTGCGATTGCGACAGCGCTCGTATCCGAGATGTCGGAGCGTCCGGTAAGACAGGACGTTGCGATGACCGGTGAGATCACGCTCCGCGGACGCGTGCTACCGATCGGTGGGTTGAAGGAGAAGGTCCTCGGCGCTCACCGCGCGGGGATCAAGACCATCATCCTTCCCAAGGGGAATGAGGCAGACATCGAGGACGTTCCGGAAGAAGTGCGGAACATCCTGGATTTCCACCCGGTGGAGACGCTGCAACAGGTACTGGAGATCGCACTGGTACCGGCCGAGCCGGGTGAGCAGGCAACGCCGCTGGAGATGAAAGAGGTCGCATAGCGGGCTTAGTAGGACCCGGGGTAGAGGACTAAGTGCATCTATGATCGCGGACTAATCGAGGAGTGCCGACTAAAGCAAGCTGACAGCTGCCTTTGTCATCAATTCTCAATTAGTCCGCGATGATCGATGCACTTAGCCCGCGGGCCTCGGTCCTCCCGAAGACCTAAAAAACCACCGGCCCCCACCCGAACAACTTCCACGGATCGGCGCGCAGCGGTGGCGGCTCTGTTCCTTCGATGAAGTACTCAGTGTACCGTCGCTCGGCCGGCGTCTGATCGGTGGCTAGCGTACCAGTCGTGCGGTCGAAGTCGCCGTAGATCACACCCACCGGCGGCGCCCACTGATCGGTGCGACCGGCGAGCAGCTCCGGTTTCCCGGCGTAGTAGCGGGCGAGCATCTTCCCGAACACCGGGGCAGCAAGGGATCCACCACCCACTCCGGGAGCGATCGAAGTCGGCTTGTCGAAGCCGAGCCACACGCCGGCGACGATGTCGGGAGTGAGGCCGACGAACCAGACATCGGAGTTGTCGTTCGTCGTCCCCGTTTTTCCTGCGACCGGAATTGTGGCAGGCAGATAGCGGCGGATACTCGCCGCGGTTCCCCGCTCAACCACGTCTCGCATCATGTCGCGCACGACGTAACTCGTTCGCGGGTCCAGCGCCGGCGCGAGTGCGCGCACCTCGCGCGACAGAACGACCTTGGAGTTTGTGTCCTCGACCCGATATATGAAGCGCGGCTCGACGGGCGTGCCGAGATTCGCGAACGTCGTGTAAGCGGCAACCAGGTCAA
The DNA here is from genome assembly GCA_036377095.1 of Gemmatimonadaceae bacterium. Classification (GTDB taxonomy): domain Bacteria; phylum Gemmatimonadota; class Gemmatimonadetes; order Gemmatimonadales; family Gemmatimonadaceae; genus UBA4720. The sequence goes on from DASUZC010000195.1 coordinate 2,161, forward strand.
GCGGCTGCACTACCGATGCGCCGATCGCGCTCGACGGATACGGCGCGATCGTCGAGTTGATTCCCATTCGATGCGCCAGCTGCGCAATCGAATCCATCCCGAGCTTCATCGCCACCTGAACCGCGACGACGTTGCGTGACATCGCCAGTGCATCGCGGAGAGTGATCGCACCGAGGAATTGGTTGTCGGCGTTTTCGGGGCGGTAGACGGTTTTGTTGGGCAGATAAATCTCGACCGCGGTGTCCGCGAATATCGCGTTCGGCGGAATGCTGTCGGCAATTGCGGCAGCATAGACGATCGGCTTGAACGAAGATCCGGGCTGACGCATGCCGTCGACGGCACGATCGAATTGCGAGTCGTTGTAATCACGGCCACCGACGAGCGCGCGAACGTCGCCGGACGCAGGATCGAGTGCGACCACCATTCCCTGCAGGTAATCCGTGATGCGATTCGATCGAACTCCCGCCTTGGGTGCGCTGTACCTGGGGTGTGCGTAGTCGGGCTGAGACTCGAGTGAAGCGGTCTCTTCCTGCAGCGCACTCACTGCCGCGTTCTGCAGGACGGGATCGAGACCCGTATAAATGCGGTACCCACCTTCCATCACCGGGATACCCGCGCGCGTTGCCTGCACGCGCACCACGTCCACAAACCACGGCGCGTACGCCGAGTATCCGCCATTCGGCTGCGTCACCAATCGTGCAGCCTTTGCGGCATCCGCCTGTGCCTGCGTGATGAATCCCTGATCTGCCATCAGCGATAGCACGACGTTCCGACGCTGCTGCACGCGGTCCGGGTACTTGAGCGGATCGTAGAGGGCTGGTCCTTTCGGCATCGCCGCCAACGCGGCTGCTTCGGCGAGCGATAGCTTCGACGCACTTTTGCCGAAGTAGTGACGTGCCGCGCTCTCGACGCCGTACCAGCCATGGCCGAACTGAATCTGATTCAGGTACGCTTCGAGTATCTGGGCTTTGGAGTAGTGCTTCTCCATCTCCCGCGCGGCCGCCTGCTCATTGAGCTTTCTACTGAGGCTCCGGTCGGTGCGATCGATGAGCGTCGGATGCATGTTGCCGACGAGCTGCTGGGTAATGGTGCTGGCGCCACGACGCTCGCCGAAGATGTTGTCCTTGAGCGCGCCGGCAATGCCGACGACGTCGACGCCGTCGTGCTGGTAGAAGCGGTGATCCTCGACGGCGACGAATGCCTGGGGCAGATACTTTGGAAGTGAGCGGATGGAAACGCTGGTGCGAATCTCCTTGCCGATCTCGCCAACCAACGATCCGTCGCGCGCGTAAACGAGCGACGCCTGTGGTTGCGGAACGATCGTCCAGGCAGCGGTGTCAGTGCTCGTTTGCTGCGCTGATGCCAGCGAGGGGCCGAGTATCGAGAGTGCAAGCAGCAGACGGCGCAACGGTTGATTGTACCTCTGCGCTATGGCAACTTCAGATAGATGGATCGTCTCGTTCATCTCGTCGTCATTCAGTTCAAGCCGCGCAAAGGCGACTATGCTGCCAACCTCGCCCGCCTGGCCGGCATCTTCTCACAAATCGACAATCTCGATCCTCGGCCCGACGTAGCCGTGTTCGCCGAAACGGCGTTGACCGGATACTTCGTTGAAGGAGGCGTTCGGGACGTCGCGATGACAGCCGGCGCGCTGGCGAAGGACCTCAACGCGCAATATCTCGCCGCAGTTAATACACCGCGGCCCCTCGATGTTTGCATTGGGTTCTACGAGGTGTGGAACAACGCATTCTATAATAGTGCGCTTTACGCAACACTGGGAAGCGAACAGCCGGTCATTCGACACGTGCATCGCAAGCTCTTCCTGCCGACGTACGGATTGTTCGACGAGGAAAGATTTGTAGATCGCGGATTCGAGGTGCGCGCGTTCGACACCGACTGGGGCCGTGCCGCGATGCTGATCTGCGAGGATGCGTGGCACAGTCTGACCGGGACAGTGGCCGCGCTGGACGGCGCGACGATGATCTTCGTCGTCTCGGCGTCGCCGGGACGGGGAGTTTGGCCGCGCGAGGGCGAGGGCCCGGTGCCCGCCAATCTCAAGAGATGGGAACGCCTCGCGCGCGACATCGCCGAGGAGCACGGCGTCTTCGTCGCACTGGTGAATCTGGTCGGGACCGAAGGCGGCAAGACTTTTTCCGGCGGCTCGATCATCTGCGGTCCGCACGGTGATGTCCGCGCACAGGCCCCGTTGTGGGACGAGGCAATACTGACGATTTCGCTCGATCCGCAGGATCTGACGCGAGCGCGCTCAGACGTACCATTACTCACCGATTTGCAGACGATGATGCCCCACCTGATGCGGAACGTCGATCGAATTCAGGCCGGGGAAAAACGGGTGCTGAGTTACGATGAAGGTGCGACGGACGGTGGGCCGCTAACACCCGTCGGACACCCCGGCGACGGCGAGCGCGCCGATGCGCCTTCGACCGAAGACACAGCGCGTCGCCCAACGGAAGGAAAAAAAACAAAAGCTGCGGCCGCCAAACCGGCGCAGCGCGCCGCCAAAGCGAGTAATCAAAAGCAGAAAAAGTCGGGCGCCGCTGACGCCGCGAAACGGAACGGCGCCGAGCCGATCACGGTGACGCGCGTACCGTCGACACAAGCCGGCCCACCACCGCTCGACATCGATCCCGAGCTGACATCGAAATGGCTGGTGGCTTTTCTGCGGGAGGAGTTCGAGCGCCGGAATTTCGAGCGCGCGGTGGTGGGCCTGTCGGGCGGAGTTGATTCTGCCGTCACGACTTTCCTGGCGGCGGAAGCACTCGGTGCGGATAACGTGCTGGCGGTGAGGATGCCTTACCGGACGTCGAACCCCGACTCGCTGGCACACGCGCAGCTGGTGATCGACGCCGTCGGGGTGAAGTCGCGCACGATCGACATCTCTCCGGCAGTCGACGGTTATCTCGCCAATGAAGCCGATGCGGATCCGGCGCGACGCGGCAACGTGATGGCGCGGGAGCGAATGATCGTGCTGTTCGATCAGTCGGCGAAATGTCACGCGCTTCCAGTGGGAACGGGAAACAAGACCGAGAGACTACTGGGCTACTTCACCTGGCACGCTGATGATTCGCCGCCCATCAATCCGCTTGGTGACTTGTTCAAGACTCAGGTTTGGCAGCTCGCGAAATTCCTCGGCGTTCCCGAAGTAATCGTCAACAAACCGGCGTCAGCCGACTTGATCGAAGGCCAGACAGATGAGGGGGATTTCGGCATCAAGTATTCGGAGGCCGACCAGATTCTGAACTGGCTGATAAGCGGCTACAGCCCGGCGGCACTCGCTTCACGCGGCTTCGATTCGAACAAGGTGGAGCTTGTTCGAAAGCGGCTCGCAGGAACGCACTGGAAGAGAAAACTGCCGACCGTCGCGCTGCTCAGCCCGACGGGAATCGGCGAATCCTATTTGCGGCCGGTAGACTACTGAGCCTGGCAGGCGCCGCCGACGAGCGCGACTTGCGGCGGCATCCTGAATTCACAGGTGGAGACGAGCTGGTAGCGCTTGTTGTACTCCTGCTCGGCGGCGGCGATTTGCTCGAGCTTCTTGAACAACGCGGCTGAATCCGTCGTCTTCGAGCAGTATACCAGATAGTAGCGTGGCCCACCGCAAGCGCGCGATCCGACCGCGGCGGTGCGGCATTCGTCCGCTGAGGAGCAACCGTCGGTTTTCACCAGTGCCTTCGCTTGATTCTCGAGCGCGACGATCTGGTCCCAGTCGGTTTTCTTATCGCCGGTGAAGACGACGTTGCCGGTGCTCGGATCGGACGGCGTCTGATTTGCCGAAGAACAGCCGATAAGAACGAGGGTGGTGAACAGAAGGCGGACGATTGATCTCATGGATACTCCCGGGTCTTTCCTTTGTAGTTAAGTCGCTTTTTCTAGTATTTTGAATCACCCATGGCTACCAGAACCATTCCAGACCGCAAAACCGCGGGGACACCCAGCGCCCGACTTTCACCACAGCAGCTCGTCGCGGCCTACAGGAACATGTTGTTGTCGCGGCGGCTCGATGACAAGGAAGTCCAGCTCAAGGGCCAGAACAAGATTTTCTTCCAGATCTCCGGCGCCGGCCACGAAGGCATTCTCACTGCCGCCGGAATGATTCTGAAATCCGCCTACGACTGGTTCTTCACTTATTACCGGGACCGGGCGCTCTGCCTCGAGCTCGGCGTAACACCGGCTGAGATGCTTTACGAGGCCGTTGGTGCGGCAGTCGACCCCGCTTCGGGCGGCCGACAAATGCCGAGCCATTGGGGACACAAGAAATACAACATCGTATCTGCCTCCTCGCCGACTGGGACACAGTTTCTGCAAGGCGTCGGCGCGGCGGAAGCAACGCTCCGCTCGAAGCTGCTAGGCATCACCGAGGGATTCCAGAAGGACGAGGTTGTCCTCATCTCGACTGGCGAAGGCCAGACCAGCGAGGGCGAATTCTGGGAGTCGCTGAACACGGCGTGCAACCTGAAGCTTCCCGCCGTCTATCTGGTGGAAGACAACGGCTACGCTATTTCAGTTCCGGTTGAAGTGAACACCGCTGGTGGAAGCATCTCGAAGCTCGTGCGGTCGTTCCCGAATCTCCTCGTCGAGGAGGTAGATGGTTGCGACCTGCTTGCGAGCTACGACACGATGCAGCGCGCAGTCGATTACGCGAGACAGAGAAAAGGGCCGGCACTGGTGCATGCACAGGTAATCCGGCCCTATTCGCATTCGCTATCCGACGACGAGAAGCTCTATCGCCCGCCTGCTGAGCGTGAGGCCGATGCTGCGCGCGATCCGGTCACACAATTTCCGAAATGGCTGGTGAGCGAGGGTCACGCCAGCGAGGACGAGATACAGCAGATCCAGAAAGAGGTCGATGAGATCGTGCTCGCGGCCACCGACGATGCGCTGGCCCAGCCGCAACCCGGCCCCGAGACGGTGTACTTCGGCGTCTACTCCCCTGACGTGGATCCGACCAGTGAACAATTCGACACCGAAGACGATCCGCAATTCTCGGGGGACCCAACGACGATGGTCGATCTTCTGAACGCCTGCATGCGGGACGAGATGCGGCGAGACCAGAAGATTCTCGTCTTCGGCCAGGATGTCGCTGACGTTTCGCGCGAAGAGTACCTCGACAAGGTCAAAGGCAAGGGTGGCGTTTTCAAGGTGACCTGGCGGCTGCAGAAGGAGTTCGGCAGCGCCCGCGTCTATAACTCACCATTGGCTGAAGCGAACATCGTTGGCCGCGCGATCGGACTGGCGCTGCGTGGATTCAAGCCGGTCGTCGAAGTTCAGTTCTTCGATTACATCTGGACCGCCTACATGCAGCTGCGCGACGAGCTGGCAACCATGCGCTGGCGTTCCAACAACAACTTCTCGGCGCCAGTTGTCGTGAGAACGACTTACGGCGGATACATCCGCGGGGCGATCTACCATTCGCAGACCGGGGCAACGCTGTTTACGCATTGCCCGGGACTGAGGGTGGTCTGTCCGTCGAGTGCGCTCGACGCCAACGGATTGCTGCGCACCGCCATTCGCTGCGACGATCCAGTGCTGTTCCTCGAGCACAAGCACCTCTATCGCCAGACCTACAACAAGTCGGCGTATCCAGGCCCGAACTTCATGATCCCGTTCGGCAAGGCGAAGGTCGTGCGCGAAGGGACCGATGTGACTGTCGTCACGTATGGCGCGACGGTGCAGCGCGCAATCGTCGCCGCGAATGCCGTAGCGGACGAGGGTATTTCCGTGGAGGTGATTGACCTCCGTACGCTCAGTCCGTGGGACCGCGAGACCGTTTTCGCATCCGTGAAAAAGAACTCCCGCGTCATCGTTGCTTACGAGGACTCGAAGTCGTGGGGGTTCGGCGCCGAGATCTCGGCGTCGATCGCCGATGAGTGCTTCGCATGGCTCGACGCGCCGGTCAGGCGAATCGCGTCAACCGACACGTTCGTCGGCTATGCACCAAGACTGGAGGATTCGATTCTGCCGCAGGTCGACGATTTCAAGAAAGCGTACGAGGAGATCGTGAAGTTCTGATCCCCCGCTGCCGCCAAAAAAAAAAGGGCTCTCTGATGAGAGCCCTTTTGCTTTTTGTACCGATTTCACTGCGCGGGAGGAATTGCGCCGCCCGACGGAGGTGGTCCATTCAATCCGGGCATCTGCAGCGGGGTATAGCTTGCCGGAATCTCGAACGTCTTCGGATCCGCGTCGACCCACTTGATGGCAGTTACTACCGCATCGGTGCTGGTGACTCGGGTCTGGCCCGAAACGGTCATCGTCGCTGAGCTCGTGGCTTTGAGCGGCGTAGCCTTCGGCAGCTTTGCCTGCGCTGCCTTCAACTTGTCAGCGAACTCCTTGCTCGTGCCGGTGAAGGCCGATGCCATGTCGGCGCCGCTCAAATTGGCGAACGGATTGACCTCGCCCTTGATGTCCGTGGCGTAGTAATAGTCAGACGTGCTCGCGATGTTCACGGTCTGCTGTTGGCCCATTGCGTTGATGTTCATCGTCATGCCGGTGCCAACGCGATAGTGCTGTGTCGGATGTCCCAGAATCACCGGACCGGCACCCAGGCTGTCCACGGTCGCCTTGGTATTCGACAAATCCATCTTTGCGCCCATCTGCTGCATCTGCGCGAACATCTCGGCGGGCCGCATGCGGATGTAATGACTGTTCTTTGTGTCGAGGTAGGTGACGGTTTTCCCGGTGTCGGACACTATCATCGTCATCACGCCATCAGTGGCGAGCGGCGTCACCTGAGATCCAGTGCCTTTCATCGTCAGGTCCATGCGAATCTTGTCCGCACTGCCGATGGCGTGGCCGATGATGATCCCGGTGTCGGGCTGCCCCTGAACTATGACGGTGGTGCGAAAGTCGATCGACAGATTCCTGGTCGGCGCCTGTGCACTGATTGTTGCAATCGGCGCAACCGCGATCAAGGCGCAGCTGAGCGCCCGAGAAGTGAGGCTCATTCGTTGAAATCCTGATGTGTTTGAGACAAAAAGGCGGGAGTCGCTATCGAGAGACGTCCCGGCCGCATTATCGGTAACCCACAGAGGTGGATTAGTGCCCCGTTTGGGGCCACTTGATCGAGGCGTAGATCGAAGTGACCAGAACGAGGGCCACAACTCCAAGCGATATGCCGATCGGGATGTGCAGGAACGGCTCGATCAGCATCTTGACGCCGATGAATACGAGCACCGCGGACAGGCCGAGCTTGAGATACGCGAACTTGTCGACGATGCCAGCGAGCAGGAAATAGAGCTGCCGCAACCCGAGCACAGCGCAGATGTTCGATGTGTAGACGATGAAGGGATCGCGCGTGACGGCGAAGATGGCGGGAATCGAATCGGTGGCGAACACCACGTCGGTCGTGTCGACGATCAACAGCACTATGAAAAGCGGAGTCGCGGCGAGCTGGGTCGTTCCGTCGGGACGTTGCAGGCGAACGAAGAAGCTCTTGCCGTGGTATTCGCTGGTCACGGGAACGATTTTGCGCGCAACGCGCAGCACCGGATCACGCTCCGGATTGTACGCCGCTTCATCCTTCTGCAGCGCCATTCGGATACCGGTGATGACGAGAAAAGCGCCGAAGATGTACAGAGTCCATGCAAAGCGCGTCACCAGTGCCGAACCGGCGACGATCATCACTCCGCGCAGCACGAGGGCGCCGATGATGCCCCAGAACAGCACCCGGTGCTGATACTTCTCGGGAACGTTGAAGTAGGTGAAGATGAGTACGAAGACGAAGATGTTGTCGACCGAGAGCGCGTATTCAATCAGGTAGCCGGTGAGGAACTCCAGTCCGGATTCCCGGCCCATCGTCAGATAAACGGCGAGCGCGAAGCACAGCGAGAGCGCAACCCAGACCGCGCTCCAGATTGCTGCCTGCTTCAGGGTGACTTTTTCGGACCGGCGATGAAGAACGCCGAGGTCCAGGGCGAGAATCGCGAGGACGACGACGTTGAAGCCGACCCAGCCATAGATCGAGTTCAAAGCGACGACGGCTGGGCGGAGATCAGCGACTGATCAGCGACGCTCAAGCGCGTCGCGAACGTCGAGAAGGATCTCGAAGTAGAGTTGTTCTCTGCGGTAGGCGAAGTCGAGCGTCGCCATTTGCGTTTGATCCCCAGCATTTTTCGCGCGCTCGAATGCTTCACGGTACATCTCGTCGAGGTTGTTCAGGATCGTGGTGCGACTTCGCGACATTGCATTTCTCTCCGGGCTCGATTCGCTGCGCTCGTCCGCCGACAGGTTGGCGAGACGCTCGAGGGCAGTCTCGGGATCCTGATTATCGAAGATCAGTTTCTTCGCAGCTCCGAGTGCGAGTCTGCGTGGGTTGAAGGGGTTCGATAGGGGCGAGTTCACAGCGAGGGGTGATGCTGGGACGAATGGTCGTGAAACTTACAGCAATGCATGGAAGACGCGTAATTCGGCATTTCTCAGGAACATAACAAAGGGGGCGGAGAGCTTTTCGCTTCTCCGCCCCGCCTGTTCGGTGCAGCTGTGTCTGGATGATCGATGCGCTGCAGGCGCTCCTGCTTACCTTAAACGCATGGCGCATGCCCGCCAGGGCTATTTCCGCTTACTCCGCGAGCTGCCGGCCCGATCTCCTTTATCGCCCTGTCCGGAAGGCACTGAACGACTCGCGCTTTGCTTGCGATCCTGGCTCAGCGAACGACCGACATCGTCTGACTCGCTGAATTTCCCCTTCTCGTCGCGGCGGACAAACCTCTTGTCACCTTCGCGTGGTTCGATCAGCTCTCTTTTCGACGCCAATGTTCCTCCTCGTTTTTGGCTCGATAAGAGAAGGCATTTGCCATGCCCTATCCATGGTTGAGCCGATGGAAGATTGCCTCTTCCACCGGCTTGCCCTGCTTGAGATGCTCGACGACGATTCGCTCCAAAACGCGGGGGGTGACGTTCGCGTACCAGATTCCTTCGGGGTACACCACGACAATCGGTCCGTTACTGCACACGCCGAGACAGGGTGTCTCGCCGCGCTTAACGCGGGTCGGTCCGAATAGCAGGTCCTCGCGCTGGAGCAGCTCGGCGAGCTTCGCATAGAGCTCCCGACCGCGGCGGTCGGGAGAGCAGAAGTTGCCGGTGCAGACGAGAACGTGGCGGGAGTAACTCTCCATCTGCGGCTTCGTTGGCGAAGTCATGCCGCAAAGATACTCACCGCACCCCCGCCCACTTGCATGCGCGCGAACTGAGCCTGATTATGCTGTGAGCTCTGCTTCTTCAGGAGTCCACAATGGGGGCGACAATCGCAACGAATGCAACGGCCGTCGATCCAGTAATCGCCGGCAAGGGGTACGTGCACCCTGAAGTTCTCGTCAGCACGGACTGGCTCGCAGAACACCTCGACGATCCCAATATCAGGATCATCGAGAGCGACGAAGACGTTCTGCTCTACGACACCGGCCACATTCCCGGCGCACAGAAAGTCGATTGGCATCAGGATCTGAACGATCCGGTGGTGCGCGACTACGTCTCGCCGGAGCAATTCGAGAAGCTTCTGCGCGAGAAGGGGATCGACGATAGCACGACGGTGATTTTTTACGGAGACAAGAACAACTGGTGGGCAGCGTATGCCTTCTGGGTGTTTCAGCTATTTGGATTCACCAATGCCAAGCTTCTCGATGGCGGCCGCATCAAATGGCAGCAGGAAGGCCGTCCGTTCAACACGGATGTACCGAGTCTTTCCAAAACGAGCTACAAGGCTCCCCAGCGGTCCGATGAGAAGATTCGCGCATTCTTCCAGCAGGTGCGCGAGCACTCGACGAGCGGGAAGCCACTCATCGACGTTCGCTCACCGGAGGAATTCACCGGACAGCGGACTCACATGGCGGACTACCCGCAGGAAGGAACGCTGCGCGGCGGCCACATCACTGGTGCGCGCAGCGTACCGTGGGCAAGAGCGGCGAATCCGGACGGCAGCTTCAAGGATGCCGCATCGTTGCGCGCGATTTACGAGCAGGAGAAAGGACTGAAAAAGAGCGATGACATCGTCGCCTACTGCCGTATCGGCGAACGCTCATCGCACACCTGGTTCGTACTCACCTACCTGCTCGGCTACGATCGCGTGAGGAACTACGACGGCAGCTGGACAGAGTGGGGGAACGCGGTCAGGGTTCCGATCGAGAAGGGTCCCGAGGCGTGACGGCTCCGGCCGCCAGGATAATGGCGACGAAGCCGTCGCTCATTCACATCACCTGGGCCGGGGAACATGCATTCGATGCGGGTCGTCCGGGCGGGCCGACGGCTCGCATCGATGGAGATGGGAACACGGGCCAATCGCCGCCTGAAACGCTGCTGACCGCGCTGGCAACGTGTGTGTCGTACGACGTTATCGACATTCTCGCCAAGCAGCGCACGCCGATCACGGCGCTGGAGATCGATGTCATCGGTGAGCGAGTCGATACGGTTCCGCGTCGCTACAAGCACGTAACGATGAACTTCCGGATCGCCGGCGCGGGTATCGAAAAGGAAAAGGCACTGCGTGCAATCGAGCTGTCGGCGGACAAGTACTGCTCGGTGAGAGAGACGCTGCGGCCGGATTTGCAGGTTGAGTGGACGGTCGAGATCGCGAACTAATGACGGATTGGTTGCACACTGGAGATCGCGAAACAGGTATGGACAAAGACAACGGCATGCTGGGCGCTGACCGCTTCTATCGCTGACCGCTTACCGCTGCAGACGACCAGACAGATCGCTGCGGTTTCATAGGAAAAACAGTGTTGTCGCTCTTACGCCAGTGAGATTTGTCCCGTCGCTTGCAGCGGTCGGCGGTCAGCGAGCTGCGGTCAGCGCCCAGCAGGCAGTTGTCTTATCCTACCCAGGCGAACCAGTCCATAACCCGCACTCTACCGCCGCTTTTTGACGCGCACGCGCGCGTATTCTAGTTTCTTCTCGCTGTTCTCGAGCTCTTCTCTGAGCCGTAGGTAGCTGTCGTACCTGTCCGCACTGAGGGCGCCAGTCTCAACAGCGGCGCACACGGCGCAACCGGGTTCGACACGGTGCGTGCAGTTGCCGAAGCGGCAGGATGGGATGAAATCGCGGAACTCGCGAAAGCATTCGTCGACGTGCTCGGAGGAGAGACCCCACGTTCCGATTTCTCGCAGGCCGGGCGTGTCAACAACGTATCCCGAGTCGGGCAATGGATGAAGAAGCGCACCGACCGTAGTGTGCCGGCCTTTGTTGACTGATTCGCTGACCTCACCCACTCGCAGGTCGAGCCCAGGGTACATCGAATTCATCAGGGAAGACTTGCCGACGCCAGACGGTCCGGTGAGCACCGATGTCCTGCCCGCGAGCTCGCGGTGCAGATCGTCGAGACCGATTCGCTGCTTGACGCTGGTGAAGTGTACCGGATAGCCCGCACGCACGTAGTCGGAAAAATCCTCCTCCGTCTTTGCACGGTCCACCAGCTCGATCTTGTTGATGACAACGCGAGAAACGAGCGAGTTCGCTTCGGCGATGACCAGAAACCGATCGAGCATGCGACGATGCGGCTCCGGCTTAGTTGCCGCGAAGACAACCACCACCTGGTCGACGTTGGCGGCAACTATTCTCTCGCCCGGTCCTTCACCCGGGGCGCGACGCGCGAGCTTCGTCCGCCTCGGGATGATTTCGCCGATCGCCCAATGATCACCGCGCGCATCGGACTCCAGGATAACACGGTCGCCCACCGCCAGTTTGCGACTTTCGTCAGTCTCCTTTTTGAGACGACCGCGCAGCGAAGCCTCGTAGGTCTCGCCCGACGTCGTGCGAACGTGCCAGACTCCGCCCGTGCCCTTGAGCACGACGCCCTCCTGCTGGGTCAACTGCTACCCTCGCCACGCATCGCATCCCACCACTTCGTTTCGCTCGCGTTGGCGCCGCGAATGAGGGCGTCGAGCTTCGCTTTCACGTCGTTCAGCTTTATTTCACCGACGATGCGACGCGCTTCGTCCTCCGTTGTCGCGAACGACAGGTATTCGGTCTCCAGATGGCCGCTGGCGACTGGATCACCATGGCCCCAGCGAACGAACAGCAGATAAGCGGCGAAGGGGCGCACCTTGTCGCCGCTCTCATCGGTGACGATCTCGACACTGTAGGATGCGCCGTCGCTTCCCTCGAACGCCGCTGGTCGGTCGTGGACGGCCATGTACCCTCCGATCGTGTTCGGATCTCCTTTGGAGTGATCGGGAGGGATGAATCTGCCCATGTTAACGGCGGCGTTTGCCAACCATCTCCTTGACGACATTGCCGGTGATAAAGGCGACGTTGGCCGGACGCTCCGCCAGCCTCCGCATCAGATACGGGTACCATTGCGTTCCAAACGGAACGTATACGCGCATCCGATGGCCGTCGCGCACGAGGCGGTCCTGCAGATCCCTGCGCACGCCGTAGAGCATCTGAAACTCGTAGCGATCCGATGTGATGTTGTTTTCCCTGGCGAATCGCTTCGCTTCCTTGATGATCGCCTCGTCGTGCGTGGCGATGCCCGGGTAGTTTCCTTTCGCCATCAGCTCGTGCATGCAACGAACATAGGTAGCGTCAACATCCTTCTTGTCTGGATAAGCTACCGTCTCCGGCTCCTTGTAGGCGCCTTTGCAAAGACGCACTCGTGCTTTCACCTTGATGGCGCGCTCTGCGTCGGCGAAAGTGCGATACAGATAGCTCTGTAGAACGATGCCGACGTGCTCGCGATAGGCAGGGTACAAGCGCTGTTCGAAAAGATCCAACGTCCGCTGAGTGTACTCGCTCGATTCCATGTCGATCCGCACGAACGATCCGTAATCCCGCGCGCGCTGGAGGATCCGGTGCATGATCGCGACGCAGAGCTCCTCCGAGATATCCAGCCCCATCGCCGTCAGCTTCACGGAGACGTTGGCGTCAGCTTTTCGCTCGTGGATCCGGTCGAGCATGTTCACGTATGCGTCGCCGGCAGCTCGCGCCTCCGCCTCGTTGTGAACGCTCTCACCCAGCAGGTCGAGAGAGGCGCTGATCCGGCGGGCGTTCAACCGCGCCACTGCGGCGAGCGCGGTGTCCAGCGTCTCACCGGCGACGAATCGATTTGCAAAACTTTTCGCGAGTTTATTGTTGCGGACGAATTGGAAGACCTTGGGCTGACTAGAGAGATATAGGAGCGCGCTACGAAGCATTAATTCTCTGGCTGTGGTGAGTCGGCGGCCGATGAGCGTCGGTTCACGGTGCGGCCGCGACGTGATAAATCAAAAATCCTGCTTACTGGAAATCGCCCACCCTTTTTCAGATCCGGGTCGAAGAAATTCCAGGTTGTAAAACCATCCTCGCTCTCGGGCTCGAGCAGATACACGATCAGCGCACCCCGCGGTTGAGCCGTCGACACGATAAACGATTTCGGCGGCAGCGCCTGCAATCCCCGCTGCCAGGATCCGCTGAGCCGCACCTCACGATGTCCCTGGAAGGCTCGAGGAGATGTACTGATTGAATCGATTACGAAACTCTCACCGCGGGCGAGCCAGGCAGAGTCCGACCTCTCAACGCGAATTCCGTGCAGCCTGAGCAACGTAACGACGGCAGTGTCCTGCGGCGCAATCACGTAGGCCGCCGGCGGCAGCCGATCGAGCGTGGATGTGAATCGATCGTAGACGGGCATGCGGATGGTACGATATCTCCCCGTCCGCCGTTCCCCTCTTGGCACCCCCGGCTGAGTAAGACTGGAGTCGCCCGTTCTCTCGATGTCTTCCTTGATGACATCGACCGACCGCGGTGTTGCGATCAGCTCCGACCGCACTGCTACGATTTGCACCGAATCCGGCGAACGGCCCCACGCCTGGGGCAGACTGTCCGCACGCGCGCTCAATGACCTGATCGCGCTTCCACGCTCCGCAACCAGAGAAAGGATCTCGGACACGAAAGCATAGGTCGACGCGATGCGACGAGCCAATGAGTCGTGTGAGTAGGCCTCGCTCAGAATCCCGATGCGACCCCGGATGCCAAAGTAATTGGTGCCGAAGCGCGGACGTGAATCGTAGGTCGCCCATCCCTCGCGCACGGAGTTATCAGAAACGAGACCACGCTCGTCCGAGATGAAGTTGCCGTAGTCGAAGACCTCGAGCCCGTGACGAGCTCGCATTCGCTCGCGCAGGACAGGTAACAGCGAGTCGCGGGCATACACGCCGCCGAATACAGCAGCAGGGCTCAGCGACGGCGAATAGGTGAGCGCGTACCCGTGAAAGCTTCCATCCGTCGTATGTAGATCCACAAATACGTCAGGGTCCCACGCGTTGAACATCGCCAGCGACGCTCGCGTTTCCGGCGCTTCGGCTTTTACGTAGTCCCGATTGAGATCCAGGTTTTGTGCATTCGCTCTGATGCCAACCAGCTCGGGGCCGTTCTGCTCGATGCGATTCACCGACTGCGGGCCGAATCTCTCGTTGCCATCGGCATTGTAGATCGGCACGGCGATCAACACGAGCGAATCCAGCGCATTCGTTCGTGGCGAGAAAGCCAGATCCCGAATGAGAGCCAGCAGCGCGTCTTTGCCTTCCACCTCGCCGGCGTGGATGTTTCCCTGCACGTAAACGATCGGCCGGCCAAGGCGTCTTGCTTCCGCCGCGGTTGCGACGAGCGGCCGCGACGCGACAACGAACGGAATCGGGCGCCCTTCGCTGGTCTTGCCGATCGAGCCCAGCGTCAGCGGCGCGCCGATCTTCCGCAGCGAATCCAGGAACTGCCGCACATCGGCGTAGTGCGAAGTCTCACGATACCGCGTGAGCTCTGGACGCGTACGCGGGTAATCGGCCGGCGTGAGGGGCCTGCTGATGTGAGCTGGAGCACACGCAGGCACCACCATCACGGAGACACCAAAGAACGCCGCCCGGAGCGCGGCTCGAACTGCCAGGTGCACTACCGTTCGCCTGGATAGAAGACTTGTCGGCGGCGCGCCATCTCCAGGAGCAGCGCCGCCGGTTCATAACGACCGGGGAACCTCGCATTCAAGTCCTCGAGGCGCTGAACCACGATCTGGATGCCGAGCGAGTCCATATAGCGGAAGGGTCCGCCGCGGAAGGGTGGGAAACCGATGCCGAACACCGCGCCGACGTCTCCGTCGCGTGGTGA
>DASUZC010000196.1:0-6135 GCA_036377095.1 Gemmatimonadaceae bacterium
GGCACCAAGCGCACCGCTTGGGTTCAATCCCCAGCAGTATGCGGATCCGTCGACTGTTACTCCGCACGAGTGATAGACGCCGGCCGAGACCGTTAGCCAGTGCTGGCTGTCGCTCGTCGCGGGCGCGGTCGAATCACCGCAGGCGCATAGTGAACCGAGGGCGAGGAAGACGAAGTATCTGCACTTCATCATCTCAAGCGCGGAGCAACTGCTGTACCGCGCGATCAGCCTCGCGAATCGAGCTACTCCGCGAAAGGTTATGAGGTTTTCGCTGGACCCTTCGCTTGTGCTCCTCGTTTGCCTGAAGTTTCGAGTATGACTGCGGCAAGTATCACGTTGATCAGCGCGATGCTGCCAAGCGTGAGCGCACCCGCATTGGGCGCCGTCTGAGGGAACGTAAGGGCGAACAGAGACGCCGCGCTCGTACGCAACCCTGAAGCATCCTGCACGATGTTGGTGGCGACGTGGAACCCGAGGGCGAGCGGAACGCTCAGCCACCGCGCAAAGATCGCGGCGAAGATCAAACCGGAGCTGAAAACGCCGGCGAGAACGCTGAGCCACGGGATACCGGCCTGCAGGTGCAGCAGCGCGAATAGAGACGTCGTGCTCAGCGCCGCGACATACGGGCCAAAGCGATCCGCGAGTCGAACGAAAGCGTAGCCACGATACACAAGCTCTTCGCCGACATTGTTGAAGAAGGCGAAGACGCACCAACCGATAAGCGCGATCGCGCGGAACTTGGGATTCAGATGCCAGGTTGCGCCGGTCGTCAGGATCACGATGGCGAGCCAAACCAGTGTCAACACGCTACCGGCGACGAACCCGATGCCAAGGCGCGCGAGGCGATGGTCGCCGGCGCCGAGGCCGAGCTGCGACAGCGACACCCCATCGAGGCGCAGGAAGCGAAGGGTGAGCAACCACGTGCTCGCGGCGAGCGCGAGCACAGGTACGATACCGGCGCTCGCACTGCCCGTGCCCAGACCAGGGAAGTTGAGCAGGAAGAGATATAGGAGGACGCACAGCGCCGCGCCGGCGAAGAAGAGGAGCAGGCGCTTCCAATAGAGTGAGACGCGGACACTCACGAAGTATGAGGGGGGGTTTGTGGGGTGCTTAGCGGCGGGTCTGTTCATCGAGAAACCTGAAGACGTCATGCTCCCATGTAGGGATACTCAGGTCGACCAGGTTGTGTCCATCTGATGTAGATGAACCGAAGGCCGGGTAGATCTCTATACGATACGGCTTGCGAAGACGCTCCCTCTCGGCGGCCAATGTCTTCCCTGGTGCACTCGAGTAGTCGTTGGCGGCGTGGATGAAGAAGATCGGCTCAGGCGCGGCTGCGACAGCCTTCAACAGTCGCGCGCGCAATTGTGGCGACGCGTCCCAACTAGCTGCGCCACCGGCAAAGTCGACTGCCGCCATAAGGCCTGTATCGCGTTCCGCGAGGAGCAACGTCAGCGACCCGCCGAAAGAGTGTCCGGCGATCGCGATGTGTTTCGCGTCGACGTTCGGCGCCTTGCGGAGCAACGCGAGTCCGGCCTCGGCCTCAGTTAGTTCTTCGGTCTGCAGCAATCTCAATTGGAGGTCGTTCCGCGCATCCTGACCCTTCGCAGAAAGCTCCTTATCGAGCAGGTCCGCAGCGTTCACGCCTTGGTTCGCAGAGAGACCGGCACCGCGTCGGAAAAGAAACAGAAACACAAAACCGTGGCGAGAAAATACAGGTCCAAGCGCCGCCGCCTGTTCGAAGATCTCGCGAGCTGGACGGCCTGAGCGATTGTTAGTCGGCCAGCTTCCGTGATTGAAGAGTACTGCGGGAAAAGGTCCGGTTCCTCTGGGTTGCCAGAGCAGTCCTTTCAATTTCAGGTCGCCGCTCGGTACGACGACTGTGTCCGGCGTCTGGATTTGAGTCGCTGACGCAGTCGGAGAATCGCCAACGACGCTGATGTGAGTCGCGAGCAACTGCCACCGTCCTGACCGATGGACGTAGACGCGAGTGTAGCGCCGCATGCGTGCGTCCGGGCGACCGGCTGTGATCAGCGTGCCCGGATCTGACTCTCCCTGGAGTACAGCCACATCGCCCTCAACCGTCACATGGAGAACTCGTTCGGCTGGCCCCTGATGTTGGATTGTGCCCGACCCGATGTCCCGCAGCTGATCGTGCTTGCTCCGCAGCTCACCGGTGGAAGTGATCATCAGGAAGTCATCGGCGTAAAGACGCGAGAGCGCAGCAGTGTCGCCGGCGCGGAGCGCATCGTTTCGCTCTGCGTCGACAGATCGCAGCTGCCCCTCTACATCCCTCTCGACAGCGCGTGGTCCGGTCGTGGCGCAGCCCGCAACCAGGAACGGCACGACTACGCTCCGTCTCAGAAAGCTGGTGAGCAGCACAGCACTACAGAGTCGAGCCGCGTCGTCGAAGCTTCGCATTCGAGATCTTGGGTTCGTGTGCTACACCCATAATAGGCACCCGGAAGCTGCCCCGCCTTGCCGATCACGCCGAAGAGAAATCCAGGCTGCGGATTTACGTCGGCGTGTCCCCAGCGCTAATTGACGAATTATCAGATCCCGATCAAGTTCTGACACCCGTTTCTGGACACTTCTATGCGACGTCCTATCTCGCTGGGTGTCATCGGCGTCTCATTGCTCGCCCTGACGTCCGCCGCGCCACACCGGAAAGACTTGCCGCGCATTCGCACACACGACAACGATCGACCCGCCGGCAGGTTAATCGGTCACGTTCTGCGCGTGCATCTCGACGCACGAAACGGTTTGTGGTTCCCGGACGCTGATGACGGTCCTTCCGCTCCGATGGTGGCATTTGCCGAGGCTGGGAAGGATCCGCAGATCCCTGGACCGCTCATTCGCGTCCCCGCAGGTACAGAGGTGATCGCTTCGGTAACGAACTCTCTCCCGGAAAGCACGCTCACGGTTTACGGGCTGGTATCACGGCCTGCACAGCGCGGCGATTCGGGAGTGCTGAAAATACCGCCCGGCGAAACACGCGAAGTGCGATTTCAACTCGACGCGGCCGGCGAGTACTACTACTGGGCGACGACGATGGGTCGCCGGTTTCTTTATCGCACGAGGGAAGACTCGCAGCTCTCCGGCGCGATCATCGTCGACGATCCACAGACACAAAGACGGCTCGATCATGTGCTCGTGATTGGCGAGTGGTCTGATACTCCTTCAGTGGAGTCCCAATCCCCGCGCGAGAGAAGGCTGTTCGCGGTGAACGGCCGCTCCTGGCCGTACACATCGCGCTTGAGCACGCGCGTTGGCGATACTGTCCGGTTCCGAGTGATCAATACATCGGGCGACGTTCATCCAATGCACCTGCACGGCTTTTATTTCCGTGTCGACAGCCGCGGCGATGGAATTGGTGACACCACATATGTCGGCTCGGGTGACTCGGCAGTGACCGAGCGCGTGCGTCCCGGTGCCACGGCGTCTCTTACATGGGTTCCGGATCGGGCAGGCAATTGGCTTTTCCACTGCCACTTCACAACACATTTTGCCGGCCGCGGCCCGCTCGGTGTCTATCGCGAGCCATCGCTTCATCCAATGAATGGACCTCATCCAGCCAACCATGCGCTTGAGGGAATGAGTGGGCTCGTGATGGGCATCACCGTAACAGAAGGGCGCGCTGGCGATTCGCGAGGGCGTGATGCCATCTATGCGAAGGGACGCCACCTACGGCTGCTGGTTCGATCTGCTGGAGGAACGGAGGCCGAACCGTTCTATGCTTTCACACTTCATGAGCGCGGAGCCGAGCCCGCTCTCGATACTACAGTGCGAAGTGGAAAGCCGATCATTCTTACGAGAGGCCAGCCTGTTTCGATAACGGTCATCAACCGCACTCCGGAACCGACCGCCGTTCACTGGCACGGAATGGAGCTGGAGAGCTACTTCGATGGCGTCGCTGGGTTCAGTGGGAGCAGCAATCGCCTCTCACCCGTAATCCTTCCACGAGATTCCTTTCAGGCTCAATTCACACCGCCGCGTGCCGGTACATTCATTTATCACACGCACGTCGACGAGCTGCGCCAGGAGCCGGCGGGTCTTGCCGGCGCACTCATCGTGGTCGATCCTTCGCAATATGATTCGACCACCGACATTCCCGTGTTGATTACGACTCCGCGCGACGCGCAGACGGCGGCGCGCTACGTCTTGCTCAACGGAAGATTGCCGGCACCGCCCGTCACGCTGCGCGCTGGTGTCGCGCATCGTTTCCGGCTCATCAACATCACCGTCGGTCGTCCCAGCATCAGCGTCAGCATCGTGCGGGACACCTCCGTCGTTCAATGGCGTTCTTTGGCGAAGGACGGCGCTGACTTACCGGTGGCAAAGAGGGTAGTAAGTCCGGCCCGCCGACTGATCAGCATTGGAGAGACGTACGACTACGAGGTAACACCCGACAAACCGGGCGAGATGACACTCGAAGTACGGAGCGGGGCGGGTCAACTGGTTGGGTCAATGCCGCTTGTCGTGAAGTAATCACACTAAACGACAGCGAAGCGACGTCATGCAGAGCGTGTACGAAGCGGCCGGTGGACGCGAGGGGATGCTCCGACTGGCGGAGGCCTGGCACTCCCGCGTCATGGCCGACGAAATCGTGAGCCACGCGTTCAGTCACGGGTTCAATCCTCGACACACTGAGCGACTGGCCGACTACTGGGCGGAGGCCCTCGGCGGGCCCACGACATATTCGGATACTCACGGCGACGAAACGTCGGTCGTCCGCATCCACAGCGGCAACGGGATCCATGAGGAAATGGACCAGCGCGCCATCGCGTGTTTCGATCAGGCTTTGGACGATGTCGGGCTCACGGCGGAGCCACTACGCAGCGTTTTGCACGACTACTTCGCCTGGGCTACCACGACGACCATGGCACGTTATAACGAGTCTGCCGACGATGTGCCTGACGGCCTGACTATCCCCAAATGGTCATGGGACGGGCTGCAGCGATAGCAAAGCGGGGCCCTCTACAATGAGAGCCCCGCAGCCGGTGCCGTGCCTTCTATACTACCATTGTTACGGTCCTGCTGGCGCCGCAACGCGTATGACAGCGGTCGAGAACGCGCTCTTCAGATTTCTGCCGGTCTCCGTTGAATTTTCGCTGGTGACTTGCAGCCGAATCGTCTGCTGACCGCCCGGGGTCCAGTTGAGATTGCGGTACTGGAACGTCGGCGACGTGGTTATGACATCCCTCGCCTCTTCACCGGCTGCCGTCTCGACGATTCCCACAGGGTCGGTGAGTGCGTCCGCGTCTATGACACCGTTGTTGTTCATGTCCCACGAGTACACAGTGATTTGATCGCCGAAACAAGCTTCGGGATCGAAGGAGACGCTGCCGTCCATCGTTAGAGTGGCACCGGCGTCCACATTGTAGAAGTGTTCGTCAGCCTCGGTGAATGGGCTCGCCACTGCGACCGGCGCGTTGTTCGCCAGGCTGATCGTCACGGCGACCGATGCAATGTTGGTCAACGACGGCACATTGTCGTCGGTGACACGGAGACCTGCGAGGTAGGTGCCTGGACCCGGAAACTCGGCGAATCCGACATCGACGGCCGTCGTGTTGCGCTCATTCGCCCTGAAATGAGCCGGGTTGCCATCCCAGATGAACTGCCACTCATACAACACGATAGACCTCAGTGGCGAAGCTCCGTGAAAGCTGCCGCTCGACTTGTACGTGATCGTCGGCGTGCTCTCACAGGATATGGTGCC
Organism: Gemmatimonadaceae bacterium; assembly: GCA_036377095.1. GTDB lineage: Bacteria > Gemmatimonadota > Gemmatimonadetes > Gemmatimonadales > Gemmatimonadaceae > UBA4720. The sequence goes on from DASUZC010000196.1 coordinate 5,720, forward strand.
TGACGCGCTCGATACGGCCGGAACGGCAAAGGGCTCGTTCACCCGCGCAACGAGAGTGGCTGATGATGTGCTGAAAGTCGATGGGTCGTCAGTCGAGGCGAGGTCCTTTACTCTCAGCTGCGCGGTCCTCTGGATGGTCGTGTTGTCGGGTGTCGGATTCGCTGGACGCACGAAACCGATCGCTGCAAGCGCTGCTGGAGAGAGCTGCACGCTCGGCCCGCTCTCCGTGTATGAACCATTGCCGGTCAAGCTCCAGTCGAACCTGAGGACGTCACCGCAGGCCAGGTTCGCGTCCGTTGATGAAGATCCGTCGAGGGTGATTGGCTCTCCCACGAAAAACTCGTACGGGCCTCCAGCGCGGGCGACCGGTAGCACGTTGTTGAGCGAGACCGGGACGTGCGCTGTCACCACGAGTT
>DASUZC010000197.1:0-4157 GCA_036377095.1 Gemmatimonadaceae bacterium
CGCACAGCTCGATTCGATCCACGCCGCACCGCTCGGCGGCCAGCGCTTCTGGGAGCGTTTCAACCGCAGCCTCAACGAGAATCCTGGACGGGACTGCTGACGTAGTTGTTAGATTCATCCCTGCGAATCAAAAGACATCCGCGACGCCGAGGCAACGATGCATTTTCCAGCAGTCTGGTTTGGCACACTGCGCGATCATTACCTGTTTCTCTTTGGCGCCGCCGGAAGCATCGCGCTCGCTGCTGGATTCATCGGCGCCTGGCTGGGCAGCTTCATCGGCGGGCGCAGTGCCGCTAAACGCGCGCTCACTGATGGCACCAGGAATTTCGTCGATCAGCGACAAATCGATGAGATCAGCCAGGCCCTCGACGTGCTGACAGTGGAAGTCGAGCGCATGACGGAGGGCCATCGCTTCATCGCCAAACTGCTGTCTGACAGGAGCCGGGATCTGGTCCCGCCGGCCCGCGAAAAGAAGTCGGAGCACATTACGCCTCACTGACGTTGCCCCTGCTCGATGTAACAAGTCCTATTTGAGGCGGAATTCGCCCCTCCCTCCGAACGGATTCGTTACAAATCATGCAGGTCATTTCGGGCGATCCACAGCCCGCCATTTCCACTTTCGGCAAAAGTCAGTACGCCGCTACAATCGTCCTCCTGGCCGCGATTTACGTCGTCGCCGCCAGAGTGGGATTCGCGGCATCGGCGGTGCATCCGGTAGTCTCGTCTGCCTGGCCGCCCTCGGGAATCTCCTTCGCGATCCTCCTTCTCCTCGGTCTCCGTTACTGGCCGGCAATCGCCATCGGAGCCTTCCTCGTCAATCTGATCGGCGGCATTCCACTCCTGGGAGCACTGGCCATCGCTGGCGGCAACACCCTGGAGTCCGTGGTCGGAGTGTGGGTGCTCACCCGGTTCCTCGGCTTTCGTCCCACGCTCGACCGGCTTCGTGATGTGCTCGCTCTCGTTGTCCTGGGAGTCGCCAGCACGTTCATCAGTGCAACTATCGGAACGGTCGTAATCCGCTTTACCGGGGCCGGTGCCGGCTTGCCAACCCACACTATCTGGATGGCGTGGTCCTCCGGCGATTCGATCGGCATACTGATTCTGACACCCCTGATTCTCATGTGGGCGACCGGCGGGCGCCCACGGTTTAAGGCGCGCGAAACCGCCGAGGCGGCGCTGCTCGGCCTGATATTGATCGGTTTCACCGACCTGCTTTTCCACCTGCCCTTCCGCTACGTGTACGCGATTTTTCCGTTTACGATCTGGGCTACTTTGCGCTTCGGGCGTCGGGGCGCAGTGACGGCGAACTTCGTTGTTGCGGCCATGGCAGTCGCAAACACCGTCACCGGCCAGGGCCCGTTTGTCGGATCCTCGCCGATCAATAATCTGTTCGAGCTTCAGATCTTCGTCGCTGTACTTGCTCTCACCACGCTCATCCTCGCCGCGGTGCTCGCCGAACATGATGCGATGGAAGCAGCACTCGAGGTGACCAGGCAGCAATCGAGACAGGCGCAGAAGATGGAGGCCATCGGCCGATTGGCCGGGGGCGTCGCGCACGACTTCAATAACCTTCTCACGGTGATTGGGAGCTGCACCGACTTCGTGCTCGGCGATCCAACGCTTCAATCAGAGCACCGCGCCGATCTGGATGAGGTCAAGAAGGCTACCGACCGGGCAACTTCGCTAACCCGACAACTGCTGGCGTTCGGCCGCACGCAGGTTTTGCGACCGTCAACAATCAGCCTGAACGAACAGCTGACGACATTGCTGCCAATGCTCAAGCGGCTATTCGAGACGACCATCGAAATCCGTCTCGAAACAGATCCCAACTTGTGGCCGGCGCGCGCCGATGCCACGCAAATCGAGCAGGTGCTGCTCAATCTCGCGCTCAATGCCAGAGATGCGATGAAAGACGGTGGTGTCTTGACGTTCGTGACTGAAAACGCCGTCATCGCGACGAAGCGTGAGCAGGAAGGTGAGGAATTCGTGATTGCACCCGGCGAGTACGTGGCGTTGAAAGTTCGCGACACGGGCATCGGCATGGACGTGGAGACCCAGCGCCGGGTTTTCGAGCCGTTTTTCACGACCAAAGAAACCGGCAAGGGAACGGGGCTCGGACTCGCAACCGTGTACGGCATCGTGAAGCAAAGCGGCGGTTATATCACCCTGACGACATCGCCAGGCAGAGGCGCCGAATTCCGGATCTTTCTCCCCCGTACGGAGGCAGTCGCAGCCGAGCGGATCGTGTCGCGTGCTCACGCCAATGGAAGCTCGACGCGCGGGACGATCCTCCTCGTCGAGGACGAAGAAGTAGTCAGGCATTCGCTCGAGCGTGTGCTGACCGGCGAGGGCTACCGGGTCCTCAGCGCTGGTGACGGCGCCGAGGCGTTGAAAGTGTTTGCAGCGAAGAAGGAGGAGATCCAGCTACTGCTCACGGATCTGGTGATGCCCGTAATGAGTGGACGTACGCTGGCGGAAAAATGCGTCGGCATGCAGGAGTCTCTCAAAGTCATATATGTCAGCGGATATACCCGTGACTCCCTGCTCAGTCGGCAGACATTCGAAGACGGCACTCAGTTCATCGAGAAGCCGTTCACCCGCGAGACCGTTTTGTCACGAATTGCAGAGGTCTTGAGCGCGGCCTGAAAACGGGCACAATCGGTGCAGCCGTCGTAGATTCTGCATACGACGAGCAGTGCCGCGCTGGAGTCGCGGCAGCAAGAAGAGGGGACGAATCGATGAGACACCACGTCAACATCGTTCTGAGCGCGTTCACCGCCGTCGCTATTCTCATCCCGTCATCACCGATCCGGACACAGACACTCAGTGCCCAGATCAACTGGCGCGAAGTCCGCTCCCTGAAAATGGGACGCTTCTTCACACGCGTGGACGTGTCGTCGCAGCACACCATCCGACTCTACGCCCAGCTCGATACGTCGAGGCTGATGGGAGAGCAGCTGACGGCAGATTCGGTGCGGGCGTTCCAGCAAACTCTGTTCAACGATCTAGACAAGCCGGCGCGGCTGAAGTACGTCCTCGGCAACAACGTGCTGGTGCAGCCGTTCGCGGCGGACTCGGCGACCATCGGATTCCTGTTGATGATTGCCGATACCGACGGTGTTTCGCGCCAGGTCGTCACCGACAAGGATGGCATCGAAGAATTCCTGGACATGCTGGCGAAAGGAGTAGCCGCTGTGACGACGTTATCCGATGCCGAGCTGCGGAGACCCGGCCCGATCGCGCAGAAACCCATCGCCCTGGCGAAGCACGTGAACTACGTCTATCCGCGCGGACCGAAGCTGGCCAATCAGAGCGGATCGGCGCTGGTGCAATTCATCGTCGACACAACCGGAAAGGCGAAGCCGGAGACGATCGTCTGCGTGCAGGCGACGTACAAGGATTTCGCGCTGGCGGCGATCGACGCGGTGAAGATGATGGAGTTCAAGCCAGCGGAGCTCGAGGGACACAAGATCGAGCAGCTCGTTCAATACCCGATTGATTTCAAGTTGAACGCGGTGCTGCCGGTGAAACCATTCGAGGTGCCGACGCGCCGACCGCCGCGTCGAACCCCGTCGTTCTAGGGAACCCCTATGAAAAAACGCGTTGTCGGAGTTTCGCTGGTTGTTGTGGCCGCGGCCGCTGTATTGTTGGCGGCGAAATGCGGCAGCAAGGGATACGTGACGTCACCGATTCCCGGAGTCGGACAGGAAGTGCCGCTGGTGCAGGTTGATGGCAAGGCAGTGCCGACGGTGATCGCGTCGAATGCATCCGGTCAAACGACAGTTATCGGCGGCAAGGCGACGCTCGGCGAAGCAATCGCCAGCGGCAAGTACAACGTGGTGTTGCAGAAGGAAGTGGGGATGAGCACGACGTCAACCAGCGTTACAGGCGACGTGGTGTTTACGTGGACCGACAGGAACGCGTCGGCAATGATCGATCTCGGATCGGGGTTGGGGCCGCATGTGTTCACGTTTCAGCGCAACTGACGTTCGGTTTCGGACTGGTCGCTCTTACTCAACTACTCCTGTAAGAATCGTCGCCGCGAGATCCAGCCTCCCCGTCCACCGACTCCGCTTGAAAATCCACGCGTACTGCCGATGACTCCAACCCGTTGGACCGGCGACGTACTCGTCGACGAGTGTCGTCCACGCGTCATC
>DASUZC010000198.1:0-10917 GCA_036377095.1 Gemmatimonadaceae bacterium
ACGGATTCTCAACGGGTTGCGCGCAGCTGTCGTGTTTCTGCTGACGGCGGCAGCCCTGATGTACGCGCCGCACCTGTCGCGGGCTCTCAACGTCGCCAACGTGCTGGTGCTGGTGCCGACATTGTTGTGGACGGTCGCGCACTATCTGATCTGGTACAAGCGACCGGAGCTGCCCGACTGGCTCTCCGCGATCAATCCGATTGTCGATGTTACCGCCGTAACCGCAATCATCGGTGGATACGCCGTCGCGCAGTCAGGAGTGCTTGCGCTCCGCTCGCCGATTTTCCTGATGTACTTCGTGGTGCTGGCTGGACGCCCCGTTGCATCGTCCGTTCGCAAGGCCGCGTTCATTTCGCTGCTCGCGTTCATCGAGTACTCGATACTGCTGCTCTGGCTGTGGGGGTCGAACGCAGTTCCGCTGACAGTCGATCCGATTACCGCAGTCCAGACGGCGCGCATAACTCCGCTCGATGAAGCGGCCAAGCTCATTCTCCTCGGCGTATTCGGCATCGTGTCGACTTATGCGACGTCGTGGGTGGAGCACCTCGTGCGCGAGGCGAGCAAGGAATCCGCAGAGCGTCAGCGGGTGGTGACGCGGCTGGTGCAGTCGGAGCTGGATACGCTGAAGCTCCAGCTCAATCCTCACTTCCTGTTCAACGCGCTCAACAGCGCGATCGCACTGATTGCGTCCGATCCGCCGGCGGCGGAAAGAATGGTGTCGGAGCTGAGTGATTTCCTGCGGCTGGTCCTCTCCACCTCCAGCGAGCAGGAAGTGCCACTGGAGCGCGAGCTGGGCTTGCTCGATCGATACGTCGCTATCCAGCGAGTGCGCTTTCAGGATCGGCTGACCGTGAACTGCAATATCGAAGACGGAGTGCGCGGAGCGCTCGTGCCGAGTCTGATTCTGCAGCCGTTGGTGGAAAACGCAATTCGCCACGGCATCAGTCCCCGCGCCGGCGCCGGATACGTGCAAGTCACGGCGAGACGGGTCGGCGACAAGCTGGCGATTGCGATTCTGGACGACGGCGTTGGAGTGAGAGCACGGCGGTCGCGCGAGCGCTCGCGCGGCAGTGGCCTCGGACTTACAAATACCACGACCCGACTCATCCACCTTTACGGGGAGCACCACGAGTTCGAGAGCGGCCCGCGCCCGGAGGGAGGATACGCGGTACGCATCACGATACCATTCAGGCTCGGACGGGTGTCACCCGTCCGGAACGGTGGTGCGTCACAGGTGGAAGACAAACTGGCAACGGCGGTACGGCCATGATCGATCAAGCAATGCGCGTTCTCGTAATCGATGACGAGGCGCTCGCGCGCCAGCGTCTCACCACTCTGTTGTCACGGGTACCGGACGTGCAAATCGTCGGTGAGTGCCAGAACGGCCTCGAGGCTGTCGCCGCAATTCGGGCGCATGCGCCGGATCTCGTTTTTCTCGACGTGCAGATGCCGGAGCTCGATGGTTTCGACGTGATCACGGAAGTAGGCACCGACAAAATGCCGCCGGTGATCTTCGTCACGGCTTTTGACGACTACGCGGTGTCTGCATTCGAATTCGGCGCGTTCGACTATCTGCTCAAACCGGTCGATCACGTCCGCTTCCATCAAACGCTCGATCGGGCGAAGAAAAGAATCCGCGAGGCACCGCAGTCAAGCGTGTCGTCACAGCTGAGCGCGCTGCTCAAGTATGTCGGACAACTAGATGCGCCGAAGAATCGCATCGGCGTGAAGGTCAACGGAAAGATTCTCTTCCTCGACCCGGACGAGATTTACTGGATTCAGGCGCGCGACGACCTTGCCCGAATTCACCTGGCGGAAGTCGCGTACGACGTACGAGAGCCACTTAGCCGCCTCGAGGCGCGCCTTCCACACAACCGCTTCCTGCGGGTACACCGCTCGACAATCGTCAACACTGCGCAAGTCCGTGAAGCACAGCCCTTCGACCAGGGCGATCAGCTGCTGATTCTTCGCAATGGCAAGCGCATCACCACTGGACGGAGCTACCGCAAAGCCGTCCAGGAATTTCTCAAGCGCGCGACATGAGATTCATACTGGCCACCGAGGACAGCGGGATACCGCTGCTACTGACGGGCCCGGAGGGTGCGGAGCGCCGCCCCGAGCTGGTCTATCTCTCGCCCGTACTCCGCCCAGTTGCCCGCGCGCTGCGCGGCGATCGCCCGGTCGTAATGGGTCTGGGCCTCTCGAAGCAGCTCGCCGACCGCCCCTGACGGCGCGGCAGCGCCGGCAACCACAGTGCCGACAACGCCTGGCTGGTTCGCGCCGAGTGTGTTCAATGAGTCCTGAACGCTCGCCAGCGTCTGGCGCGGCCCCGTCGCGGCACCGGCACCGAACAACGCATTCAGTCCTTCCTCGAGCGTCTCTCCCATGACTACGCGGTTTTCGTGGGCGACGACGACGCGTTTCAGCTCGGGAATGTTGCCGCCTTCCGCTCTCAGGTAAATCGGCTGCACATAAATCAGCGATTCCTCGATCGGAATCACCAGCAATTCGCCGCGAATCACCTGTGAGCCGCGCTGATCCCACAGCGTAAGCTGCCGCGAGATGTCGGTGTCCTGATTGATGCGATTGGCAATCTGGCGAGGACCGTAGACCAGGCTCTGTCTCGGGAATCGATAGACTGACAGCTTGCCGTAGTTTTCACCGTCCATTCGCGCCACCATCCACGCCGCGAGGTTGTCCTTGCCGCGTGGTGTAAACGGCGTCATGAAGATGAACTCGGGATTTTTTTCGCCGGGCAGACGCATGATGATGTGGCGCATGAACGGATTTACGTTTGCCGAGTTCGACGCTGCTCCGGGGATCTGCCACTGATCCTCCCGGTGGTAAAACGCTTCCGGCTCCGTCATGTGGTAAGTCGCGTGCAGCGCAGTCTGCAGCCTGAACAGATCGCCCGGATATCTGATGTGGCGTCGGACATCGGCGGGCATGGCTGCGATGGGCTTGAAGATCCCGCCAAAGATCTTCGCGTACGTTTTGATCACGGGATCGGCCGGCTCGGCGATGTACGCATCGACGGTTCCGTCGTAGGCGTCGATGACAACTTTGACGCTGTTACGCATATAGCTGGTGCCGTTGGCCGTGCGCTGAGAGTACGGATACGTATCGGCACGCGTATAGGCGTCCAGAATCCATTTGAGCTGACCCGCATCGTTGATCATCAGGTACGGATCGCCGTCGAAGTCGAGGAAAGGCAGCGCCGTCGTCGCCCGCTCGACGATATTCCGGCGATAGAGGATTTTCGCGTTGCCCTTGATGTCGTCGGACAACAGGATCTTCAGAGAGCCGAACTGAAACGCGTATAGCATTCGGCGCCAGAACGAGCCGACCGGCACGCCACCCGAACCCTTGTAAGCCGCGTAGATGTTGGCGTCCCCCGCCGGATAATCGAACTCCTGTTGGCCGGTGCCGACGAAGACGTAGTCGTTGGCGAGCTCGCCGAAATAAATCTGCGGTCGCGACAGTTTTACAGAGATGCTGGAGACCGGCGGCAAATCCTTGATCAGCAGAACGGGCAGCCCCTCGGACGTCACCTGATTCACTGGCGCCATCGTCACGCCCATTCCGTGCGTGAACGTCAACCTTTCATTGATGAACGTCCGCGTTGGCAGCGATTGCGAGTTCAGCTCGCGCACGGCCATGTGCACCTGCCGATAGCGCCCGTCGATCATGTATCGATCGTCGTCGACCGAGACGAAGTCATAGTAGGTGCGAATCTCCTGCAGCTGTTTGAAGGTCTGCATCAGGAGATCGCGCTCCCACAGGCGAACGTTGTCCACGGTTGCGCCGTTGGCTTTGATGTCGGCGATGGTCAGCTGCACTTCTCCCGACAGATCGCGAGCCTCGACGTGATCGAGCCCCCAGGCCTGGCGCGTGGCGTTGATGTGCGAGCGCAGGTACGGCGCTTCACGTGACAGCTCGTTGGGCGATACAATCAGTCGCTGGAAAGCCGCGGGCACGATTCCACGTGCGAACACGCTGATCACGACGTAGAAGATTGCACCCGACACCGCCGACCAGATCAGCCTGTCGCGGAGCACGCCATAGATAACCCATGCCGCGGCGATGATTGCCGCCACTGCGCTGATGTATAGTCCGGGCAATCCAACGTTCACGTCGGTGTAGCTCGCACCGACGAGAGGGCCGGTTGTCGAAAAAAGCAGGTTCGACGTGCCGACGATCCATAAGCGGACCGCCAACAATACGAAAAACACCGCCGCCAGCCCGCCAAGGTGCCGAGCCGCGCGTGGCTTTGCCGACGCTCGGCGTGGTGGCAGCGTAATCTCGTTTCGCAGCCAATACATCGCGGTGACGGCGATTATCGAGAGGAATGTGAGCGTTATGAGTGTGCCCAGCACTCCGGAAATCAGCGGCAACCGCAACAGATAGAATGAGATGTCCCGATTGAAAAGCGGATCTCTCTGACCGAGCGGAACCGCGTTCAAGCCTTTGAGCACCATCATCCAGGATGCTGATAATGAAAGCGCGGTGAGAAAGGCGATCAGGAGCGCGGCGGGAAGGAAGAGCCGGGTGAACGTGCGGGATATGTCGACGGAAACGCCGTCTCCGCGATTGATGTAGAGCACGGGAAAACCGGTCCCCGAACCGCGAGCCAGGCGCACATTTCCGTATACCCACGCGAATGCGAGAACTCCGCCGATCACAAATAGGAGTATTCGCGCGATGAGCGATGTGGCGAAGACCTTCTGAAACCCGATTTCCTTGAACCACAGCCAGTCGGTGAAGAAGCTCGCCAGCCACGGCACGACAATCAGTGCGACAAAAAAGACGGCGACGAAGAGGAGCACGAAGCGCCGCAGCGAGCGCGGCATCGGGGGTAGCTTGGCCGGCCCCGGCCGCTCGAATGGTGAGGTCATTTGTCTGGAGAAAATGCCACTAGTAACAACCCTGTGCCAGACGCCTCCGACGGTACGCCATCTGCACGTTTTCTTCAGTTCACCAGGAGGAACAAATGCCTCGCGGAGAGAAATCCAAATACACCGACAAAGAGAAACGGCAGGCGGAACACATAGAGGAAGGCTACGAGAAGAGGGGTGTTCCAGAGGAGGAGGCGGAACGCAGAGCCTGGGCGACCGTCAACAAGGTTCACGGCGGCGGTGAAAAACCCGGTGGTGGTGGCTACGGCAAGCCCGAAAACCACGAGCCGATGAGGAAGGGCGGCAGGACCTCGCACGGCGGCCGAACCAGCTAGACGTAAGCACAACAAAAAGGGCACCCAAAAGGTGCCCTTTTTTGTTTGGATTCCCGCGAGCCGGCTCAGGTCTGCGGAGCGTTCCTGGCCTTGGTGGTTATCACGACCACTCCGTAGGCGGCATCGGGCCCGAATTTCTGGAGTGCCAGGTGACCCTTCATCACGCTGACAGAAAGCACCTGATCGGCGTTGAGGGAGGGGACTTCGTCACGTTGGAGGCGGACGCCGTCTACTACGTAGAGCAGCGGCACATCTACCGCGCTGGCAGATACACCCCAGCGGACGCCGTTGGAGGCGGAGGATGAGGGCGCTACCGCCCTTTCAGTCGCGCACCCTGCGGCGGCGACTACGGTTGCGAAGAGGAGAGTCAGATGAGCGAGTTTCATTTTGGCCTTTATCCCGAAGAGCGACACAGCTCATCAATAGCATTGGGCGTGCCAGCCGCGCAAGCCCCCCAAAAAAGGGGTTCAACCGGTCAATTCGCGCGCGGGTTCCACTTTCCCTGGGCGACTGCCGGCACAAACGACTCGAGGTCCTTGGGCGGGAAGTCGAGGGTGCGGCCGGTCTCAGCACTCATATAAGCTGACATCAGGATCTTAACGACCTCGTACCCATCGTCGAACGTTAGCATGGGCTTTTCGCCTGCCAGGAAAGCGCGGGCCATGTGCCGGTTCTCGGCGCTATAGCCGTACGCCGATGCCTCCTCGGCCACGACAGGCATCAATCCCATCTCGGCGTTCTGCTTTTCGACCAGGTCCTCGCCGGCTTTACCCCTCACCTCGCGGCTAAAGAACATCTTGAGGCTCGAATCGAGAGTGTTCCAGGACATCGAGTACTCCGGTCCCAGCAGCTCCGCGGAAAGCCGGAGTCCCGCGCCGATGAAGCTCCACGACGTGGTGACTTCGCCCACCATCGGCTCGCCATCCTCGGATTCGTACTCGATCGTCGCTCGGGCAAAATCCTCGGAAGGGCGCTTGGTATAGTCGACGTCCTTTCCCATCGTCTCCGATAAAAGCTTGGCGTAGTGCGGTCTGGACCACTTGAGCGATGCGATGTGCCCGCTGATACGGACCGGTTTGATCGACGAACGCGGCGCGCCAGGTTTGGTGAGAAGGTGTCGCACGACCTCAACGGAGTGACACATCATGTCGTTGAGAACTCCACCACCCTGCATCGCCCCCTGCCAGAACCAGGGCATGTGGGGTCCGCTGTGTTCCTCGGCAGCGCGGGCCAGGTATGGCCGGCCGGTGAGTGATGCTCCACGAGCCCAGATCAATTCCTTACCGCGTGTGATGTCGGGCGAGAACAACTGATTCTCGAGGTAGCCGGTGTTCAGGTTGACACTCTTCACCATGTCAACAACCCGTTTCGCTTCGGCGACGTTGCGGGCGAGCGGTTTTTCGCAGGCGATGCCGCGCAGCGTGCCGGCGCCGGACTTAATCGCGTCGACTATCTCGGTAATGTTGTCAATTCGGGCGTGATTGGGTCCGCACAACCAAAGCGCGTTGATTGCTGGATCGGCGACCATGTCACGGATGGACTTGTATGGTCTGGCGTCGCCGACATCGAGATCGCGAGCGAGAGCGGCCGTCGACGCGGCATTCTTCTCGTTCGGGCTGTGGACGCCGCGAACGTCGATTTCGCGGACGGAAGTCAACGACTGGATGTGAAAGCGAGCGTTGAAGCCGCTGCCTATGAAGCCAATGCCAAGTCGGTCAGTCATGTCGATTCGCGCTGGTGGTGGAAGTCAATCACTCAGGTGTAAGACGGAGCTTGCTACGATCGAATTTTGCGTAGCTGACACCCAGCTTCTTCAAGGCGGCGGGCGGACAACCGTTCCAGTTCGGATTGAAGACGTTGCCCATGTAGCGGAGATCTTTGACGCCGATCTCGCTCGACCAGTAGCCGGATGCGGTAAGGTCGCGGAACCGATTGAAGAAGTTGACGCCGTCCATCATCGTGTTCGGCGCACGGGCTGGCCACGCGATGTCGTTCAGAATCGCCTCCCGCTGTGTCTGGGTAGCGTCAGCGAATGGTTTTCCAAAACGACTGTTCGACTGGGCATCAATCCACGCCAAACCGTCGCGCATCCACTTCTGGTTGTTGGGGCGGTCGGTCATCGTGAAATCCATGAATTCGGGCACGCCGGCGTCGGTCGCACCGCCCGATCGTTCGTCACGCGGAATGACCATGTCCGACAACACGCGCACCGTTCGCCACTCGGCGGCGGTAAAAAACTTGGGAGCGTATGCGGAGCCGTTGGCAGCGGCGCTCAGAGCTCCGTCGACGAATTTGCGCGCTTTTTCGAGCTCCGCCGTCGACCAGTAAACGGCGACCGGGAGCGCAGCGAGCATCTGCAGGGCTTCCCGGCGGCTTACGTCCTTTCCAACCGGGTCGATCGGTTCAGCAGACACCTGAGTGTCCGGATTTTCGTGAGTGTTCGACATTAGAGTGCCCCCCGCTTCCGCTCGGCGGCGATGAATTCGCTCGTTCGCATCGACAGCGCCATGATCGTCCACGTCGGATTCTTGTCTGCCTGTGAGACGAACGGACCACCGTCGGTGACGAAAAGATTCTTGACGTCGTGCGCTCGGCAATTGGGGTCGAGGACAGTCTTCGACGGATCCGTGCCCATGCGCGTGGTGCCGAGCTCGTGGATGATCTCGCCACCCCGGGCGATGCCATAGCCCTTGGTGCGATCCGGCATGGTGCTGAAGACCTGTCCGCCCATCTCTTCAACCAGTGCGCGGAAGGTCTGCTGCATGTGACGCACCTGGTTGTACTCGTAGTCGGTCCATTCCCAGTGGAAACGCAATACGGGAATGCCGTACTTGTCCTTCATTGCCGGATCGATCTCGCAATAGCTCTTGTCGTTCGGCACCATCTCTCCGCGGCCGGCGAAGTACACCTGCGCTCCTGCGTAGCGTCGATAGTCGTCCTTCAGCTTCTTGCCGTATCCGCCTCCGGCCGGGTAGTGCTGAATGCCGTTCAGGAAGCCGTAGCCCGGTGGTCCTGTAAGGCCGCCACCAACCTCGATGTGGTAGCCGCGCGGAAAGTCGAGTTTGCGGTTGTCGATCCACCACGGCATGTAGATGTGGTTACCGCCGACGCCGTCTTCATTGTGCGGAACGTGATCCATCATTTTCGGAATGAATCCGCCGACGTCGGTGCCGGTGGTGTCAGTGAGATACTTCCCCACGGCTCCGCTAGAGTTGGCGAGCCCGTTGGGGAATCTGGAAGATTTAGAATTCAGGAGGAGCCGCGCGGTCTCACAGGCACTGGCAGCGAGGACGACAACGCGTGCATTGACGTGGCGCTCCGCTCCCGATTTGGTGTCGATGTACGTGACTCCACTGGCGATGCCGCGATCGTTGAGGGTGACCTCGCGCGCCATCGCATTGGTGAGCAGCGTCAGGCGTCCGGTTTTCATGGCCGGCCCGATCAGCACGTTCGTGGACGAAAAGTTCGAGTTGGTCCGACAACCGCGATTGCACTGACCACAGTAGTGGCAGGCCATTCGTCCGTTGTGCGCCTTCGTGATAATGGACAGTCGCGCCGCGACGCAGGTGATGTTCAATCGGTCGGCGGCATCCTTAACCATGAGCTCGTAGCAGCGCGGCGCCGGCGGCGGGAGGAAATACCCGCCCGGATGGTTGGGCAGATTGTCGTTGTTGCCAAAGATTCCGACCAATTTGTCGAGGCGGTCGTAGTAGGGCGCGAGGTCGGAATAGGAAATCGGCCAGTCATCACCGAGACCGTCTCGGCTTTTTGCCTTGAAATCGTCGGGACCGAAGCGAAGCGAGATGCGGCCCCAGTGATTGGTGCGGCCGCCAACCATCCGCGCACGCCACCATCTGAACTCAGTTCCTTCCGCCACTGTGAATGGCTCGCCCTGCAACTCCCAGCCCCCGACACAGGCATCGAACTCGCCGAACGGGCGATCGGGCGTTGATGCGCCCCGGCGCTGTGATGTGTACGGCCACTTAAGCATCACCGAGTCGCGCAGGTTATCCCACGGTCCGCCCGCCTCGAGAAGGAGAACGTTTGCTCCCGCGCGGGTGAGCATGTAGGCAGCTATGCCGCCTCCTGCACCCGAGCCTACGATGCAGACGTCGTAGGTTTGTCGCTGCGGTTGAAGGAACGGAAGCGCAAAGCCTGTTGTCATCGCCATCCCGGGTTGAAGGACACGTGAAAGTACGAGTTAAGGCCCCGAGGCACTAGGGTACGGCGCGCATCACTTTTGTGTTCGACAGAGGGAGGACTTCCCCTGATCTCAGAGTGTGGTTTCGCGTCAGAAACGTGACGGCTGAGGTTAGAAAACAGTCTTTGTAGGACAGGAGTACCCCACGCCTAACCCTATTCGCGCGTGCCGATGCCATATACAAGTGACACCGCGAATCTCTACCGCATCGAGACCACTCGAAAAGCGGTGATTCTCACAATGCTCAACGGCGAAGAACTGCGCGGAAACGTTTTCATTCACCTCTCTTCGTTCCGCCCGTTCGAGCTTGCCGACGTCTCAGAGCTTTTCAACGACACGACGACGTTTTTTCCGTTGGAGCTGGAGACCGGAGAAGTAGTTCTAGTATCGAAGGAGCGCGTCGCCGAAGTGGCAGCTAATCGCGGCGACGAAGCATCCGACCAGAACCCGAGCGAAGGACCAATCCCGACTGCCCTGCTGCAGATCGTACTGATCGGCGGCGAGGTTCGTCTCGGCTCCATTCGCCTGGAAACGCGTCCCGACAGAGCGCGCGTGCTGGACTACATGAACGCGCTTACCTCGCGCTTCCTCACACTTTACACGTCAAACGAAGCGCGTCTGATCAATCGCTCGCTGATCGATCGCGTTCGTCCACTGGACTGACATGGCGCAGCTAGATCGCTTTCTCAATCTTCTCATAACCAATAACGCCTCCGCGCTCCTCCTCTCCGAGGGAGAGATCGCGACTCTCACCATCAAGGACGTTCCACGTCCGGTGATGAAGCAGGCGCTGACGAGCGCGCAGATTCTGACGCTGGTGCGTGAGATTTCGCCGGCGAATCAGCCACACCAGCTGGACGCGCAAGGCAGTGTCCGCTTCGAGTACACGTGTGCGGATGGGACCTTCGAGGTCTCGTTAACGCAGAACGGAAAGATTGCGGCGCGGATCGCGCCGCGGGCGGTCGGGGCTCCAAAGACCAATCCATCGTCCATGCCGCCGGTTGGATTCACTCCGACTGCAGCCACCGCATCCACTCCGACTCCGGCCGTGGCTGCGCCAGCTACCGCACCCCGCGCCGACGTGCGCGCGACTCCGGCAGCCGCTTCGTCCGGCCAGAGCTCGCTCGGTGGCAGTCGCGCACTCGAGAAAATGGAGAGTCTGCTCCGCGTCCTGATTACCAACAAGGCATCTGACCTGCATCTGCGCGCGGGCTCACCGCCTTTGCTGCGCGCGAGCGGCGACATTGAGCCAATCGCGAACGAGCCGGTGCTCTCCTCGGGCGACATCGAGGCAATGCTGCATGCGGTGATGCTGGATCGAAATCGTGAGGAATTCAAAGAGCTGAGCGACAGCGACTTCGCCCATGAGATCCCGGGGATCGCGCGTTTCCGCGGCAATGCCTTGCGCGATCGCAAAGGTACCGGTGCGGTGTTCCGCGCCATCCCGGCAGCGGTCGTCACCGTCGAGCAAATGGGCATATCGGCG
>DASUZC010000199.1:0-6020 GCA_036377095.1 Gemmatimonadaceae bacterium
CATAACAACGATGCCACGCTCGCGGGTTACGTCGAGCTGGATGCGAATCAGTCATTCGTCGATCGCTACGTGATGGATCGCAACACCAAGGGACGTGGTCTCACGTGGGACAACTCGTTGTCGTGGAAACACACCATCACACCGCGTGTCCATGAGTTGTCGACCGAGGTGCGTTACAATCGGTCTCGCGATGAAAGCAACACGTTGCTGTGGCGCGAACCGCAGAATCAGGATGGCTCGACCGCCGGCAATCCTTTCCAGGGAGAGACCGACGTCAACAACGGGCTGACGCGCCAGGTTACCGCCCAGCTCGATTACACGCGCCCCCTGTGGGTGAAGTCCAAGCTCGAGTCAGGGCTCAAGGAAACCGACCGCTGGCTCGATCAGGATTTCCTCGTCGTCAAGGACGCACTGGGAGATGGCAACTGGGTGCGCAGCAATCTGAGCAACGTTTTTCAATTCAACGAACAGGCTCACGAAGGCTACGGGGTTTTGAGCCAGACTGTCGGCAAGTTCGATTTGCAGGGTGGACTGCGTGCGCGTTGGGCGAACCGAAGCTTTGAGCTCGTGGGTGCTCCGTCAGTTCCGTTCGACTACCACAGCCTGTTCCCCAGCGGCGCGATCATGTACAAGCTGAGTGAGCAGACGCAGCTGAAGGCGAGCTACTCCCGTCGCATTCGCAGCCCTGGTACCCAGGAGCTGAATCCGTTCCCTGTATTCTTCGATCAGCAGAACGTCTTCATCGGAAATCCGCGGCTCAAGCCTGAGTACACCGATGCCTTCGAGTTTGGCCTGAGCAAAACGGGGCAGCTCGGCTCGATCCAGCTCTCGCCGTTCTATCGTCACACGACGGACGTAATTCGCGTCGACATCAACACCGCGGATACGGTCGATGGCCGCGAAGTGACATCGGTGAGCTTCCAGAACCTGGACAAGAGCGACTCGTGGGGCACGGACCTGAACGGAAATCTCCGCCTGGGCCCGAAGCTCAACGCGTTGGCAGGATTGAACGTCTACAAGATGGTGACCGACGGTGGATCGCAGTCCGCTCTCGGCTCAAACGCGATTGGTTGGTCGGCGCGCATGAACGCCACGACGCAGATCAATCCGACGGTGATTCTGCAGGCGAATTACTTCTATCGCGCACCGCTGAAGATCGAGAAGGGTAAGTTCTCGGCCTTCCAGATGGCCAACATTACGATCCGCAAGAAGCTCGACGGCGACAACATGAGTGTTGCCGTTCGTTTCGCCGATCCATTCAATCAGATGAAGTTCAGGATCAAGGCGGGCGACGACAATCTCGAGCAGATCACGACGCGACAGTTTGGCGTGAGGGCAACTTACTTCACCTTCCAGTGGAACTACGGCAAGCCGCCCAAGGTTCGTCTGCCGGAGCAGCAGCAGGCGCCGCAGCCAGTCTTCCCGTAAGTGGCTGAGTAAAACGAGAGCCCGGCACCGTGAGACACGGTGCCGGGCTCTCGTGTTTTACGGCACATTGCATGCGGCCATCGCAGGCAAGTTTTCATCAGGAGATCGGATGCCAGACGAGAAAGGGATGGAGCCAAAAATTCTACGCTCGACCGATGAAGAGAACTTGCCGGTTGATACCGCCTCGGAGGAGCCGCTGAGGGAGGCGGTAATCGAGGAGCCCGAAAAGGTCGACGAGGACACGCTATACGGCGGCAATCCCCCGCGTACGACAAGAGGGAACTTCACAGCGCCGAAGTTCGGATCAGCGGGAAGTGGAGGAGCGGAGTTCGAGCCGGGGCCTGAACGGGACTAGTTGATTCCGTATTTCGAACCAACTGATCACTCCGCATCGACAACTAATTGCGAATTGGGGAACCTACTGCGAGCTACGAACACTGCGAACTGATTGCGAACCGGGCTCCGAACTACCGAGAACCAGTTGGTAATTCGTAGTTAGTACGGAGCTCTCGATTAGTTGTCGATGCGGAATGATCTGTTGGTTCGAAGTACGGAATTGGGACCTCCTGGCTGACCTTGATTACTGCGGACCCTCTGGACGCAACCCCCGCGGCGCCATACTTTTAGCTATGGCAACCACAACTCGGCCATCGGCATCAAAAAAGCCCGCGACACCGGCAAAGCCCGGTAGCGGGCTTTCGCGCATAAAGGGGGTCGACGCGCCGGAAAGCCTGCCAAGAGTCCGAGGCGACATCGTCCTCACGTTTGACGATGTTCTGCTAAGTCCGCGTCATTCGCTGGTCCATCCCAAAGACGTCGACACCACCTCTCGCTTCACTCGCGGAATAACGCTCAACGTTCCGTTTTCTTCCGCCGCCATGGATACCGTTACGGAGTCCGACATGGCGATGGCAATGGCAAGAGCCGGCGGCATCGGCGTCATTCACAAGAACATGTCGATCGACCGCCAGGCAGCCGAAGTCGATCGGGTCAAGCGATCGGAAAGCGGGATGATCCTGAACCCGATCACGCTGTCACCCGAAGGAACGCTCCGTGAAGCGGTGGCGCTGATGCGGCGGTTCAAGATCTCGGGCGTGCCGATCGTGAACCGCGACGGACAGCTCGTTGGCATCATCACCAATCGCGATCTCCAGTTCGAGCGCAATCTCGATCGTCCGCTGCGCGAGGCGATGACGTCGAAGAATCTTGTTACCGCTCCAGTCGGCACCACGCTGGAGGAAGCGGAAGCAATCCTCGGCAAGCATCGCATCGAGAAACTGCCGGTCGTCGACGACGAAGGAATGCTGCGCGGTTTGATTACCGTAAAGGACATCCACAAGCGCCGCGATTTCCCGAACGCGAACAAGGATCAACACGGGCGGCTCCGCGTCGCGGCAGCGATTGGCGCGTCGAACTACCGGGATCGGGCGCGAGCCCTGGTGGATGCCGGCGTCGACGTTCTTGTAGTCGATACGGCGCACGGACACTCGGAAGGTGTGCTCGAGGCGACGGCGAACGTACGCGAGATGTTCCCCGATGTTCAGCTGGTCGCAGGTAATGTTGCCACTCGTGCAGGTGCAAGAGCGCTCGTCGAGCGCGGTGTCGACGCGGTGAAAGTCGGAGTCGGTCCCGGATCGATCTGTACCACCCGCGTAGTTACCGGCGTCGGCGTACCACAGCTCACGGCGATATTCGATGCGGTTGAAGGCGCCGGCGACGTGCCCGTGATCGCCGATGGCGGGATCAAGTATTCTGGAGACATTGTCAAAGCCCTCGCCGCCGGCGCGTCGAGCGTGATGATGGGATCGATGCTCGCCGGAACCGAGGAGAGCCCGGGCGAGTCACTGCTGCTCGAGGGGCGACGCTTCAAGATGATTCGCGGCATGGGCAGTCTCGCCGCGATGCAGGATGGCAGCGCCGACCGGTACTTCCAGGAAGGGGAGATGTCGGCGAAGAAGCTGGTTCCCGAAGGAATCGAAGGCAGAGTGCCCTACAAGGGGCCGGTGAGCGACGTCCTCTTCCAGATGGTCGGTGGGCTGCGCAGTGGAATGGGATATGTAGGATGCGCCAACATCGAACAGCTCCGCACGGAGGCGGAATTCGTGCGCATCACCGCCGCTGGCCTGCGCGAATCGCACCCGCATGACGTTACGATCACACGAGAGGCTCCCAACTACTCGTTGTAGCAGTTCGCTTGACAGTGTTTCTCACGCCGCCGCAACTTCTGGCGGCGTTGCAGTGTCGAACTTCACGTTCCGGCGTCACTCTACCCACGCTTTCGGAGTTATCTAATGGGCTTATGGACGAAGAAGAGCATCGCTGTCCTGCAGGCTGAGGCGGCGGGTGAATCGACGGAGCACACGCTCCGACGCGCACTCGGCGCACTCAATCTTACGACGCTGGGCATCGGCGCAATCATCGGCGCCGGCATTTTCGTTCTAACCGGGACCGCGGCCGCGCAATACGCCGGCCCCGCAATCGTCATCTCGTTCATTGTATCCGGATTGGGATGCCTTTTCGCGGGACTTTGCTACGCCGAGTTCGCCTCCATGATCCCCATCGCCGGCAGCGCCTACACCTACGGCTACGCGACACTCGGCGAGTTCATCGCCTGGATCATCGGCTGGGACCTCATTCTCGAGTATCTGTTCGGAGCGTCGACTGTGGCAGTGGGATGGTCGGGATATTTCACCGCATTCATGGAGCAGATCGGCATTCACATGCCGGCTGCGTTCACCAGCGCCCCGCTGCAATACCATGAGATCGCCAAGCTCGATCCTGTAACGAACGCGGTACTCGCTCCGGCAGGGTTCTCACAGACGGGCGCGGTGCTCAACCTTCCCGCCATGGTTCTCATCGCGCTGATGACGACGCTTCTCGTGATCGGCATCAAGGAATCGGCCCGCTTCAACAACTTCATCGTGATCCTCAAGATCACGATCGTTTTATTGGTGATCGGCTTCGGCTTCATGTACGTGAACCAGGCCAACTGGCACCCGTTCGTCCCACCGAACACCGGCGAATACGGCCACTATGGGTGGAGCGGAATCGTTCGCGGCGCCGCTGTCGTGTTCTTCGCGTACATAGGGTTCGATGCCGTATCGACGGCAGCACAGGAGGCAAAGAATCCGCAGCGAGACATGCCAATCGGGATTCTCGGATCGCTAGCGATCTGCACCATTCTTTACATCCTGATGTCGCTCGTCATGACCGGCCTCGCCAAGTACACCGAGCTCGATGTTCCACATCCGGTGTTCGTGGCGATCGAGAAGGCCGGACCAGCTCTGTCGTGGCTTGCCAGTTTCATCAACATCGGCGCTATTGCCGGGCTTGCGTCGGTCGTGCTGGTGATGCTCATGGGCCAGCCGCGCATCTTCTATTCGATGGCTCGCGATGGTCTGCTGCCGCCCGTATTCGGCAAGGTTCATCCGCGCTTCAAGACGCCTTACGTGACGACGATTCTGACTGGCATCGTCGCCGGTGTCGTTGCAGGTCTCTTCCCGATCGGACTCCTCGGCGAGCTCGTCTCGATTGGTACGCTGCTGGCTTTCGTGATCGTATGCGCCGGAGTAATCATGCTGCGCTATAAATCACCGAACATCGCCCGCCCGTTCCGGACCCCACTCGTGCCACTCGTCCCGATTCTTGGAATTCTCATTTGCGGTTACATGATGACCAGTCTCCCGCGCGCGACGTGGGAGCGACTGATCGTCTGGATGATCATAGGCCTGGCGATCTACTTCCTGTACAGCAGATCGCACTCGAAGCTCGCCCGCGCGGAAGGCAGTGCTTGATCTTCTAAGCGTTCCCCAGCAGCGTCGGGAGTCGATCGAGCGTCTCGCGCAGGAGCTCCGTGCGGGACGCTCTGTCGCAATATCGACTCACATAAATGCCGACGGAGACGGCTGCGGTTCCGAGACCGCGCTGGCCCGACTGCTCGGCCAGATGGGAATTCGCTCGCGCATCGTGAACCCCACTCCGTGGCCCGACATGTACAAGTTCCTGCTCGGGGACGATGTCCGCGACGCCAGCGACATGGGCGCGCGTGCGCTCAAGGAAGCAGACGTGCTGGTGGTGCTCGACATCTCGGATGTGAAACGACTCGGTGTGCTTGCCGAGGCGGTGCGTCGGTTGACGATCCCGAAGCTGGTCATCGATCACCATCTTCCCAGCGACGACCCGCCCAGCAAGCTGTTGCTCGCCGACACCGCGGCGTGCGCGACAGGTGAGTTGATCTACGATTTCGCGACTTGCGTCGGACTCGAGCTGACGCCCGACATCGCTCGCTCGCTGTACGTTGCGCTACTGACCGACACCGGTGGATTCCGCTTCAGCAACACCACCGCGCGCTGCCTCAGCATCGCGGGGCAGCTGATCGCTTCGGGAGTCGAGCCCGAGGAGATGTACGGCCGGCTCTACGCATCGATGCCCGTTGGCCGTCTGCACTTGCTGCGCGACGCGCTGGCGACGCTCGAGGTCGATCCTGAATACGGCATCTCCTGGATTTCGGTCGCAGCGGGCGCCGCCGAGCAGTACGGACTCAAATCGGAGGATCTGGAGGGCATCGCCGAGCATCCACGCTCGATCGGTGG
>DASUZC010000200.1:0-20232 GCA_036377095.1 Gemmatimonadaceae bacterium
AGATAGCGACCGAGATACTCCTTGCCGAGAAATACTTCGACATAACGCGAGAGCGGGAAGATCCTCGGATCCGCGGCGACGATGCCGTGGCGGGTCTGACGCCCGCGTCGCGTCTCACCCTGCACGCAGTACTGGGTTAGAGAGACCGGGATCATCACGCCGTCTTCGGCGCGAGCGAACTTGGAAGGAATCAGCGGCAGAATTCCCTTCTTCATCTTGATCGCCTCGTGCGCGGTCGCTCTCACGACGCTGCGCGGGATCGATTCCACTCCTTTGGCGATCGGCTTCGTCACTGCGGTGGTCGCGCGGGCCACTTTGACTGCTTTCGACGGAACTGATTTGGCGATGGCTGTGACTTCGCGGAGCGGTACGCTGAGCATACCGGCTTCCTGGTGAATCTCTTCGATGTCGGCAAGGAGCTGAGGCTCGACCTGGGGGAGCGCTACCGGGGCAAGCTCGGTTGCACCTTCAACGGGCGACAACGAAGGCAGCGCGATGGCGCCGGTTGCCAGTAGAGCAACAGCAAGCGTGACCGCGGACACGGTGCGGACGATGTCCGTGCGCGACCGCGCCGGCTGACTAGCCAGCGTTTCTCTATAGGCACCGCGAGAGACTGTGCTGTTTTTCATCCAAGCACCTCCCGTAGCTGATCGTTGTTAACTGCGACGGTCCAACCTGACGCTTCACCTGCCATGCTGCCTATCCGACTCGGCAAGGCAAACCTTGTCTCGCCGCGCCGCGCTTTCTTGTCCGACCCCATCGCGGCAATAACCGCGTCCGACTTGAACGAGCCGGGTAAGGTCGTCGGGAGGCTGAAGGCCCGGAGAGCACCTGAAATAGCTTCCGCCGTTCCGGGTTCGGCGACCCCAATCCGTTCGGCGAGTCGCCCTTCCAACGCCATCCCTACCGCGATCGCTTCTCCATGAAGGAGCGAGAACCCGCTAAGCAGCTCGATCGCGTGGCCGATGGTATGGCCAAAATTCAGTGTTTTTCGAAGGCCTTCCTCCCGTTCATCACGTGAGACAATGCCGGCCTTGATCTCAATGCTACGGACGATGGCCGAGAGCATGGTGTCACTCGTCGCACCGCCTTTTGCCAGCAGATTTTCAGCGCCGCTGGCGACCCCACGAAGATAAGGCTCGTCAGCGATTACGCCATGCTTAATAACTTCTGCAAATCCCGCACGCAGCTCGTTAAGTGGAAGTGTAGCAAGGACTTGCGGGTCCACAACAATCGCGGCCGGACTGTGGAAAACACCCACCAGATTCTTACCCGCCGGGGTATCCACGGCTGTCTTTCCGCCGATGGCGGCATCCACCATCGCCATCAGACTGGTGGGCACCTGGACGATTGGAATACCCCTCATGAAGGTGCCGGCGACGAACCCGGCAAGGTCGCCGACGACCCCTCCTCCGAGGGCGATTACCGCGGAGTCCCGGCCGAATCCCCGCACCAGCATTTGGTCGGTCAGATGACCCCAGGTGTCCCGGGTCTTGTTGGACTCACCGGGGGCGATGGTGAGGACGTCGACTTTGTCCCGACCGAGGCCTTTTTTGACCTGACTGGCGTAGCGCGGACCGACATTGGCGTCGGTGATGATGGCGTAGCGATGCGCCGGCGCTACCTCTTTGGCGATGGCGGCAACGTGGGAGATGAGCCCGGGAGCGACCCGGATCGACGACGCGCCGAGCCCTACTCGATGGTGAGGGGGCGGGGCAGGCAGTGGAGGGGTGCGAGCTACCAGGTTACTTCACCTGCGCCAGTAAGGACGTTGGCCAGCCGCGCCAGTGTGAAGAGGAGGTCGGATAGCCGGTTGAGATAAACAACAACCAGTTCGGGGATCTCAACTTCGTGCTGGAGGTGCACCACGCGCCGTTCGGCGCGGCGACAGACTGTGCGCGCGACGTGGAGCGTCGCTCCCTTGCGACTGCCGCCGGGAATGATGAACGCCCGCAGCGGCTCGAGATCGCGGTCGCAATCGTCGATCAGCTGCTCGAGCTCACGGATGCGGCGGTCGTCGATGTTCGCCTTGGCGAGATGACTGTGCATCTTCTCCAGGTTCGGCGTCGCCAGCAGCGCGCCGATGCTGAAGAGATCGCGCTGCATCGGAACCAGAACCTCATCGATGCGGGGCAGCGGCTCGATGGCGCGAGCCATCCCGATCACTGCATTGAGCTCATCGACGTCGCCGTAGGCTTCGACACGGGAGTCGTCCTTGGGAACCCGTCCGCCGCCGAACAGCCCGGTGTCGCCGGCGTCGCCAGTCTTTGTGTAGATCTTCATCGGAACCAAATCTACGCTGTTCGCCACTCCCGGATTAACGCAGTATTGGGGATGCGGAGTGCACACTCATGATTTTCTTTGAACGGTCCAACGGCGCCTCGGATGGCGAGGACTCGCTCGATGCCGGATTCCCGCTTGGCAACGGAACCGCTCAAACGGCCGCCACGGTCTACTGTCCGTACTGCAACGAAACAATCGAGATTTCGATCGACCCCGGCGGCGGCGAATCGCAGCAGTATGTCGAAGACTGCGAGGTCTGCTGCCAGCCGTGGACGGTCAACGTTCATTACAATGGAGATGGCTCCGCAGAAGTCTCGGTGATGCCCCTCGACGAGTAGCTGATCCCGGGGTCAGAGGAAAACCTCGCTACTATATATTTCGTGTGGAGATGACCCACGAAATCGTCGATATCACGATCATCGGCGGCGGTCCAACCGGGCTGTTCGCCGCTTTTTATGCCGGGATGCGGGGGGCGACGGCGCAGATCGTCGACGCGCTGCCGCAGCTGGGCGGGCAGCTGACCGCGCTCTACCCGGAGAAGTACATCTTCGACGTCGGTGGGTTCTCGAAGATCCTGGCCAAGGACCTCGTCAACGCACTGGTCGAGCAGGCGGCACAGTTTCACTTCAAATCCCATCTCAACCAGAACGTCACCGCCCTCGAACAGAACGGCGATCACTTCGTGCTGGTGACCGAAACCGATCGGTTTCCGACGCGCGCAATCGTGATCGCCGCCGGCATAGGCGCGTTTTCGCCGCGTCGTCTGCCACAGGCCTGCGCTGAGCCGTGGTATGGGCGCGGGATTTTCGATCGGGTGTCGGACCCGGAAGAGTTCCGCGGGCAGCGCATTATCATCATCGGCGGTGGTGACTCGGCGTTCGACTGGGCGCAACAGCTCCGCGAACGAGCGCGGGCGGTGACGCTTGTCCATCGCAGCGATAAGTACCGCGCGCACGGCGCGACCGTGGCCGATGTTCAGGCTGCGGCGACTGCCGGCCGCACCACACTCCTTCCGTTTCATGAGCTGCACGACGTTTTGTCGGCGGAGGATCGCCTGACCGGCGTCACGTTGCGCGACGTAAAGGCCAAAACGACCCGCGATGTCGAAGCGGATGTGATACTGCCGATGCTGGGTTTTCACAGCGACATCGGCGCGCTGGGGGAGTGGGGTCTCAACTGCGTGGACGACGAGATCGTCGTCAACAGTCTGATGGAGACCGGCCGGCCGGGCATCTATGCGGCCGGCGACATCACCACTTATCCGGGCAAGCTAAAGCTGATCGCGACCGGATTTGGCGAAGCGGCGACTGCCGTCAACCAGGCGGTGCACCTGATCTATCCGGAGAAGAAGGTCAATCCTGGCCACAGCTCCAACATGGCGATCTTTGGCCAGAAGGACGATTAGCTCGGCTCGTCGAGGCGGGTCCGACCGAGGGCTGGTGCCGGTGTGGGTGTCGCTGCGGAGGCAGGGCGCTCTTCGCGTGCGGCCCGAATGCAAAGAATCCAGGTCAGCATCGCGGTGCCGAATGTGACGGCGAGGTCGGCGACGTTGAACGTCCAGAAGCGGTGGGAGCCAATGCCGATGTCGATGAAGTCGACGACGCCGCGCGGGGACTTGATGCGGTCGACCAGATTACCGACCGCCCCACCGCAGATGAGAGCGAGCGATGCAATCTGAACCCGATCCTCACGTGGCGTCTGTCGGTAGAGGTAGGCGAGCACGAACAGCGTGGCGATCGACAACAGCACGAACCACCAGCGGGACGACGGACCGAGGGAGAAGCTCATCGCCCCCTCGGGGTTCCAGGCGAGTGTGAAGCGCAGGATATCGTCGATGATCTTGTGCGGAACGTAAGCGGGGGACAGCTGGCTCACCGCCAGCTTCTTGCTGACGACATCGACGAGGACGGTCGTCAGAAAGATTGTCCAGAATCTATTGGCTCTTTGAGGCATGAATCTCGTGAGGGTGTTTTTCCCCTACGGCTGCGCAGGTGGATGCGTTTCGCCATCGGGGTGACTGAGTCCGAGTTATTAGACAGCGCATTATAGATTCCAGTACCCCGAAGCGGGAAGCGGGAAGCGGGAAGCGGGAAGCGGGAAGCGGGAAGCGGGAAGCGGGAAGCGGGAAGCGGCAGGCGGGAAGCGGGAACCGGCACTCCGATGCGCGAGGCTACGACGCTTTGACTAAAAAACCAGTTCATTATCACCTCATCGGAATTGCGGGGACGGCGATGGCATCGTTGGCCGGGCTACTCAAGGCCGCCGGCCACAAGGTGACGGGCTCCGATGAGAACGTGTACCCTCCGATGTCGACCAACCTCGAGCAAATGGGGATTTCCTACGCTCAGGGTTACAGGCCGGAGAACCTGACACCAGCCCCGGACATCGTAATTGTCGGCAATGTCATCTCGCGTGGTAATCCCGAGCTGGAAGAGGTGCTGATTCGCAAGCTCCGCTACACGTCGGCGGCGGCGACGATCAAGGAAGAGTTCATCTGGGGTCATCACTCGTTCGCCGTCGCTGGCACGCACGGCAAGACGACGACGACATCTTTGCTGGCGTGGGTGCTTGAGTCCGCCGGCCTCAATCCGAGCTTTCTGATCGGCGGCGTCGCCGAGAACTTCGGCAGCTCGTACCGGCTGACCGACTCCAAGTACTTCGTCATCGAGGCGGACGAGTACGATACCGCGTACTTCGACAAAGGTCCGAAGATGTGGCACTACCTGCCCGACACGGCGATCGTGAACAACATCGAGTACGACCACGCCGACATCTATCGGGACGAAGAGGCGTACAAGTTCGCCTTCGCGCGGTTCATCAATCTCGTTCCAAAGAACGGCGTGGTGGTCGCTGGTTGGGATTCGCCGATTGTGCGCGAGCTGGCGCAAAAGTCTCCGGCGCCGGTGGAGTCGTTCGCATACGGCGATGACTCGGTGAAGCCGCCGATTGGGCAGCTGCATTGGTACGCCCGCGACGTCGAGTTCGACGAGAATGGCACCCGCTTCCGTGCCTTTCGCTCCAGCGAAGAATGGGGAAGAATCGAGACTCCGTTGGCCGGCGCGTTCAATGTCCGCAACGCACTCGCCGTGATCGCAGCTGCCGAGTCAGTGAAAGCGGATCGGGATGGCGTGCGAGAAGGCTTCAAGACCTTCGCCAGTGTGAAGCGACGGATGGAGGTGAGAGGTGAAGTGCGCGGCGTCACCGTAATCGACGACTTTGCGCATCATCCGACGGCGATTCGCGAGACGATCGACGCGGTGCGCCAGAAGTACAAAGGGCGGCGCATAGTCGCGGTCTATGAGCCGCGGAGCTACACGGCGCAGAGACGGGAATTCCAGGACGATTATGCGCGCGCATTCGCCGGAGCGGACGAGGTCGTCTTTGCCTCGCTGTATCGCCCGGACCGTTATACGAAAGAGACCGCCTTGGATCTGGCCCAGCTCGTTCGAGATCTGAGCACGGACGGGAAAACCGCTAAGGAGCTCAAGGACGCCGACACCATCGTGCGCGATCTGTCTCCTCGACTACGGGATCGCGACGTGGTTTTGATCATGTCGAACGGAGGATTCGGCGGAATCCACCAGAAACTGTTGGACGCTCTGGGCTCTAAGTAGACTGCGCAGTTCGAACTAACTGCTGCGTAGTTAGAACTAACCGCTCCGTATTTCGAACCAACGGATCACTCCGCATCGACAACTAATTGAGAGCTCCGTACTAACTCCGAATTACCAACCAGCTCTCAATTCGGCCAAATGTGTTCGCGATCAGTTCGCAGTGTTCGCAGTTCGGAGTAGGTTCCCCAATTCGCAATCAGTTGTCGATTCGGACTGATCCGTTGGTTCGAAATACGGACTTCAAACTCAGATCCGTTTTCGCGGCGCGATGGGGGTCAACCGCGCCGATCCCGATTTAGCCATAACCCCCAGTTTGAGCACGGTGTTCCAGTTGCGCCCGGTCCCTCGTCCGAGCCGCTTCTCCAGGATGGTGTGAGTCAACTTGGAGCGACCCTGGCCATCCGGGAAATAGATGTAGGCCTGCTTTCCCTTGGCGCGTACAACCTCGCGGCCGCGAATGTCGCCTTGCAGCGCAACGATGTCCGCCACGTCCGGCTCACTCTTCAGGAACATCACCACCAGGTGTCCCGGATCCCGCTCGGCTTCTTTCCGAAACGGATTCTGACGGATGATGGTTTTCCACTCTTCCGGCGTCCTGATCACGAAATCGGCTTCCAGCGAGAGGCGGTCCATCGCTTCGGTCTCCAGAAATCTCTCGAGCTCGGAGCCGGTTCTGACCTTGCTGTTGAACACAAGATTGCCGCTCTGCAGCAGGGAGCGGACGTCTTCCATCCCCAGCGCGGTGAGGAAGTTTCGGAGATCGGTCATCCCGACCTGACGATGTCCGCCGACGTTGATGCCGCGGACGAGTGCGATGTGGGTTGTCAGAGCGAGCTGTCGGTAAAGGGCGAGGAGCGACCTATCTCAGACGATTTGCTGGGGCGAGTCGTTTTGGGGAAGCGGGAAGCGGGAAGCGGAAGGGGGAAGCGGGTGGGAGCAAGAAGAGGGAACGTCTGGATGGCAATTCGCGCCGATCACCACCCCTAACGGCTCGCGCTTCCCGCTTCCCGCTTCCTTCCGTTACCACGCTTTGTCGTGCGATAGGGTCGCTCCCAATCGCGCAGGTGGTCGAGCAGATAGTCGAGCGAGAATATGTGACGCGAATTGTCGGCTTTGCGACGGAAAATCACGCGCGACCAGCCGCGCATCCCGGTCGGCGTATACCATTCGCCGTTCATGTGCAGCTTGTCACCGTTGATGGCGCGAATCAACACCCGCTCGTACTGGGAGCGGGGAAGTACTCGCTCCGGGAACAAATTGTCCCAGGTGCAAAGCCGTCCCACGTCCTCGTAGCCGGCGGGGCGATCATCGAGATCCAGCAATGATGGCGCGCGGCCCTTCATCACCGATCCAATCAATCGCAGCGTGAACGGATCCGAGTAGCGGCGGATATATGGCCAGAAGTGCTTGGTGATCTTGCCCGCCATTTCGCGCAGCGTCATGAATCGGCCATCGGTCGTCGGCCACTTGTCGGCGTCGATGTCGCTGACGAACGGATTCTCGGGATAGCAGTCGAAGCGGGCTAGCCAGCCTTTGCGAGTGGTGTGCGGCATCGGATGATATCCCCTGATCACCGGGATGTCGGTGTGCTCGAGCACACCAATCTCGTAACTCGGCCAGCGCATGACCTCGCGTACAATGCCGACGATGAGCGTCGCCGTTGCGATCATCAGCGGCGCGTCGGGCGTGAAATCAGCGGTGACCTCGATGCGATCGCCCCGCGGACGCACGCCGATGCCGGTCGACCGTCGATTGGCTGCCAGCAGCATCACCGGAACCGGCAGGATGTGCGCGAGCAGATAGGCGAGCTGCTCGACCGTGCGCTTGGTGCCCTGCTCGAGGCGCGGCAACTCGAACGAGATGTTGTAGTGCGTGCTGAATCCAGCCAGTTGGACATCAGTGTCGTGGGCCTGCTCCCAGGCATCGAGCTCCTGACGTACGAACAAGATCGCTTCCCACAGCGAGCGTCCGGCGCGGGCAGCGCACCCGCGCTCGATTTCTATAACCGGAGTGGCAACCTCCACCACGCCGGTGTCGAAATAGACGGCGCCGCCGGTCGGCAGATGATACGACCGTCCTTTGCGGTGCATCATCTTCTCGCGGATGATTTTGCGCGGGCTGCCGAAGAGATCCTCAGGCTTTACCTGCACGCCGTCCTTGATCACCGCGAATTCGGCTTCCATGCCGATCGCGGCGAGCTGGATTCGCTCGTGCGTCGAGGACTTGTTCTCCGGTCCTTTCTTCTTCTTTTTGTTCAGCTCCGCCATTCCATCTTCCTACCCAATGTGCTCCAAATTTTCTGACTCTATTTCGCAACGATTTCGTCAACTCTTCACGTCCCTCGGCACCGAGATCACGTATCCCAGGTCGAGGTGAAGGTGATCTTCCGCATAGCCCGTTGGTGCTCCGTAAGGGCGCGTCCAGACTCCGGGTAGCGTCTCGCGCGCGATCAAGCTGAAGCGCTCGATCGCACTCCGGTTATCCAGATAGGTGTCGCCAATTCGATAGATGTTGGCGGCGGTTCCCCAGGCGTGAGGAGTCGCGTTCTTCGAGAATCGATGGCACGGCGACCGATAGCCGCCGTTTGCTGAAATGTGGACCAGCGTACCCACGGCCTCCCGGAACCTCTCCAGACACACGGCAAGAAGTGTTATTGCGCACGGAACGTACCGGGGGAACGTGCGCAGAGGAGCGGCTTCCCTTACGTCTACCTGAATGAACTCCCAGAGCAGGAAATGGGAGGCCAGCTCGACTTTCATGGCCGAGTCCCAGGAGGGGACTTCATAGAAATAGCGCGGCAGCTGCCGGGGAAACCCCGTTGAGTCCTTCCACTCCTCGCCCGGTCTGAGCGCCTTCCGGTACTCTGTCGGAAGCGTCAGCCCGTCAACCACCCGAAGCGGGAAGGTCGGTGAGTTGTTAATGCCGTTTGCAAACGTGGGAGCAGCGCTCATTCGTCGACCGGGCCCCGGGTGAGTGCCTCATAAATGGTATGGGAGATCGCGGCAATCGTGCGCGAGCGCCCCGACGTAGTCGGATCCCACTCCGTCAGTATCACCAGCGCGTAAGGTTTGCGCTTCGGCAGATAGACGACGCCGGCATCGTGGGCGACGGTCGATATCTCGCCCGTCTTGTGCGCGACGCGCGCGCCTTTGGGCAGACGCGCCGGAATGCCCTGGTTGAATTCCTGTCCGTGCAGGATGTCCATCATCCGTCTCGATAGTGCGGGCGAGAAGGCTTTGCCCGCCGCCAGCATGACGAGGATTCTCAGCAAACCGTCCGCCGTAACGACGTTGTTGATGCCTTTTTCGAAGGCGAGCTCGTCTTCCACTCCCCGTTTCAGATCGATTCCTTCCTCGAGATTCAGCGCTTTCAATGTGTCGTTCACCGATTGCGGTCCGATCACGCCGAGCAGGAGGTTGGTCGCGAGATTGCTGGACGTTGTGATCATGTGATACGCGAGCTCGTCAACGCGCATCATCTTCCCGATCGAGTTGTGAACCGCCGAGTTCGCATCGCGACCCGACTCGACGCGGAACGGAATGTCTTCAACGACGCTCAGAAACCGGTTGCGCACGTGCACCCGCGAATGGGGCAGCAAATCGCCACGATCGATGGCAGCGAAAACGCCGAGCAGGATCGGGACTTTGATCGTGCTTGCGGCGTGGAACCAGCGGTCGGCGTGATAGTGAAGCTCGAAGCCGGTCTCGAAGTCGTGCAACGCCACGGCAATTGCCCTGGCGCCGGAGGTCTTTTCAATCTTCTCGATCGCGGCTAGCAGCGCGACTTCATCGGGCGGGGTAGCGCTCACACCGGCTGGACGTGCCGGAGAGGCAGTTTCCTTGTTCGTCATCTCCGGCTTATGAGTATGCTACGCGGGGGTCGGCTTTAGCGTATGCGAGGTCAGTGATGAGATTGACCAGCACGAAGATGACGCTGAGAAATAGCACCGAGCCTTGAATGGCTGGCAGGTCGCGTCGCGTAATGGCATTGACGACGTAGCGACCTAGTCCCGGCCAGCTGAAGATCGTTTCGGTGAGGATGCTACCCGTCAGGTAGTATCCGAAATCGAGACCGAGCACGGTGATGATCGGGATGAGCGCGTTACGCAGCGCGTGACGAACGACGACAACGCGTTCCTTCAATCCCTTGGCGCGGGCAGTGCGCACGAAATCACCGCCGAGGACGTCCAGCATCGCTGACCTGGTGACGCGCGCCAGAAACGCAATCGAGCGCGATCCGAGCGCAAAAGCCGGGAGAATCAGATACTTGATCCCGCCGTAGCCGGATGGCGGCAGCCAGCGCAGCATTACTGCGAAAATCAGAATCAGAATGAGTCCTACCCAATAGACGGGAAAGGAGATTCCGAGGTAGGCTATGCCGAGTCCGAGTCGATCGAACCAGCCGCCCGGTGCGCGTGCGCTGAGCACGCCGAGGGTGATGCCGAGGACTGACGCGAGCAGCATCGCGGATCCAGCGAGCAGAAGAGTTTTCGGGAATCTCTCGCGAATGTCGCGGATGATCGGGCGCTGAGTGATGTAAGAGTTGCCGAAGTCACCGCGCAGCACGCCGCCGGTGTACAGCGTGAATTGCTTCAGCAGCGGCTCGTCGAGGTGCAGCTCCTTTCTCAGCCGCGCGATGGTCTCAGGATCAGCACGCTCCCCGACCATCTCCTGCACCGGATCGCCGGGCGCCACGTAAAGCAGCAGAAAAACCACCACCAGGACTCCGAACAGCGTCGGAATGGCGAGCAGCAGTCGGCGAAGGATGAATGCGAACACGCGTTACTTGCTGATCGTTACATCGATCCAGCGCTGGCCGTTGAAGACTGCCGGCACGGAGAAGCCGTGGATCCAGGGCTGCACGGCGTACGTGTCCTTGTAGAAAAAGAGGTAGACCATTGGCGCATCATTGAACTGAAGGGCATCCGCCTGAGTGTACAATGAATTGCGTTTCGATTCATCCAGCTCGCGATGTGCCTGATCGACCAGCGCGTCGAACTTCGGATTGGCGTAGAACGAAACGTTGCCGCCCGGTCCCTTGTTCTTGCTGTGCAACAGCGGGAACAGGAAGTTCTCGGCGTCCGGATAGTCTGCCCACCACTCCTTCACGTACAGATCGGCTGCGCCTTTGCGGGCCGCCTCGCGAACCGAGGATGCGTCGCGCTGGACGATCTTGGCGCGGACCCCCGCCTCGGCGAGGTTGGCCTGGATCGCCTGTGACAAGCGCGGACTCTGATCGGTCGTAGCGGCCCAGAGCTCGACGTCGATCCCGCTCGGGAATCCCGCCGCTGCTAGAAGCTGTTTCGCCTTGGCTACATCGTGCCCATAACCTTTGCGGCTGGCATCATAGCCCGGCAACGTCGGAGGAATCACGCCGTTGGCGGCGCTGCCACGGCCGGCCATCACCGCGCTCAGAATAGTGTTCACATCGACTGCGTAGTTGAGTGCCTGTCGAACACGCACATCCTTGAGCGGGCCGCGCGTCGTGTTGATCGCGACATACCAGAAGCGAAGCGCGGGTGCGGATTGAAGCAGCTTGTTCTTGTCGGGATCCGCTTGCCACGACTTGCCCGTTTCATCGGGCACTGCCAGTACGTCGACGTTTCCCGCCTCGAACTCGGCGGTGGCGGTGCTCATTTCCGGGATAATGCGGGCCATCAGGGAATCGGATTTAGGCGCGCCGTCGAAGTAGTCGGGGTTTTTGGCAAATCGGATGTAATCGTCGTGCTTCCACTCGACGAACTTCCAGGGGCCGGTCCCGATCGGTTTCTGGCCAAGATTGTCAGCGCCGTTGGGTGCTACCATCGAAGTGACGGGCATCGCCAGCAGCTTCGGGAAAATCGAATACGGTTCCTTGAGAGTGATGACGACTGTCGAGTCGTTGGCCGCGGTGACTCCCATCGCCGCCCCTGCCTTGCCGGCGGCGTAGTCCTCGGCGCCTTTGATCGGATAAAGTGGCCAACCACGCCCCCCCTTCGTCTTAGGATCGAGGACTCGCTGAAAGGTGTAGATCACGTTCTTCGCTCCGAACGGCTGGCCGTCGTGAAACTTGACGCCGCTGCGCAAATGGAACGTGTAGGTCAGCCCGTCCGCGCTCACTTCCCATGATTTGGCGAGGCCGGGGACGACCTTCGCATCGGGAGTGAAGCGAGTCAGCCCATCGAAGATGTAGGCAACGGCGCGGCCTGTTGGAACATCAGTCGAGAGTGCCGGATCCATCGATCGCGGGTCATAGGTGTCGCGCGAGTCGATAAGAGTTTTGCGTTGAGGAGCTGATGATTCACCACCACCGCCACCACAGCTGAGAAGTGCGGGTAATACGAAGAGGATTAGTCGCCGCATGGTGTGCTCTGACGGTTGACATGAAGGGGCGAAATAAGAGAACTTTCGCGCACCCGAAAAGGCCTCATCGTGAGCGCAGAATACTATTATCGCCGCCAACTCGGCACCAAGGATCTGTGGCCGGCAGTTGGTGTCGGCGTCGCCACGGGTTTAGCCGCGTTCTACATTGTGCAACTCTTAATCCAGCGGACACCTCTAGTCCCGCAAGGCGATTTGCCGCGGGCGGCAACGAGGCCGCCGCGTCGAATGCTGGGCGATCGCACGGAGCCGGAGACGGAGACGCACTACGCGCGCGAGCTGCCGGCGGGCAAACCACCCGGCGAGCGCGCACTCAAAGGGTGAGGCTGGCCCGGGTTCGACTCGGGATCTACACCGCATTCGCTTTCCTCGCAGCGCTGCCCACGGTAAGCGCGCACGGTCAGGACATCGAATGTGAGCGCGGTGATCTCGAAGTCATTCAACTGAACTTCGAGGGAAACCGGTCTCTATCCGACGCCGAACTGGCGCGCGCGATCGTAACGACGCCGTCGGGCTGGGCGCGGCGATTTCTGCACCTGCCATTCACAACCAAACATTGTCTCGATCGCGTGGAGCTGCCGAATGATCGGGCCCGTCTGATCATCCTGTACCGCCGGCGCGGATTTCCGAGAGTTCAGGTGGACACTGCTGTGAAAGTGCTGGCGCCCGGTGCGGTCTCCGTCACATTCAGCATCAACGAAGGTCCGCCGATGATTCTGCGAACGTTCACGGTGCGTGGTCTGGACTCGGTTCCATCGCGAGGGAGGCTATTGCGCGACCTCGGATCGATCCGGGAAGGTATGCGCTTCGACCGTTTCAGACTCGAGGCAGCGGCCGACAGTCTGCGGGAACGTCTGCACAACAGCGGTTATCCGCGGGCGGTCGCGGAGAACAACTACGTCGTCAATGACAGCGCGCTCAGCGCGTGGGATACGCTGGTCGTGGCGCCGGGGCCGCGCACTACGATTGGCACCATCAAAATCGAAGTAACGCCCTTGGGTGGGAAGAAACAGCAGATTCCGGCGCGTGTCGTAAGAAAAATCATGGGGCTCGACTCCGGAGAGCTGTATCGAGAGAGCGAGATCCTCAACGCACAACGCGCGATTTATCAGACGGAGGCGTACCAGCACGTCTCGATCACGCCTGACAGCGTCGCCGATTCCGTGGTCACGTTGTATGTGAACCTTGCCGAAGCAGCGATGCATGCCGCCCGCCTCGGTGCCGGCTATGGCACACTCGACTGCTTCCGAATCACTGGTGAATACACGGATTACAACCTTCTCAACGGCGCGCGCAGGCTCGATCTGAACACTCGCGTCTCCAAGATCGGCATCGGCCGGCCAATGGATTGGTCGCCCAAACTGTGTCCAGCGGCCAAGAAAGACGTCTTCAGCAATCGTCTCAACTACTACGTTGGCGCGACGCTGCGTCAGCCGGTTTTCCTCGGCTTGCGCACCGTGCCGACACTCACCTTGTACAGCCAGCGGGTGTCCGAGTACAACGCATACCTCCGCACGACATCAGTGGGAGGCGCGGCGTCGGTGGTCTGGCGGGGCCTGACACGCACGCCTGTCAATCTCACCTACTCGATGGATCTCGGCCGAACTGAAGCGCAGCCGGCGCTGTTTTGCGCGGTGTTCAACCTGTGCGAAGCCGCTGAGCGCGAGCGAGTGCAACGCACGCAGCAGCTGGCGGTGCTCAGTCTGGCCATTACGCGCGACAACTCCAACAGCCTTTTGTCTCCGACGCGCGGATCAATCGTCAGGCTCGAAGCGCGTCATTCATCGCCGGCGATTCTGTCGAACAAGGATCTGCAGTTCAACAAAATCGTAGGCGACGGGTCGCGTTACATCGGCATTGGCGCGTCGACGGTGCTGGCGGGACGAGTACGTGGCGGCTCGGTGTTCGGACGCAACGTCGAATCGGCGACCGGGTTCATTCCACCGCAGGAGCGCCTTTACGCGGGCGGTCCCACAACAGTCAGAGGCTTCTCCCAGAACGAGCTTGGGTCGCTGATCTATATCTCGGGATCCTACGAACCGTTTTTCAGAGACCTTCCCGACGGCACCCGGGATACTGTTTTGGGGCAGTTGCACACGGACAGCTTAACCCGCCGAATAGTGCCCGTCGGCGGTAATTCGCTGGTGGTGGGCAATCTGGAGCTCAGAATGCGGAGCCCGTTCCTGTCAGACCTGCTCCAGTGGACGCTGTTTACGGACGCCGGCGAGGTCTGGAATCGCGGTACGCGGCAACTAAAGGACGTGAAGCTCAAAGTGACGCCGGGAATTCAACTTACGGCGTTCTCTCCGGTAGGACCTGTGCGTCTTGCAGTGGGGTACAATCCGTACCGCCGACCGCTGGGACCGATCTACTACGAAGCGCTCAGTCTAGGCGGTGAGTTATTGTGCGTAAGTCCATTCAATACCATCAAGACACATATCACGTACGACCCGCAGTCGCCTAGTACGGTCACGAGCATAACGCAGGAGCCCGGTGGAGTCTGTCCGTCCACATACCAGCCGCCGAAGGAAAACAGCCTCCGCAGCAAGCTCACGTTCAGCTTCGCAATTGGTCAGGCGTTCTAATCAACTGTGACAAGTCGTCTCCGTATTGCTATCGGCAGTGCGATCATCCTCTTTGGATTGATCGCGATCGTCGTGCTCCTGTTCGTTGGTGTCACACACACCAGCGTCGGGCAGGAGCGCGTGCGGAACATGATCGCGAGCCTTCTCGAGGGTAAAGTCAAAGGCAAGGTTTATCTCGGGCATTTGAGCGGCGGTCTGGTGGGCGGTGTCACCATCGACTCGGTCGAGATCCGCGACGACGAAGATTCGGTTTTCTTTGCCTCGGGCCCGATCACGGTCGAGTACGATCCACGAGATCTTTTCGACCGCCGCATTTTGTTGAGCAGGTTCGAGGCGCAGCGCCCGTACGTGCATCTCCGCCAGCACCAGAACGGAGACTGGAATTTCCGCCGCATCTTCCCGGCGAGTGTGCAGAAGGAGGAGCGGAATCAGCGCGGATTCGGGCAATACATCGTCGTCGACACGTCGATCATTCACGACGCGAAGCTGGTGTTGACGCTGCCGTGGCATGTCTCGGACACGTTGCGTGGATATCAGCGTGACAGTGCGCTGCGCTACGAGCTGTCTCGCAAGGATCACGAGATCCGACGCACGCGCGAAGGCTACACGCGAACCTGGCGCTGGACCAATGCACAGGCCAACCTCGGTTTCGCGCGCATCGCCGATCCCGACACCGCCGGACGGCTGATTCGTATACGCAACATGAGTGTGGACGAGACTGATCCACCGTTCAACTTCCGCAACGTCAGCGGCACTTTTCTCAATCTTGGCGACTCGGTGTTCATCGATACCGATCACTTCGACCTGCCGGGCTCAACCGGGCGCGCGCACGGCAGCGTCGTGTGGGGAAGCGATCTACCCGTTCGCTACTATATACATGTCGTCGGAGATTCAGTCTCCCTGGCCGATGTCGCGTGGGTGTATCCGACGCTGCCAAAGACGGGCAGCGGGAAGATGGAGCTCGACATCCGGAGCCAGCGCAACCCGAAGTATCTCGACTACATCATCAGCAACATGGATGTGCGGTCGACGCGGTCGCACCTGCTTGGCAACATGACGTTCGAGACGGGCGGCAACATCCTGGCGGTGAAGAACGTGGAGCTGCAGGCAGCGCCGGTGAACTTCGATCTGCTGCGCACGCTGAATGGCAAGCCGTTCCCGTATAACTGGCAAGGCAACATCACCGGGACTATCCGCGCGCCGGGTGGTCCGCTCAATCATTTCAGAGTCGAGGAATCAGCGCTCGTTTTCGAAGACGCCAACGTCCCCGGAGCAGTCGCCGAGGCACGTGGCAACGGCGAGCTCGACATTCTGTTTCCGGCGTTTACCGCGTTTCACGGCTTCAATGTCGATGTCGCGACGCTCGATCTGAGAACACTGCAGTATCTGAATCCATTGTTCCCAAGGATCAAGGGGACGATCGCGGGCACTGCGACACTCGACTCATCGTGGCTGGACGTCCGGTTCAGCAACGCCAGTCTTTTCCATCGTGATGGCAATCTGCCGGTGTCGCACGCGACGGGTAACGGGCGAGTGACGTGGGGTGACAAGTACCTCACCTACGATTTGAATCTGCACGCCGAGCCATTGTCGTTTACGGCGCTGACGCATTCGTATCCGCTGCTGCCGTTGCGCGGGAGCTACGCCGGACCGGTGCAGGTGAAGGGCACGTCGCCCAACCTGCTGGTGAACACGACGCTGACTGGTGCGGCGGGAACCTTTGCGTACAGCGGACTGATCGATGCGGATCCGGAGGTATATGGCGCGCGCGGGCGGGTGACGTCGACAGCGCTCGATCTGCGGACGCTGCTCGAGAACAGTCAGCTGCCGCACACTCAGTTGACCGGGCGCTACGATCTCGACGCGCACGGCGCGGATCTCGGCTCGCTGGCGGGGACTGCTGTTGCCGCAATCGAGAAGTCGACCCTTGGCGGATTCCGCGTCGACCCGTCGGTGGCACGTCTCCATTTCGGGGACGGTGTGGCAACGGTCGATACGCTCGCGCTGAACGCTTCAGGACTGGAAGCAAGAGCGTCGGGAACGTTTGCGCTGACCGGCGGACACCAGGGATCTCTCAAATTCGCGGCGAAGATGGATTCGCTGTCGCGACTGCGCGCGCTGGTTCCAGCGCTGGCGACGAATGCGCAGCTCGATTCGCTGCGTGGTAGCGGGGAGCTGACGGGCGAGCTCACCGGCAGCATTGAGCATCTCGCGCTCAATGGAATCCTGCGCGCGAATGAT
Source organism: Gemmatimonadaceae bacterium (assembly GCA_036377095.1). Lineage (GTDB taxonomy): Bacteria > Gemmatimonadota > Gemmatimonadetes > Gemmatimonadales > Gemmatimonadaceae > UBA4720. The sequence goes on from DASUZC010000200.1 coordinate 17,083, forward strand.
GTGCAGCTGGGTAAACAGAGCGTCCAGAGCATTCGCGGCACGTTGTTGCTCGCCGATATCACGAAGCAGCCGACAGGCTCATTCCTGTTCGGCGCTGACACTGTGGCGATGGGACCGGTCGGTTTCAACAACATGCGGGCAACGCTAGCGCTGACATCGCCGACATCCGGTCACTTCAGCGCGTCGATGCTCAGTCAAAGCGGTGTACAGACACAGCTCTCCGGGAACATTACACGCAGCAAGGATACGACGATCGTGCGGCTGGATAGCGCCGCGGTCGATGTCGATGCCGACAACAAGTATCGGTTGCAGTCACCTAGCCGGGCGGTGCTGTCGAAGGGATTCCTTTCTCTGGATTCGTTGATACTGCAGCACAGCAGCAACGCGAAGCTGATCGTGCAGAATCTCCGTTTCACGGGCGATTCGATCAACGGACACGTGCGCACCGACAGTGTCGACATGCGTCTCTTCCGCGCATTCGTCCCCGGTCTCGTCGATGCCCGCGGCGCGATCGTCGCCGATGTCGATGTGCGCGGTGCAGTGAAGCAGCCGAGGCTGTTCGGTCAGATCACGTTGGCGGATGGTATGGCGGCCTTCTCCAATCTCGGCACGCGCTTCACGCGGATTCGCGCGAACATCGCACTGGATGGCGACTCGGTTCACATCAAGCAGCTGGCAGCGGAGACAACGAAGGATCGTCGTGGCACTGTCAACGTGACTGGCTCCGTGAGTTTCGAGCACTACGACAATCCATCGTTCTCGATCGTCGCTAATGCATCGAACTTCCACGCGATCGACAAGCCGGGGCTTGCCGCGCTCGACATTTCGACGGGCCCGCCAGTGACGTTGAGCGGATCGACTCAAAACGCCGTGATGCGAGGCGCCGTACGGGTGGAGCGCGGGTCGATCTACATCCCGGAAGTGCTCAAGAAGAACGTCATCGACCTGAACGATCCTGATTTGCAGATGACGGTTGATACGCTGCTGTCGCAGAATCGTGCAGTGATGCCGAGAGCGCCAAAAGCAGTCGCGCGCAACCTCAGGCTCGAGGATGTGACTGTCGACATCGGACCCGACGTCTGGCTCCGATCCTCGGAAGCCAACATCAAGCTGGGCGGGTCGCTCAACGTGACCCTGACGCCGACCACTCCTGGCCAGCCGCCAGCACTCGCGTTGCAGGGAAACCTGAGCGCGGACAAGGGAACGTACCGCCTGAACCTCGTCGACCCGTTCGTGCAGCCGACCTTCGACGTGCAGCGTGGAACGCTGACTTTTTTTGGAACACCGGATCTGAATCCGTTGCTCGACATTGCTGCTATTCACACTGTGCGTCAGCCGCGTATCACCTCTAACGGCCGCGATGTGCGCGTCGAGGTCGACATTACCGGTACCCTCGCGCATCCGGAGCTCAAGCTCAAGAATCCAGACAACCTGCCGTTGTCGGAGAGCGACTTGCTCAGCTATCTGGTGACGGGTGAGCCCGCGGTCGGTTTGGACAACACCAGCAACCAGGTCGCTGCCCTTGGCGTGCGCACTGCCGCGAATCTCCTGCAGAGCGCGCTGCCCAAAAACGTGGTTGACTACCTCGAGATTCAGACTGCCGCTCCGGGCACTGCAGATCAGAGTCTCGCCACTCAACCGGGGTACTATGGCTTGCTCAACACGCGCGCCATCCTCGGGAAACAGGTTGGCAGCAGATGGTTCGTCGGTCTGAGCACCGGACTCTGTTTCGTGAATTCGACGGCCTTCAAGGAAAACCTCGGACTGCAGCTCGAGTACAGAATCAGTCCTGTTTACAGCGCCCAGGCAGCCATCGAACCGGGCTCGATTAACAACCAATGTGTCAGAACCGGAACGACGTCGCAGGTCTCCCCAACACAGACGCCGGCGCAGCTAGGCTTCGACCTGTTCCGCAACTGGCGTTTCTAAACCTGGGTTGACTCGTCAAGTATCCGGCATAAGGTAATTCCGGGGCGTCAACCGAAGTAATGCAACGCAACTGCGATGGCTAAGAATCTGCGCGAAAAAGATCTGATGGTTTGCCGCTCCTGCGGTAACGAGGAGCGCGCATCCGAAGGCTACCCGTGCACCGACTGCGGAACCTTCATCTGTGTCATCTGCAGCTTTCGCGGGGTCACGCTCTGCAAATCATGCCTACAGAAACGTCCCGAGCCGCCTCTGACAGTGCCACCGAAGGTCGACTGGCCGGAGCATTGAGCGAAAGTGTAACCGCCATCGCGGCGATCGCACCGATGCTGTGCGAGCCCGATGTCAGAACGACCCAGGTTTCACAACTACTGCACGGCCACATCGCTCAGGTCGTCGAACGCAACGGACTCTGGCTGCACGTCAAAGGCGCGGACGGCTATCCCGGCTGGGTCCACCAGGGATACGTGGTGACGATGCCGGAGCCCGCACCTCCACTGGAGGAAACCGGCTGGAACGATCGCCGACCGCTTTCGCTCGGCTGCACGGTACGCGACGAGCACGGCGCGACGCGCAAGCTCCCGCTGGGAGCGCTGATCACCGAAGGGCAGGAGCGATTCGGCGGACTGGCGATGACCTATGACGAACGGCGCAACGCATTTCCTGCTGCCGCCGATTCGATCACCGCATCAGCGATGACGTTCTTCGAGGGAACGTCGTACGAGTGGGGCGGAGTGACGCCTTGGGGATGCGATTGCTCTGGACTGGTATCCAGCTCGTTCCATTTGCACGGGGTGCATGTGCCGCGTGATGCGTGGATGCAGGCGATGACCGGAGCGCCGGTGCCATCAATGAAGGAGCTGCAACCTGCGGATTTGTTGTTCTTCTCGGACGAGCCAGACGGCAAAATCACTCACGTCGCGATTTCGCTGGGAGGGACTCGCGTGGTTCATCTTGCACTCGGGCGGGGAGGATACGCGGTGGATGATCTGACGGCAGGGGATGAATACACCGATTTGTTGATGAAGCGATACCGCTTCGGGCGGCGGGTCTTGGTTGAGGATTGAGGGCCGAGGACCAACGGCATCGATCATCGCGGACTAATTGAGGAATACGGACCTGAGAGCGAGTCCGAGTTGCGAGCTAAGTCCGAATTGCGAGCCTATTACGAGATGCGAGCTAGGCGTACAGAAAGATCGTAACTCGCAATCGGTTCGGACCTCG
>DASUZC010000201.1:0-6048 GCA_036377095.1 Gemmatimonadaceae bacterium
CGAGGTCCGAACCGATTGCGAGTTACGATCTTTCTGTACGCCTAGCTCGCATCTCGTAATAGGCTCGCAATTCGGACTTAGCTCGCAACTCGGACTCGCTCTCAGGTCCGTATTCCTCAATTAGTCCGCGATGATCGATGCACTTAGTCCTCGCCCCGCAGTCCGCTTTACTAGGAAACCATTCCGTTTGGTGTTCCTCCCCCCAACGGCGAGTGAACGGGCCCATTTACAAATAGTCTCGCCGCAGCGGTTGGGTTGCCGTCGAGAGTAACCTGCATCGTGTATTGCCCCGCCATGTTGAGCGGGAGATCGACGACGGCGATGATCGGCAAATCAACCTCGAAAACGGGATTCGGCGCCGGCGAGACGTTCAGCTCACCCGACGACGACCACAACTCTTCCTCGCGCGGACTCAGCCAGCGAAAACTCAGCTTGTGAGTTCCGACGTCGCCACCATCCGCCTTCACTCGTACGATGAAGTGAGTGCGCGGATGAATCGTCGGTAATCCACCAACCTGCACCGCATCGAAGATGCCGAGCACGTTGAGCTTGCCTTCCTGGGAGAGATTGGCTGCGTCGGCAAAGACGGCGAACGAGATGTGCATGATCCAAAGTAGCCGCGCCGTGGCTTTGAGGGCTAGCTAGCTTTCGGCGATGACAGAATCAGTAGGGCCGCCGATCGCAATTTCCCAATCGTCGTCGCGGCCAGGCTTTGGCCTGACCGACATGCTGCTGCTGGCGATGGCGACGATCTGGGGAATCAACTTCGTGGTGGTGAAGTACGCGACGCGGAGCTTCAATCCCCTCGCGTTTGCCGGGCTGCGGGTTGCCCTGGTGGCGGTGTTTCTGATGATCGTTGCCTTCGCGCGGGATAGGAACGGCGGCGGAGAAACTGCAACAGCGCGTCGATCCGTACTGCAGCGCGTCGACCGCAAGGACCTCGTGCGACTTCTGCTGGCAGGGATGATCGGCAACGGGCTCTACCAGCTTTTTTTCGTGCTCGGAGTTTCCCGGACCCGGGCCGGCAACGCGGCGCTGATCGTCGGAGCAGCGCCTGCGTTCATTGCATTGGTCGCACGATTAAAGGGAATCGAGCGCGTGCGCCGGAAAACTTTCCTCGGCATCGGGCTGTCAGTGCTCGGCGTTGCACTGGTGATTGCCGGCAGCGCCAGCCCGACGGCAGGCCAGGCGACTCTGCTCGGATCCGTTCTCGTCTTCTTTGGTGTCCTCAGCTGGACGTTGTACACGATTCTTTTGCAGCCGCTCACCAAGCGAGTCGACGTCATAACGCTGTCGGCGATAACGATGGTTGGTGGTGCGGTGCCGCTGTTGATTGCTTCAGGGCCGGCGATCATCGCCAGCGACTGGTCGAGAATAGGAATCGGCGGCTGGCTGGCGCTGCTCTACGCGAGCATCATCTCGATGGGTGTCGCCTATCTTTTCTGGTATCGCGGCCTCAGAGTGCTCGGCCCAACAAGGACAGCAGTCTATTCGAATCTGCAGCCAATCATTGCGCTGCTCGTCGCGTGGGCGTTTCTCGGCGAGAACCCGACGATCTTTCAGGGCGTCGGTGCCGCGACAATCATCGCCGGCGTTTTCCTCACCCGGGCGTGACCCCTCACGGTTGTCCAAAAGGGATTTGAGATGAGGCTCGTTCTTTTCGACATCGACGGCACGCTACTCAACTCCGGTGGGATGGGGCGGGCGGCGATGCAACGCGCGCTCGGGCTCGTCTTCGGGTCTCCCGGAAATCCCTCATATCGCTACGACGGGAAAACCGACAAGCAGATCGTCCGCGACGTGATGCGGATGGAGGGCCATTCCGACGATCACATCGATTCGCGAATGACCAGGCTGATCGATCTCTATCTCGACGGTCTACGCGAAGGCGCGAAGAGCGGAAAGTTCAACGTGCGACCGTTGCAGGGAGTGCCCGAGATTCTGGATGCGCTCGACGAGCGGGACGATGTGATCCTCGGACTCCTCACCGGCAATGTCGAGCCGGGGGCCCGCATCAAGCTCACCGCTGCCGGTATCAACCCCGATCGCTTCAAGATCAACGCGTTTGGATCAGACCACGAGCATCGTCCCGAGCTCCCGGCAATCGCGCAGAGAAGAGCAGGCGAGGCGCTGGGACTGGAGATCGCCGGCGATCGCGTGGTCGTGATCGGCGATACGCCGGCCGACATCGAGTGTGGAAAATCGCTCGGCGCAAAGGCTATTGGTGTCGCAAGCGGACACTACACCGTCGAGCAGCTGGAGGCGCACCGACCCTACGCGGTATTTCCATCTCTTGGCGACACCGGGAAGGTGCTCGACACGATCCTCAATGCGTGAGGTCGAGCTCAAAGCGGTAGTGGACGACGTCGCCGAGCGACGGAAAAGCGTAGAGAGCGCGGGAGGAAAGCTTTCGTTCGAGGGAAAGATCTCGGACCGGCGCTATGATTTCGGCTCGGGTGATCTCTCCTCGCGCGACGAAGTTCTGCGCACGCGGACGTACATTGCCAAGAAATCGAGCAAGACCTTTCTCGACTGGAAAGGCCCGACTGAGTATCGCGACGTCTATAAGGTGCGCGAGGAAGTCACTACGCCAGTCGAAGATCTCGCGTCATTGGAGACCATTCTCGATAAACTGGGCCTCGTGCTCACCTCCGAAATCGATCGCGAGATCGCGCAGTATCAACTTGGCGAGGCGACGATCCGGTTTGAGGTTTATCCGCGAATGGACGCACTGGTGGAGGTCGAAGGGGAGCCCGCGACGATCGAATCAGCGATCGAGGCGATTGGCCTGCCTCGAGGGACTTTCAGCAATCGGCGGCTCAATGACTTTGTGATGGACTTTGAGCGGAGAACGGGGGTGCAGGCGGCAACGTGCGATCGGGATATGATTGATGATTGAGGGCTGAGGACCGACGGCATCGATAATCGCGGACTAATTGAGGATCGCGGACTAACTGCAGTCCGAAGCACGATCTGAGTCCGAGGTCCGGACCTATTGCGAATTACGACCGTTATAACGGCTAGCTCTCATCTCGTAATAGGGTCGCAATTCGGACTTAGCTCGCAACTCGGACTCGCTCGCAGGTCCGTATTCCTCACTTAGTCCGCGATTATCAATGCACTTAGTCCTCAGCCCTCATTCCTCAATGACCCCAATTGCTTCGGCGTGTATTCCAGATAGTTTTACTCGGCAATGAATTGTCGACTTCTGCGAGGGATCGGTGTCTCGATCCTGTCGCTTTTTGCGGCTACCTCGCTCGCCGCACAGGAAAATCAGGCAAAAAGATTGGCGAGTATCGTCGGTGTCGCCGTTGAAGAGTACGCCAAGGCCGTTGATGAGAGCGGCAAGCTGATCTCGAAAGACGAATACGACGAGACTTCGGGCTTCCTCACCGACGCCCGACAAATCGCTAACAGGCTCAATAGCTACAACGCGCCGACGGCTCAGGCGGTTCTGGACAGTCTCATCGCCGTTGTCCGCGAGCGCAAACCGCCGGCGGCCGCCCGCGAGCTGCATCAGCACTTTCTCGCCGCGCTCGGCACTGCCGGCGCGATGGATCTGCCGAAGGCGCCGATGGACACTGCAGAAGGTCATCGGCTCTTCAGCGCGAACTGTACTTCGTGCCACGGCATGACTGGAGCCGGGGACGGGCCATCAGCGCATACACTCAGCACTGCGCCACCGGCGATTGGGGTGAGACCACAGACCCCGGATCTCACACCGACGCTCGCCTACAACGTCATCTCCGTCGGCGTCCGCGGGACTGCGATGCCGGCTTTTGCGGCGACACTGACTCCGCAGCAGCGCTGGAACGTCATCAACTACGTCTACTCCCTGCGCAAAGAGAAGCTGACACTTCCCGTCGCTCGCGCCGACGCCACCGCTATCCCGGGCGACACTGCGTCACCAGTGATTCTCGCGCTGTTGGACAGCGCGCTCGATTTCGCCCGCAACGGCAAGAACGCCGAGGCGGGAGATCGTGCCTTCGATGCCTACATCGCGTTCGAGCCGCTCGAGACTCCAGCCCGCGCCAAGAAACCGGGTCTCGTGGCGACAATGGAAAAACACTTCGCTGACTTCAAAGGCGCTGTCCGGCGTAACGACATCGCGGCAGCGAAAAACTCGCGCGACGCGATCGCCGACGGACTGCCGTCCATCATCGACCTGACCCAGAGTCCATCGAGCGCGTGGGAAGCGTTCTTCCAATCCTTCCTCATCATCCTGCGCGAAGGTTTCGAAGCAATTCTCGTCATCGGTGCAGTTGTCGCGTTTCTGATCAAAATGGGCCATCGCGAGCGGCTCAATTCAATCTGGGTCGGCATCATCCTCGGCGTAGTTGCGAGCCTCGCCACCGCGGTCATTCTCAAGACCATCCTCGCGGCGATGCCGGCGAGCAGAGAGATCGTCGAAGCGACGACCATGCTCATCGCGGTCGTCGTTCTTTTTTCGGTGAGCTACTGGCTGATATCCAAAGTCGAAGCAGCGAAGTGGCAGAAGTTCATTCGAGAGAAGGTGACTGATGCTCTGGAACATGGTGGCGGAAAAGCGCTTGCTCTCGTCGCGTTCCTCGCCGTGTATCGTGAGGGAGCCGAAACGGCACTCTTCTACCAGGCGTTGTTCAACGAAGGGCCCAACGTTGGTCTGCCGCTTGCGCTTGGCATTATCGTGGGGTTGGGCGTGCTGGCAATCATCTTCACGCTGTTTTACCGTTACGGCGTCAAGATTCCATTGCGCCCGTTCTTCACCGTGACGAGCCTGCTGCTGTACTACATGGCGTTTGTGTTCATGGGCAAAGGGATTCGCGAGCTGCAGGAAGGCAATATCATGCCGATTACCGTCATTCCCGGCGGACCGCACGTCGAAGCGATGGGGATCTATCCGAGTGTGCAGACACTTACCGCTCAGGCGATTTTGATTGTTCTGCTGGTATTCGCGACGGTGAAGACATTCTGGCCGGGCCACAATAGCGACAGCGACGGCGCGCAGGCGTGACAGCCGAAACCGCGTACGGCATTCGGCCGCGAGAGTATCGGCTCCCCGAGGCAACGCATCTGGGTCGAGTGCGCTTGCAGGTGGCTGATCTCGAGCGATCGCTGACGTTCTATGAGCAGGTGCTTGGGTTTAGAACGATCACGCGCACCACTGACACAGTCAGCCTTGGCCCGCACGGCGAAGATCGCGAGATCGTTCATCTCCGGCAGCTGCGCAGCGCTCGCCCGGTTCCGCGTCGCGGACTGCTCGGTCTCTATCACTTTGCCATTCTGCTGCCGGATCGTGCCGCGCTCGGACGGTTCCTTGCGCACCTCGGTGAGATCGGCGCGTACGCCGGTATGTCGGATCACTTCGTCAGCGAGGCGCTTTATCTCACCGATCCAGACGGACTGGGCATCGAGGTGTACGCCGATCGGCCGCGCGATGCGTGGCGCTATGACGAGCGGCAGTTGTACATGACCACCGATCATCTCAATGTCGAGAACGTCATCGCCGCTGCGCATGGTGAGCCGTGGAGCGGAATGCCCCCGGGCACTGTGCTCGGGCACGTTCATCTTTACGTCGGCGACATTGCCAAGGCCGAAGCGTTCTATCACGACGCTCTAGGCTTCGATAAAGTGGTCTGGAGTTATCCGGGCGCGCTGTTCATGTCGGCCGGTGGATATCATCACCACCTCGGCACCAACACCTGGGCGCGCGGGGCGCCACCTGCAAGCGATGCAGATGCGCGACTGCTGGAGTGGGAGATCATCGTACCCACACAACAAGATGCGAAACTGGCAGCTGAGCATGTGAAGGCGAGCGGTTATCCCGTCAAAGAGGAGAAGGGGGAATGGATTCTTACCGATCCGTGGGGCACGAACCTTCGACTAATGCCCGAGCGATGATGCAGCTTCGCCGTTCGAATGCCTTCGCGGCTCTCACCTTCGCAGCGCTCACCTTCGCAGCGCTCACCCTATCGATGGCGTGCGCGAGTCAGATGGGTTCCATCGGTGGATTTCGTTCGTCTTCTGATGCGGCGGCGATCAAGGCGGTGTTCGATACGACGGCCGCGG
>DASUZC010000202.1:0-11547 GCA_036377095.1 Gemmatimonadaceae bacterium
CTCGTCGAAACGTTCGTCCCAGCGCTGGCGGTACTTCTCGAGCCACGCCGTCTCTTCCTCCAATCGGCGCGGGCCCAGCTGGCACGTCCGCACGCGCCCGATCTTCTTCGTGGTGACGAGCCCCGCCTGCTCCAGAACGCCAACGTGCTTCTTCATGCCCGTGAGGGTCATGTGGAACCTCTCGGCAAGGTCCGTGATCGAAGCGTCGGCTCGTCCGAGCTGCGCCAGAACGCCACGCCGCGTGGCGTCCGAGAGCGCGGCGAACGAAGTATCAAGTCGGGTCGTCAAATACTGAACCATATGGTTCAGTATATAACACAAGTTCGCGGCATGCAAGGGGTGGCCGCGAACGCCGGCAATGGCTATCGCAAGCGTATGACCTGGCGGGTTAAATACTCTCCTCGAAAATGTCGAGGGCCTTCTCGGCGACCTCGTACTCGATGTTGAGTGCGGGAATCAGAAGTATTCCAGTATCCTGCGGCGCGACCATGAGCCCTTTGCGGCGGCATCTCGCCGCCACCTTGTTCGCGTAATCCTCATCGTCGAAGTCGACGCCGATTGCGAGGCCCAGGATGCTGATCGAGGCCGGATTCTCGTACTCCATCTGCGAGAGCCGACCACCGAAGTAGTCGCTCATTCTGGCGACGTTTTCGAGCAGCTTCTTCTGATGGCGAATGACATAACGAACGGTCGCAATCGCGACAGCGACGCTACGCGGGTGCCAGCCGAACGTCGACCACACGCTGCCATCTTCCTCGAGTGATTCGCCAACCTCTTCGGTCGTCATCGTAGCGCCGAGTCCAAGTACGCCTGCGCCGATTGCCTTTCCCAGGCACATGATGTCGGGCTCGATATCGAAGTGCTCGCTCGCGAAGATCTTCCCTGTGCGGCCGAAGCCACACGCGACTTCGTCCATCACCAGCAGCGTTCCGTAGCGGCGACAGAGTTTCTGGAGCTGCGTCATGAATTGCGCGTCGGGAATGAGTACGCCGAGATTCATGCTGACCGGCTCCATAATGAACGCGGCGACGTCGCGGCGTTTCAGGCGCTTCTCGATTTTGTCGAGCGCCTTGTCATCGAGTGGAGTGTCGATCTTATGGCAGAACGGGAGAAGATTCTCGTACTTCTTCCGATTCTCGGAGTCGGCAATGCTCAGCGTGCCGAGTGTGTTGCCGTGATAGCTGCCTTCGAGCGCGACGAAGGCTCGACGCCCGGTATGCACCAGCGCGGCTTGCAACGCCAGCTCCACCGCTTCGGAGCCACCTGTCGCGCGGAATGATTTCGTGAGCTGTCCTGGCGCGATCGAGGCAAGGAGTCGCGCCAGCTCACCCCACGGAGCGTACGACCATTCGGGATAGGCGTAATCGGGTCCGGCGTACCGTTGCAGCGCGCGCACGATTTCGGGATTGCCCCACCCGAAATTGCCAACACACCAACCCATGACGAGATCGATGTACTTCCGTCCGGCCGCGTCGAACACGAAGCTGCCCTGCGCTCTCGACAACTGCAGCTCGAACGTCTCGCTCGACCCGAGGTACTTTGTTTCCAGCCGGGTGGCGGGCATGAGCAGCGGTGGTGCAAGACCAAAGCCCGGGGCCCGCCGCGAGCCGACGCTGCGAGAATCCGCTAAGCCTCTGCCTCCTGGGCGTATCCGCCAGCAACTCCGCCAATCACCATCAACAAACCCAACCACCCAAACCAACGCAGCTGCTGATTGAAAAGCATCAGACTGAGCAGCGCTCCAACCAGCGGCTCGACACTCGCGGCAACACTTGCCGGTGCGGCATCGATTCGCTTCATCGCAGCAAAGAACAGGAAATTCGCCGCCACGACGGCTCCGATCCCCAGCGCCGCGACGTATGTCCACCCTGCGATGTTGCGCGGCGAATGCGGCGCTTGTCCAAACACCGGCAGGAGGATGGCGAGGAATATGAGGCCGCCGACGAGCTCCCAGTACAACATCTTTTTTGATCCGTACCGCGGCACGATGTAGCGAGCGACGATCGCCGTCGCCGCGTACGACGCCGCCGCAATCAGCCCGCCGAGAATTCCGGCAAGCCGCGACGCGGTGGGTTGCGATGGGTCAGCGGCTTCACCGTTAACGGTTAACCATACTCCGATCATCACACCCACCGCGAGCGCAATGCGAAGCGGCGTCAGCTTTTCCCTGAGGATGAAGTGTCCGGCAATCGCCACGGTAACCGGCGCGGTGTAGAGGAGGGCGACGGCGGGCGCGACACCGAGCCCCGCGATTGCATACTGGAACGGCACCTCGAACAGTGCGACCAGCGCACCACCAAGTACCATTATGAGCCAGACTCCGCGTCTGTCGATCCTGAAGAGATCGCGCGCGAAGAATCCGTAGATTGTGAACCCGAGTACTGCCAGCAGGAGTCGCCAGAACCCGACCGCGGAGATTGCCGCGCCCTCCGCGTACAACGCAGTGCTCAATGGTCCAGTAGTGCCCCAGATTGCGCCGGCGGCGAGCCCGCAGGCATATCCGATGATTCGGGTTCGCTTCGAAGACTTTTGCAGCCGTCTGTCCATCTCCCAATTTACTGGGCTACCCGCAGGTGAGATCGAGACTCCGGCGGAAACAGTACCGGGGCTATCAGGTCCTCAAGGGCAAGAATGAGCAAAATGAAAACAACGCGCACGCTCGTCGGATTGCTCGCCAGTTTGTTGGCAGCCGTCGATCCGTTAACAGCGCAAGTTCGTCCGACGCCTCCGACCCGTGATCCAAACACTTCCGGATTCGTAACCGCGAAGGAGCTGCCGGACGGCGCCGTTCCGCCGATTGACGCCGATGGAAACTTCATCATCGGCCCGACGCACACGCCTGCGTTCGAAATGATCGTGCACGACGGCGTACCGCGCGGGACGGTGCATACCTTCACGATGCGCTCGGTGGACAGCAAGATCTTCCCGGGCATCGCCCGCGATTCCGGGACATTCGGAACCGTCAGTTCAACCGATCCTGCGACATTGCTAGTCACGACGAGCCATCCGGCTCCTTACACGCGCACCGTCGCCGTCTACGTGCCCGCGCAATACGTCGCCGGCACCGTGGCGCCATTCATCGTCGGCGCAGATGGACCGGATCCGTCGCTGTTCACGGCGCTCGACAATCTCATCGCCCAGAAAAAGGTGCCGGTGATGATCGCGATCTCGATCGGCAACGGCAGCGGCGATGCGCAGGGAAGCGAGCGCGGTCTGGAATACGACACGATGTCCGGCCGCTATGCGGAATTCGTCGAGAGCGAAGTGTTACCGCTCGTCGAACGGCAATTCAACGTCAGGCTGACAAAGGATCCACAAGGCAGAGCGACGATGGGCTGTAGCTCCGGCGGCTCGGCGGCGTTCATCATGGCGTGGTATCACCCCGAGCTTTATCACCGGGTGCTGGCGTATTCGATCACGGCGGTGAACCAGCAATGGCCGCACAGCGCCGAGACGCCGCACGGCGCATGGGAATTTCACGAGCGCCTCATACCAAATAGTCCGGCCAAGCCGATTCGTGTCTGGCTGGCAGTCGGGGATCGCGATTTACTCAATCCAAATATCATGCGCGACGACATGCACGACTGGGTCGTTGCCAGCGAGAACATGGCAAGAGCTCTGTATGGCAAAGGCTATCACTACCAATTCGTGTTTGCCCGCAATGCCGTGCACTGTGATCGCGGCGTGAAAGCGCAAACCCTTCCGCAAGCGCTCGAGTGGCTGTGGAAGGGTTACGTCATAGGCTAGCTTTATGTGAAATCATTCACATGGAGATTCCGCGGTGAAGCTTGCCGTGTGCGTCAAGCGGGTTCCCGACATGGACGTCCGCTTCAGAATCGGTGCGGACAACGTCTCGGTCGATGAAGCGGGCCTGAAATTCGATCTCAACGACTTCGACGCATGGGCCGTCGAAGCCGCGTTGCAGCTAAAGGACAAAAACGCTGGCAGCGAGGTGACCGTCATCTCACTCGGCCCTGACGTCGTCCAGGAGACGATCCGCAAGGCGCTGAGCATGGGCGCCGATCGTGGCGTGCATCTCAAGGCCGATAAAGTCCCGTTCGATGGATTCGCCATTGCCAGCGCACTCGCCACCGAGCTGAAGACAGGCAGCTACGATCTCATCCTCTTCGGCAAATTGTCTCCCGACTCGGCCAACGGCGTTGTCGGACAGATGGTCGCCGAGATGCTCGACCTTCCCTGCGTCACTGCCATTTCTTCGCTGGAAATCGCAAACGGAAGGGGCACTGCCAAGCGTGAGCTCGAAGGCGCGCAGGAGATCGTTGAGTTCCCGCTGCCTGCGATACTCACTGTCGACGAAGGGCTCAACACCGCGCGCCTGCCCTCACTCAAAGGCATCATGGCGGCCAAGAAAAAGCCACTCGAATCGAGGCCGGCGCAGCTGCCACAACCACAGCTCACTGTCATGCGACTCGAGCTGCCACCGGAACGGAAAGCCGGTCGAATAATCGGTGAAGGATCGGCCGCTGTTCCCGAGCTGGTGAAGCTGTTGCAAACCGAAGCGAAGGTGCTGTAATGGCAAACGTGTTCGCATTCGTCGAGACGCGGGGCACCGAAGTGCGCAAAGTCGGATTGGAAGCAGTAACGGCGGCGCGCATGCTCGCTGATCAAACCGGTGGCGGGGAAGTCCACGCGCTGATACTCGGCCCGCCCGGAATCAGCGGCAAAGCATCACAACTGGGACAGCACGGCGCAGACGTGGTCATAGTCGTCGAGAATCCCGCGCTTACTAACTACAGCCCGGAAGTCGCAACGGCGACTGCCGCTGAACGGATCAAGTCCGGCGGGTATCGCGCCGCTGTGTTTACGACTTCTGCCCAGGGTCGCGATCTCGCGCCTCGTGTTGCGGCGCGACTTGGTGTAAGCACTGTAACCGATGTTCTTTCGTTCGAGATCCAGGGTGACAAGATCGTCGTCCGACATCCGATGAATATCGGGAAAGTCATCGCCACGATTTCGATCGCCGCAACGCCAGCCGTCATCTCGATGCGACCGAACGTGATCGCGCCGGCGCAGAATCAAAAAGCCGGACGAGTCGAAACCGCTCAGCCGGCCGTCGATCCGGCCTCGACTCGCGTGAAAGTCATCGAGACGAAGCAGGGCAGCAGGGACAAGCTCGACCTCGCCGAGGCGCCGGTAGTGATTGCGGGCGGGCGCGGCCTCAAGGCGGCAGAAAACTTCAAGCTCGTCGAAGAGCTCGCCTCTGCCTTCGGCAATGCGGCCGTCGGAGCCACGCGCGCCGTCACCGATGATGGCTGGCGCCCCCACAGCGATCAGATCGGTCAGACGGGGAGACTCGTCAGTCCCGAGCTATACATCGCCGTTGGAATCTCTGGCGCCGTCCAACATCTCGCGGGCATGCGTACGTCGAAGACGATCGTTGCCATCAACAAGGACAAGGAGGCGCCGATTTTCAAAGTCGCCGACTACGGCATCGTCGGCGATGTGTTCGACGTAGTGCCCGCCCTCACGGACGCGGTGCGTGAAGCGAAGAAGCATCACTGATGCCTGATCGCGCCGGCAGAGTTTTACCGGGCATCCACCAGGCCCCGCTTGCCCTCGAACGGCTGATTCTCTCCGACAAGCCGGACGATGAAGCAGTGCCGATGGATGTTCTGTTCGTCGGAGGCGGGCCGGCCGGACTCTCCGGTGCAATTGCGCTGGCGCGGATGGTCAAGGCGGACCGGGAAGCCGGCGGCAACCTTGGCGACGTACAAATCGGTGTACTCGAGAAAGCCGGCGCGCTCGGCGAGCATTCGCTGTCCGGTGCGGTCGTCAACCCGATCGCCCTCCGCTCTTTATTCCCCGAACTGAAAGACAAAGACTTTCCGTTCCGCGCGCCGGTTGCAGCGGAGAGGGTCTATTTCCTGACCGAGAGTCGCGCGCTCAGAATGCCGACGCCGCCGACGATGCGGAATCACGGCCACTATGTCGCGTCGATCTGCGAGATCGTGCGCTGGCTCGGCGAGAAAGCCGAGGCGCTCGGTGTGAACATTTTCACCGGCTTTCCCGCTGCTTCGCTCCTTACGGAAGGCTCGCGCGTCACTGGCGTTCGCACGGCACCTTCCGGCCTCGACAGAAATGGCGCGCCCGGCGGCGGCTACACACCGCCGACCGACATCACCGCGCAGATCACAGTGCTGGCCGAGGGAACGCGCGGCACGTTGTCGCAGGCGTATATGGAGTGGCAGAAGGTGACGTCGGACAATCCGCAGATCTTCGCCCTCGGTGTCAAAGAGATCTGGGAAACGCTCAAGCCACTCGATGCAATCGTGCACACGCTCGGGTGGCCGGTGCCGAAGGACTGTTTCGGGGGCAGCTTCATGTATCCGCTGACGCGCAACCTGATCGCGCTCGGGATTGTCGTCGGCCTCGATTACAAGCGCACCTCGGACGATGTGCACGAGATGCTGCAGCGCATGAAGTTGCACCCGCTATTCAAAGATGTTCTCGAAAGCGGGGAAATGGTGGAGTGGGGAGCGAAGACGATTCCCGAGGGCGGTTACTATGCGCTCCCAAAACGGCGGCACGGTGACGGTGTGATGATCGCTGGCGACTCGGCGGGATTTGTCGAAGTGGCATCGCTCAAGGGGATTCATTATGCGATGCAATCGGGGATGTTCGCGGCGCGCGCAGCATTTGACGCGCTAAAGCGCAAGGACACCTCCGCCTCAACGCTCAAGGAATACGACGCGATGGTCGATGGCAGCTTCATCGCCAGCGATCTCTATCATCGGCGCAACATGAGACTGGCGTTCCAGGAGAAAAACTTCTACGTGACCGGTCTCAAGGTCGGTCTGATGACGCTGAGTCGGGGCGCATTGTTCGGCGGCAAGATCGAGTCGCACAATGATTCCGAGGTGGTGCGCGAGGTGACCGCGCCCAAGCCGTTCGTGCCGGACGGGAAGCTCACATTCAGCAAGCTCGACGCCGTTTTCAAGTCCGGCAACGCTACGCGAGACGACATTCCCTCGCATCTCACCGTCGGCAGCGACATCACCGCTGAAGTCGCCGAGTTATACACGCACATGTGTCCGGCGGGGGTATATGAGCGCGATGGCGAGCGACTCGTTGTCAGTCCCGCGAATTGCATCGATTGCAAGGCTACTGATGTCCTCGGCCCGCGTTGGACGCCGCGCGAGGGCGGTAGCGGACCAAAGTACCGGCAGATGTAGGGAGTAAGCTCCAAACTGCAAATCGGCCGACTTTAGTTGGCTCTTTTCACCTCGTAAATATCGATCCGCTGCCGAATCTCGCCCGACTCGAACGGCCGTGTCTCGATGATCCGCGCGGACAAACCCGCCTCGGTGCAAGATTCGACAAACAGCGGCGCAGCCACCCGACCCGGGTCGCCGATCATGGCAAAAGCGTTTGGCCCAAGAGTGCGCAGCAGAATCTGCGGTAGCAGGCGAGCATACTCTTCCTCGTACAACACATCGGACGCGAATACGAGATCGTACCGCGCCAGGCCTGACGGCGGATGACGCCAGTCGAAAGGCGACGTGCGCGCTTCCACTCCGAGATTCAGGAAAACGTTGGCGCGCGTGAATTCGAGCGCGTCGTCGTAGTAGTCGGTCGACAGAACTTCGAAGCCGGCGCTGTGGGCTGCGGTCGAGCAAAGCCCCGCACCACAACCGAGTTCCAGCGCGTTCCTACCGTGCCCGTCGACCTCCAGCAGCTTCGCCGCAAGAATCACTGACGACGGCCACACGTCCGCCCAGTACGGCAGCCGCTCATCCTTGACGAAATCCTCTTCGCGAATCAGATCGTCGGGATTCGCTGGCTTGAGAATCGTGAAAGTGCGATCGCCGACGGGTACATCCAGGGCCGCCGTGCGAAATCTCCGCTTCAGCGATACGACGAGTGCGTCGCCGTTCAACGCGTCGCGTTGATCCAGCTCGGAGCCGCCGACTCTATCGATCACAGCGGAAACGCCGAAGTCTCTTCGAGACTTTGATCGAGCATCAGTGCGTTCAGCTTCGATCCTTTCGCCACTTTCGGCGACGTTTCCGGCACCATCAACAGTGCATTGCCCTTTGCCATCGAAGTCAATGCAGCCGAGCTCTGCGGCCCGGTCAAACGGGCGCTCAGGCTACCATCCGCGCTGCGGGTGACAATCGCGCGCAGGAAGTGCGTCAGCTTCGCGGCAATTTGAATCTCCTCGTCGATCGTCACTGTAACCGTGCGACGGAAGAGCGCCGCATGCCCCTGCATTTTCCGCAGCGCCGGGCGCACGAATACCTCAAAGCTCACCATCGCCGATACCGGATTGCCGGAGACTCCGATCCATGGCACTCCGTTGAGCACGCCGAAGGCCAGCGGCGCGCCCGGACGCATTCTCACCTTCCAGAATTTGAGCTCGCCGCCCAGCTCCTCGAACACGTCGCGCGTGTGATCCATGTCACCGACCGATACACCGGCCGAGGTGAGGATCAAATCGCATCCGTCCGCACCTTCCAGCTTGCGGCGCAACGACGCCTTGGTATCAGCCGCGATGCCAAGATCGACCGGTATCCCTCCCGCGACCCGGGTCAGCGAGTCCAGCGTGTAGCTGTTGGTCGAGATGATGCGCCGCCCCGCGACGACTTCGTCGAAATCCTCGACGTCGACCAGCTCGTCGCCGGAGCTGATGATCGCTACCCGCGGTCGCTTGAACGTCTTCACTTCCCGCACGCCGGTCGACGCCAAAACGCCCAGCAATGCGGGTTTGATCGGGAAGCCTCGCTTCGCCAGCGTGTCGCCGCGCTGGAAATCTTCTCCCGCCGGACGAATGTTCTTCCAGACGTCCCGCGCGTCGCGGATCTCGACTTTTTCGCTGCCGCCGTCGGTGTCTTCCTTGCGAATAACCGAATCAGCGCCGTCGGGAATCGGAGCGCCGGTCATGATGCGCATCGCTTCGCCACGCTTGATCGGCCGCTTGGCGAAATCCCCGGCCGCAATCGTTCCGACGACCCGCAGCCTCACTTTCTCGCCCGTCATCACCGGCGTGATGTCAGCCGACCGCACTGCGTATCCATCCATCGACGAGTTGCTCCACGGCGGCATCGTCACCGTCGCCGCGATATCCTCTGCCAGCACGCGTCCGAGAGATTGGCGGAGCGGAATTGACTCGATCTCCAGAGCCTTGATGTCGGCCAGGATGCGCTCGCTGGCTTCCGCAATTCTCAACATCGACTGATCGCTTCGTAAGCGGGTCACGGGAGGTCAGTTCATGCGGTACGCAGCGAGCGCGGCCGCGATCTGGTCCGCGACGCCGGTGACGACCGAGCTCGGTGTCGTCCAGTTGTTGGCGAGAATACTGAAGATGAGCCGCTCGCCATCCGCTGTCGTCACGTAACCCGACAATGACCTCGCGAACGAAATGGAACCGGTCTTGGCGCGCACGTTTCCTTCGGCCGGAGTGCCCTTCATTCTGTCCTTCAGAGTGCCGTCGATTCCAGCAATCGGCATCGCGTTATAGAAAACGGCGAACGCAGTGTCCTGCTGCATTCGATCGAGCACACGGACGACCGTCTCTGGCGTTAGATGATCGTGTCGGGACAGCCCGCTTCCGTCACGGATCACGAAACCGTCCGGTTGCACTCCCCAGGCCAGCAACTGCTGCGCGACAATTTTGCGCGCGCTGTCCGCGGTTCCCATACCGCCCCGCTCGAGCCCGATTGTCTTGAGCAGAATCTCGGCAATCTGATTTTGGGACGGCTTCATCAGCGCCGGAATGATGTTCCGCATCGGCAGAGACACGAACGTGAACAACGTGTCCATTTTGAAGGGCGTCGGCAGAATGCTGTCGAGAACACCTGCATCCAGCGTGATGCCTTTGCGGATCATCGCATCGTTCAGGGCGTTGAGATAACCTGTCGCGGGATCCTTTGCCGGCCCCGAGTACGCGCTATCACGCACGGTGTCAGGGGGCGGCCGGAGCGTAGTCGGCGCCATCCCTTCGTTGAAGATCAGCTCGTCGACTCCTGCGGCGTAGTACTCGCCAAGATCGTCCCATTCCCATCCGTAGCCACGCGTCGAGTCAGGAAACGCATCGCCGACTCGGACGAGTCTCCCGGTGATCTGTCTGATGCCGTGCGCGCGAATCGAATCAGCGAGCGCGTCCATTACAGTTGTCGCCACCACGCGCATGTTGTCGCTGATGGTTGGATCGCCCCGCCCAATCACGATCAGATCGCCGTCGAGCAGCGAGTCCCGCACCGGACCGTCGGTGAGAAAAGTCGTTTTGTAAGTGTAGTCGGGCCCGAGCAAGGTCAACGCGGCCGCGCTGGTGATGATCTTCATGTTGGACGCAGGCATGAAGAGCTTGCCAGCATTCTTCGAGTACAGCGTGTCACCAGTGCGTGGATTCACGATCAGCACGCCCCAGTAACCGTTTCTGAACTCCGCCTCGGTTGTGAGCGAGTCGATCAGGTGCCGGAGGTCGTCGCGCGCTGATCCCGGTCGCACAGCGTGCGACACGGTCACGCATGACATGGAGGTTGCCGGCAACACAAGACACATCAGAGCGCGCAGCCAACGCCCTCGAGGATGCAACATGCCGATCAATCCCTGCTGTAGGTCGCGCTTAGCGTGTCGTCCTCACCGACAGTGACTCGCTGCACTTTCGCCGGCTTGGGCAACTCCTCGTCTACTCGCTCGAAGATGTAGCGCGCCAGATTCTCGCCCGTCGGAACCAGCTTCCCGTCGGCAAACTCGGGGACGTCGAGGTTGATGTTGCGGTGATCGAATCGATCTTTCACCTGCTCCTTCAGAATTCGATCGAGCACCCCGAGATCGACCAGGAAGCCGGTTTTCTCATCGATTGGGCCGCTCACCGTCACGTCGCATGCGTAGCTGTGGCCGTGAAAGTTGGGCCAGGCGCAGGCGCCAAAGGTCGCCATGTTCTCCGCGTCGCTCCACTCAGGCCGGCTGTAGCGATGCGCCGCTGAAAAGGAAACTCGCCTGGTAAGAGAAGCGCTCGGCATTTGCGGGAAGCTGGAAGCTGGAAGCTGGAAGCTGGAAGCTGGAAGCGGGAAGCGGGAAGCGGGAAGCGGGAAACGGAAAACGGAAAACGGGAAACGGGTAACGGGTAACGGGTAACGGGAAGCGAAAGAGCTAAGAACGATGGGGGAAAGAAGCAAGCGGGAGACGCTGCTATCCAGCCCGCCTCCCGCCTCCCGCTTCCCCCGTCCCGCTTCCCGCTTCCCCTAATGCTCCTCGTTCATCACGTTGGGCGTGGCATCCTGCCCGCTCACGCCTTCGGGCGTTGGGCCATCCGGCGGATTCCACGTAACTCCCGTCGTGATCGATTGCTGAACGTCGGTAGTGCCGAATAGCTCC
Organism: Gemmatimonadaceae bacterium; assembly: GCA_036377095.1. Classification (GTDB taxonomy): domain Bacteria; phylum Gemmatimonadota; class Gemmatimonadetes; order Gemmatimonadales; family Gemmatimonadaceae; genus UBA4720. The sequence goes on from DASUZC010000202.1 coordinate 11,341, forward strand.
GAGCGCAGGTTCTCATGAAGATGCTCGGCCTCTGGATCTTCGGGGCGGGGTGTGTCACCCAGCAAAAGCCCCTCGTGCATTTCTTCGTCGACCAGGTGCTCATCGATCGCCTCCGGGCTTTCGGCGCGGCGAATCGGATCGACCACGATTCCGTTACTGACCTTTTGTAGTCCGACGAGGTCCGTGACTACACGCTCGATGATGCGG
>DASUZC010000203.1:0-18808 GCA_036377095.1 Gemmatimonadaceae bacterium
GCTCAAGGTCCCGCTGGTAATTCGCCTTACAGGCACGAACGAGGAGATCGCCCTCAAGATCCTCGACGAGCACAAGCTGTCCGCCATGACAGACATGGACGAGGCAGTGCAGAAGGCTGTCGCTCTCGCCACCGGGGGAAAAGCCGCGTGAGCATCTTCATCGACAAAAATACGCGGCTGCTGGTCCAGGGCATCACCGGCCGGGATGGATCGTTCCACGCCAAGCAGATGATGGCCTATGGCACGCAGGTTGTCGCGGGCGTCACACCGGGGAAGGGCGGCCAGCAGTTCGAGAACAAGGTTCCAATCTTCAACACCGTCGCCGAAGCAGTCAAAAAGACGGGTGCAAATACATCGGTGATCTACGTGCCACCAGTCTTCGCTGCCGACGCGATGATGGAAGCGGCGGATGCGGGCATCTCACTGATCGTCGCCATCACCGAAGGTGTCCCCGTGCTCGACATGACGCGCGTATACCCCTTCGTCAAAGAGAGAAACTTGCGCCTGCTCGGCCCGAACTGTCCCGGCCTGATTTCACCGGGGAAATCAAACGTCGGCATCATCCCCGGTCGCATCTGCATGCCGGGCAACGTCGGCTTGGTCAGTCGCTCGGGCACTCTGACGTACGAAGTTGTCTATCAGATGACGAGAGCGAAGATCGGTCAGACGACGTGCGTCGGCATCGGGGGTGACCCGATCAACGGCACCAACTTCATCGACTGCCTCGCCGCGTTCGAGAAGGATCCGGACACCGTGGCAGTGGTGATGATCGGCGAGATCGGCGGCACGGATGAGCAGGATGCCGCACGTTTCGTCAAGGAAAAAATGAAGAAGCCGGTCGTCGGCTTCATCGCCGGTCAAACGGCGCCGCCCGGCCGCCGGATGGGACATGCCGGCGCGATCATCTCCGGCTCTGCGGGCACGGCTGCGGAGAAAATGCAGGCATTCGAGGATAACGGCGTCGGTGTCGCGAAGCGGCCCCGCGACGTAGTGGATCTACTCAAACGCGCGATGCGCTAGGAATTGAATGGCTGGCAACAGAACACTCACGATCATCAAGCCCGACGCTTTCGGCTCCGGCAAATCGGGCCTCATCATCGCCCACCTGGAGAAAGCGGGATTCAAGATTATTTCTTCACGGGTGATGCGCCTTTCCGAGTCGCAGGCGCAGGCGTTCTACGCGGTCCACCGGGAGCGCCCTTTCTTCGCGCCGCTCGTGCGCTTCATGACGTCGGGCAAGTGCATGCCGATGGTCCTCGAACGGGCCGATGCGGTCGCCGCGCTCCGCAAAACCATCGGCGCAACTGACCCCGCCGAGGCCGAGGCCGGCACGGTCCGAAAGCTCTACGCCGAGTCCAAGGAGCGGAACGCCATTCATGCCTCTGACTCTGATGAGAACGCCGAGCGAGAGGCGAACTTCTTCTTTCCCGAAGTCGAACTGGTTTAGCCCGGCGGGCTGAAGTTCATTGCCTGCGACACTGGAATACCACTCATAAGCCCGCTATTTTAAAGGGCTTATGCTGTCGTTTGACATTCGCTCGCTGGAGTCCAAAGCCGTGCACGTTGACGGCTCGGTTCAGCCGGACGACCCCATTTGGGAGAAGGGAGACACCCGTCCTGCCGATCCGATTCGTGTAACGGGTCGACTTTCTTCAGCAAGCGAGGGAAGGTTCTACTTCACGGGACGGATGGAGGGGCGGGTTCAGATGCCTTGCCGCCGATGTCTCGACGAGGTCGAGGTCGACATCGACGAGGAAGTTCATTTTCTCCTCGCCGAGATCGGCGCAGAAGAAGCGGACGATCCCGAGGTCTTTCTGTACGATCCGAACGCGCCGATGATCGATCTGCGCCCGGCAGTGCGGGAGACGTGGTTGCTGACGGCGCCGGCGTACGTCCAATGCAGCGACGACTGCAAAGGGTTGTGCCCGACCTGCGGCACCAATTTGAACGAAAGTACATGTAACTGCTCGACAACCACGACTGATCCGCGCTGGGATGCGTTGCGCAAGCATCAGAGCAAAACGCACTAGCTCGTCAAAACAACCTAAGGAACAAGAAAGATGGCCGTCCCCAAACGACGCACCTCCAAGCGGAAAAAGCGCGCCCGCAACACGCACAAAATCGCGCCCGCGATCGTCATTCAAAAATGTCCCCGCTGCCAGGCGATGAAGCGCCCACATCACGTCTGCGAGGAATGCGGGTACTACGCGGGCGAACAGCGAGTAGAGCCAAAGGAAGCCTAGGTTGGCGCGCATTGCGTTGGACGCGATGGGGGGTGACTTTGCTCCCAAAGCCACAATCGCCGGCGCATTACTCGCTCTGCAGGAGCTGGATCCCGGTCACATCGTCCAGCTCGTTGGCCGAACATCGGTAATCGAAGCCCAGCTCGACCATCAAATCTCCGAAGAGTTGCCGGCGGCAGCTTCGTCACGCGCGCGCATCGAGATCGTCGAGGCGCCCGACGTCATCGAGATGAACGAGAAGCCGACCGCCGGCCTGCGCAAGAAGCCCAATAGCTCGATGATCGTCGGACTCAAGCTGCAGGTCGACGGCAAGTCCGACGCTTTTGTCTCGGCGGGCAACACGGGCGCCCAAATGGCGTCGTCGGCGATGCTGCTCAAGCTGCAGCCCGGACTCACGCGCCCTGCTATCGCGACTGTGTTTCCAACAGCGGAAAATCCGGTCATTGTGATCGATTCCGGTGCAAACGTCGATTGCTCCAGCAAAGAGCTCCTCCAGTTTGCGTGGCTTGGCGCGGTTTACGCGGAATGCGTTCTCGGGCGAAAGAATCCTTCGATCGGACTGCTCTCGATTGGCGAAGAACCGGAGAAAGGCAACGCGGTGGTTAAGGAGGCTCACGTTCTCTTCCAGAAAGCGGGATTCAAGTTTCACGGAAACCTGGAAGGACGCGATTTGCCCGCTGGTGCCAGCGAGCGCGGCCTGTTCGATGTCGTCGTCTGCGATGGCTTCGTCGGCAACGTGGTGCTGAAGTTCTACGAAGCGGTTGCGCCGCTGATGGTGCGCGTTCTCAGTGAGCATCCGGAACTCGACACCGAGCACGTGAAATCGGCGCTCACGAGATTCGACTCGACCGCCTATGGTGGAGCTCCGCTCCTCGGTTGTCGCGGTGTCAGCATCATTTGCCACGGCAACTCGCCGCCGCGTGCTATCAAGAACGCAATCAAGGTCGCGGTGCGGGCGGTGGAGACGCGCATGAACGATATGATCGGACAGAAACTCGAGGCCGCCGAGCCGTTGATCAATGCGGTGGCGGAGTCAGCATGAAAAGGCCGGTCGCCGCAGTCACTGGAACGGGTCGCGGTCTGCCCCAGCACGTGATGACAAACCACGATTTCGCGTCGATTGGAATCGAGACCTCGCACGAGTGGATCGTGGAGAGGAGCGGAATCGTTGAGCGCAGGCTTGCCCGCAATGGCGAGACCACCTGTTCGATGGCGGCCGACGCGTCGCGTCACGCGATGGCTGCAGCCAACGTGCACCCCGGCGAAATCGATGTAATCGTCCTCAGCACGGCGACGCCGGATCGGCTCCTTCCGTCAACCGCCGTCGACATTCAGGCCGAGCTCGGGGCGACCCGCGCCGCCGCTTTTGATGTCGGTGCCGCCTGTGCTGGCTGGCTCTACGCGATGGCCACAGCCGAAGGTCTGATTATGTCGGGGACCGCCGAGACGGCGCTCGTCATCGGCTCAGAGAAGATGAGTGCGATTGTCGACTGGAAAGACCGCGCGACGTGCGTGCTCTTCGGCGACGGCGCAGGCGCAGCGGTACTCAAACGCAGCCGCCATCACGGGAAGGGGATTCTTTCGTCGTACATGCGCAGCGACGGCAAGCTTGCCGATCTTTTGTACCGCCCGGAGGGTGGTGCGACGGTGCCGATGTCCGCCGAGGTTCTCGAGAAGCGATCGCACCTCGTGAAGATGGCCGGCCGCGAAGTCTTCAAGCACGCCGTACGATCGATGGCCGACGCCGCGGATCGCGCGCTCGACGGCGCGAAACTCACGGGGTCCGACATCGACCTCCTGATCCCGCACCAGGCCAACGTCCGCATCATCGAGGCGACCGCGAAGCACGCGGGAATCTCGATGGACAAGGTCTACGTCAATGTCGACAAATACGGCAACACTTCATCCGCGTCGATCCCGATTGCGCTCGACGAAGCGATTCAATCGGGTCGCATCAAGGATGGAACAACCGTGATGATGGTCGCATTCGGCGCCGGATTCACCTGGGCGTCGATGGTCATCCGCTTCTAAGCGGTGGACATCGTTCTCCTTTTTCCTGGCCAGGGCTCGCAAAAGCCCGGAATGGGAAAGGATCTGGCTGAAGCATTTCCGATCGCGAAAGCCGTCTTCGGCGAAGTCGATGCCGCGCTTGGCGCTGACCTCAGTCGCCTGTGCTTCGAAGGTCCCGCCGAAGAGCTCACCGCAACTCGTAATGCGCAACCGGCGCTCTTTGCGCACGGCGCGGCGGTCTGGGCTTTGGTTCGTGACTCTGTCTTCCCGCATGTTCGCGCGGCCGCGGGACACTCGCTCGGCGAGTTCACTGCGTATCACGCTGCCGACGCCATCAGCTTGCCTGGCGCGGCGAGACTCGTAAGACGTCGCGGCGAATTGATGTACGACACGGGTACGTCGCGGCCGGGAACGATGGCCGCCATACTCGGCACTACCAACGTTCCAATCGAGGACATCTGCAAACGCGCGAGCAGTGAAGCGGGCCAGGTGGTACCGGCGAACTTCAACACTGATGAACAGGTCGTGATCTCCGGCGAAATCGCCGGCGTCGAGCGCGCGATGGAGCTAGCCAGGGAAGCCGGCGCCAAGCGCGCGATCAAACTTCCGGTGAGCGGAGCTTTTCATTCACCACTGATGGAGCCGGCAGTGGTCGGTCTCACCGACGCCATCGCGACCTCGGCATTCATGGATCCTGTCTTTCCTGTTTTCTCGAATGTCACCGCCGACGCATCGACAAGAGCGGTCGACGCCAAGGATCTTCTGCTGCGTCAATTGACGTCGCCGGTGCGGTGGTCAACCGAGATGCGGAACATCGCTTCGCATTTCCCGGACGCCCTCTATGTCGAGATGGGCCCCGGCAACGTGCTTACCGGCCTCATGGGTCGCCTGGTCAAGGGCTCCAAAACCTTCGCGTGCGGAACCGTGACGGAAGTGGAAAAACTCCTACAGATGGTCGCCTGATGAACATCGATTTGAGTGGCAAGAACGCATTGGTCACTGGCAGCACGCGCGGCATCGGACGCGCGATCGCCGAAGCTTTCGCAAAGTCAGGCGCTCGCGTAGCGGTGGTCGGTCGGGATCAGGGCCGCGCTGAAGAAGCAGCTACCGCGATCGGAAACAGCGCCAGGGGATTCTCAGTCGATGTCACGGATACGGCGACGGTTTCGAAACTGATCGACGATGTCGAGAAAGCGTTCGGGTCGATCGATATCCTCGTGAACAATGCGGGCATCACGCGCGACAACATCGTGATGCGCCTGAAGGACGAAGACTGGGATATGGTTCAGAACGCCAACCTGCGTGGCGCATTTGCCGCCATTCGTGCCGTCTCCCGCGGCATGATGAAGAAGCGAAATGGCCGCATCATCAACGTCGCAAGCATCGTTGGCTTGATCGGCAACAAGGGACAGGCGAACTACGCGGCCAGCAAAGCCGGTCTGATCGCTCTCACAAAGACCGTCGCCAAGGAGCTGGGGTCGCGAAACATCCTGGTCAACGCCGTCGCGCCCGGGTTTATCGAGACGGAGATGACCGCTGCCATGACGCCCGAAGCCCGTGAAGCGTTAGGCAAACAGATTGCACTTGAAAGGCTGGGTACAGTTAACGACGTGGCCGCAATGGTGACGTTCCTGGCTTCGGATCTGGCCTCGTATATCACTGGGCAGGTTTTCGTGGTTGATGGCGGGCTCGTCATGTAGGACTGAGGCCCGAGGACCAACTGCATCTATGATCACGGACTAAGTGAGGATTTAGGACAAGGAGGCACACACAGGATCAAGGACAGGCGCGTCATGGATCATCTGCTCGATGCTGTTTTCGGCCTTTGTCCTCGGTTCTCGATTAGTCCGCGATGATCGATGCCGTTGGTCCTCGGCCCTCATTCCTTTCACAACCTAACTTTGTACAGCACTGTAGCTTAGGTATATTTCCGAGAATCCCCACAAACGAGAGGAAATCCGTCAAATGTCCGACAACTCCGACAAGGTCAAAGACATCATCGAGAAAGAGCTCGGTGTGGAGCGGGAAAAGCTGACGAACGAGGCAAGCTTCATCGAAGATCTCGGTGCTGACAGCCTCGATATCGTCGAGCTCGTGATGGAGTTCGAGAAGGAATTCAACATCGATATCCCTGACGAGGATGCCGAGAAGCTGCGCACAGTCGGCGACGCGCTTGGCTATCTGAACCAGAAGGTCGGAGCGTAATGAAGCGGAGAGTCGTCGTCACTGGCATGGGGGCGATTACCCCCGTCGGCAACGATGTGGCGACGACCTGGCGTTCGCTGATCGAGGGAAAGTCAGGGACTGCGCCAATTACGAAGTTTGATGCTTCGGCCTTCCCGGTTCGCTTCGCTGCCGAAGTGAAAGGTTTCGACCCGTTGAAGTACATGGATCGGAAGGAAGCCAAGCGGGCCGACCAGTACACCCAGTACGCCGTCGCGGGCGCGCGTCAGGCAATGACGGACGCCGATCTGGTCGAACGAAACGGCATGGATCCCGACCGCATCGGTGTCATCATCGGCAGCGGGATCGGCGGCCTCAAGAGCTTCGAGGAACAGCACGACGTTTATCGGGAACGCGGAGTGGGTAAGATTTCCCCGTTCTTCATCCCCATGTTCATTGCCGATATCGCCGCCGGCATCGTGTCGATGGCGTTCAACGCCAAAGGCCCAAACTACGCCACAGTATCAGCTTGCGCCACCAGTGCTCATGCGATAGGTGATGCATATCGGACCATCCAGTATGGCGACGCCGACATCATGATCACGGGCGGAGCCGAAGCAACTGTAACACCGATGGCCATCGGCGGATTTGCCAACATGAAAGCGTTGTCGGAGCGCAACGAGTCGCCAGAGACAGCCTCTCGCCCCTTCGATGCCACACGCGACGGCTTCGTGATGGGTGAAGGCGCGGGAATCCTCATCCTCGAGGAGCTGGAGCACGCGTTGAAACGCGGCGCGCATATTTACGCCGAGCTCGTCGGCTACGGGGCAACGGGCGACGCGTATCATCTCACCGCACCGGCACCCGACGGAGAGGGCGCGCAACGCGCCATGAAGCGCGCGTTGAAAGATGCGGGTCTCGCGCCGAAGGACATCCAGTACATAAACGCTCACGGGACATCGACGCCCGCCAACGACCTCAACGAAACTCGCGCAATCCAGGCCGTCTTCGGCGAGGCTGCTGACGATATCAACGTCAGCTCGACGAAATCGATGACCGGGCACATGCTGGGTGCCGCAGGTGCGGTCGAGGCTATCATCAGTGCGATGGTCGTCGGTGAGGGCATCATCCCACCCACCATCAACTACCAGAATCCCGATCCCGAGCTTGACCTTAATTACACGCCCAACACAGCCGTCAAGCGGGAAGTCGACGCCGTTCTCAGCAACAGCTTTGGCTTCGGTGGACACAACACCACCCTCGCCATCAGACGCTTCAAGAACTAGGCGATGAGCGCCGAGCTCGCGCTGGACCTGGGAAGAATCGCCGATCCCGCGCTCAGAAAACTGGGCGAAAAGGTGGGATCCCTCACGAGGCTTTCTCACGAGGACGCAGCGCTCCTTTTCACCACACCCGATTTGCTCGGTGTCGGCATGCTCGCGGATTACGCGAACCGCCGCAAGCACGGCGACGTCGTAACGTTCGCTGCAAATCAGCACATCAATCCAACCAACGTCTGCTACCTCCGCAAAACCTGCGTCTTCTGCTCCTTTGCGCGCTTGCCCAAGGAAGACGGAGCCTATCACTACACCCTCGATCAGGTCTTTAGCGAGGCTGAGAGCGCGGCGAACGGCCTGACGAAGGAGTTCCACATCGTCGGTGGCCTCGATATGAAAGCGGGCCTCGAGTACTACAGCGAGATGTTCCGCGGCCTCAAGCAGCGCTATCCGCAGGTGCACATCAAGGCGCTGACGGCGGTCGAGATCGCGCACATCGCGCGCATCGACAAACTTTCAATCGAGCAGGTTCTCACGGCTCTGCGCGAAGCCGGCCTCGACACGCTTCCGGGCGGTGGCGCCGAAGTATTCGGCAAAGGCGTGCGCATGACCATCGCCGACAAAAAGCTGGCGGGTGAAGACTGGATCAACGTGCATCGCACAGCGCATCGACTGGGGATTCGCTCCAATTGCACGATGCTCTATGGCCACGTCGAGTCCATCGAGGACCGGATCGAGCACCTTGGAATGTTGCGGGAACTCCAGGACGAAACGCACGGCTTCCTTGCCTACATCCCGCTCGCTTACCATCCGGACAACAATGAGCTCGGTATCGAGCTTGGACGTCAGGGCACGGCGACGACTGGCTTTGACGATTTGCGCAACCTCGCCGTCGGCCGGCTGTTCCTCGACAACTTCGATCACGTCAAAACGCACTGGATCATGGTGACGCCGTTTCTATCGCAGACGGCGCTCGCCTTTGGCGTCAACGATCTCGAGGGGACGGTCGTGCGTGAGAAGATCTACCACGAGGCCGGCGCGCATACGGCCCAGGGCTTGAGCCTCGATGAGATTCTCGATCTGATCAGATCCGCCGGAAAGATTCCCGCCGAGCGTGACTCGTTCTACAACATCCTGCGCGTGTTCGATCGCGCCAACGGCCAGAGTGCGGTGGCGGCCTGATGAGAATCGGTCGCATTCCCTACATCAATTGCTACCCGGTTTACGGTGCGATCGATCGCGGCGTCGTCCGACTCGACGCCGAGCTTGTGGACGGGGTCCCCACCGATCTGAATCGGCGGATGGCGACAGGTGAGCTGGACATCAGCGTCGTCTCGGCTGTGGAATACGCGCGCGACTCCGCGCGGTATCTGTTATTGCCCGACCTCGCGATCTCATGCGACGGGCCAGTGCGCTCGGTGATGCTTTTCTCGCGCCGTCCGGCAAGCGAGCTCGGTTCGCGCAACGTCCTCATCAGCCGCAGCTCGATGACCAGCGTTGCGCTGCTCGAGCTGCTGTTCGAGAGTGTTTGGCGCACCACGCCGCGATTCGTGCCTGGAGACGCCGAAGTCAGCGACGTCGCCGAATCGAGGGACGAGTCTACGGATGCCCGGCTGGTAATTGGCGATGCCGCGCTCGTCCTTGGCTCCCAGCGCGATCGGTATCCTCATGTCTACGATCTGGGCGAGATGTGGAAGGAGTGGACAGGACAGCCGTTCGTATTTGCCGTCTGGGTAGCGCAGCGCACCACCAATGTGCGCAAGGCGCTCAACGCGCACGCCGGGCTGATTGCCTCCCGCGATTGGGGACTCGCACATCTGGCGGAGCTCGCTGAACAGGCTCATCTGGCAACGGGCGTTAGCCGGTCGGTTTGCGCAGAGTATCTTTCCGGTCTCGACTACGGTCTGTCTTATCCGCACCTTGCAGGCTTGACCGAATTCTACCGGCGGCTTGTCGAGCGCGGCCGGATCCCGAACGGAACATTGACCTTTCTTCCAGCGGCATGAGCGAGACCAGGGACCTTATCGACTTCTACACCAACGCTCCACTCCTCGAGCTGGGAATGGCGGCGGATCGCGTGCGCCAGGAGAAGCATCCTGGCAGCACGGTCACGTATATCATCGACCGCAACATCAATTACACCAACGTCTGCGTTGCTGATTGCGGATTCTGTGCATTCGCGCGCCGGCCGAAACACGGTGAAGGCTACACGCTCTCGTTCGAGCAAATCGGCGCCAAGATCGACGAAGTCAAAGCACTCGGCGGAGTCCAGATTCTGATCCAGGGCGGTCACAATCCGTACATACCGTTTGACTGGTATCTCGACTTGATGCGCTACATCAAGCGCAATCATCCGATCCACATTCACGGCTTCAGTCCGAGCGAGATAGACTTCTTCTCCAAGGTTTTTCGGATGGAAGCGATCGACGTCATTCGTGAGCTGCGGAAGGCCGGTCTCGATTCGATTCCGGGTGGTGGCGGCGAAATCCTCGTGCAGCGGGTGCGCGACATCGTTGCGCCCAAGAAGGCAGGAGCCGATCGCTGGCTCGAAATCATGGAGCTCGCGCATAACGAGGGCATGAAGACCTCGGTGACGATGATGTATGGACTTGGGGAGACACTTGCCGAGCGACTCGAGCATCTGCAGCGCGTGAAGGAAGTGCAGGCGAGAACCGGCGGATTCACCGCCTTCATTTGCTGGCCATTGCAGCCCGAGAACACACCGACGATGTCGCACCAGCCGAAGACGGGCGCCGTCGAGTATCTGCGCACAGTCGCGTTTGCGCGTGTCGTGCTCGACAACGTGCCGAACCTGCAGTCGAGCTGGGTGACGATGGGCATGAAGATCGGCCAGGTCGCGCTGCGCTTCGGCTGCAACGACTTTGGATCGTTGATGCTGGAGGAGAACGTCGTCTCCGCTGCGAACACGACCTACCGCACTTCTGTCGCGGAAATGGAGCGCTTGATTCGGGACGCGGGTTTCACACCGGCGCGCAGAAAGCAGGACTACACATTGTTGGAGCCGAGTGGTGTCACGGCTCCGTCAAGTCTACCAACCGCTCCCACAGCAGCCGCCGTGCAAGCGGATGCCGCGTGAGACCGGCGCCAGCATCCGCGTCGGCGTAGGGTACGACTCCCACCGCTTCGTCCCGGGGCGTCCGCTAAAACTCGGTGGTGTGGTGATCCCGTCCGACGTCGGCCTGGCGGGACATTCAGACGCGGACGCAATCTGTCACGCGATCACTGATGCGATTCTCGGCGCTGCCGGCCTCGGCGATATCGGCGAGATGTTTCCCGACTCTGACGATGCGAATCGCAATCGCGACTCGATCGAGATGCTAGCGGCGGCGGTACAGAGAGTCGAAGAAGCCGGCATGAAGATCAACCAGGTGGACGTCGCCGTTGTCGCAGAGACACCCCGGCTCGGCCCGCATCGCGCGAAAATTCGGGAGCGTCTCGCCGCTGCACTCGGTATCGAATCAGCGAGCGTAAGCGTCAAAGGGAAGTCGAACGAAGGCATGGGCTGGATCGGGCGAAAAGAGGGAATCGCCTGCATTGCCGTGGCCACTCTGACAAAAACTTCCTGACGAATGCTGCATTCGATTACGAGTTGGCTGGGCGACCTGCCTCTCGGCTCGCTTTATGTCGCAATTGCCGCGCTGTCGGCATTCGAGAATTTCTTCCCTCCGTTTCCATCCGATGCCGTCATCGCGTTCGGTAGCTTTCTCGCGGACCGGGCACATGGGTCGCCATTCACTGTCTTTCTGCTGGGATGGTTGGGCAACGTGGCCGGCGCTGGTGTCACCTACACTCTCGGGCGGCGATTCGGGGCCAAGGTGTTTCTGCGGCGCATCGAGAAATACGCCGGCCCGGATGCCGAGGACCGGATCAAGCAGTTGCACAAGAAGTACGGGTTTGTCGGCTTGTTCGTAAGCAGATTCCTTCCCGGTGTGCGAGCGATCGTTCCGCCGTTCGCCGGAGCGATGCGGCTGCCCGCCTTCAAAGTGATGCTGTCAGTCGCGACCGCGTCTGCGGTCTGGTTCGCACTGATTACTTTTCTGGCGTTCCGTGCGGGTGACAACTGGGACCTGGTGGAGAAGTACCTGGTGCGCTCAGGTAAGGTCGCCGGTGCGATCGCAATCGCAATCGCAGTCCTCGCAGTCGGTTTCTGGTGGCGGAGACGACGCAGGGCCAAGCATGACTAGCGCGATCATCGATGATGCAGTTGGCCGATCATTTTACGTCGAGCGATTCGATGATTTTCTGGCGCTCGAGCAGGGCGCATCTGTAGAGACCAGCCGGGCATACAAACTCGACATCGCCCGCTTCGTTACATACGCCAGCGTCAAAGGTGCAAAATCACCGGGTGATGTCGGCGCCCGGACGCTGCGTGAGTACGTCTACCACTTGAAAGACCTGGGCCTTTCGCCGGCGTCAATTCGACGCAACGTGTCTGCGGTTCGCACGTACTTCAAGTTCCTGCTGGGGGAGGGCCATGTCGTGCGCGATCCGAGCGAACGACTCGAGACACCTCGCAAGTGGCGCACACTCCCCGAGGTGCTCGGTGTGGAGGAGATCGAGAAGCTGCTGACGGCTCCCTCTCTGGACGAGCCGTTTGCGTTTCGTGATCGCGCGATGTTGGAGCTGGCATATGGCGCCGGCCTCAGGGTGTCCGAATGGATCTCGCTCAATGTGCGCGACGTGATGCTCCAGGACCATCTGGTCCGCGTATTCGGCAAAGGGGCCAAGGAGCGACTCGTGCCAATCGGTCGACGCGCAATCGGAGCAATCGCGATCTACCTGCGCGAGCTCCGGCCAAAGCTCGAGCGTGGGGAAGGAAAGGGTGTGCTGTTCCTGAATGCGCGCGGCCAACCATTGTCACGAATGGGTGCCTGGAAGATTCTGCGGAAATACGTGGATCAGGTGGGGATCACCAAACCGGTCTCGCCACATACGCTGAGGCACTCTTTTGCGACGCACCTGCTCGAGGGCGGAGCCGATCTTAGAGCCGTTCAGGAGATGCTTGGACACGTCGATATTTCGACGACTCAGATTTATACGCACGTCGATCGAGAGTATTTGCGCACTGTGCATAAGCAGTTTCACCCGCGGCCTTAGCTTGCGCTAGAATTAGCGATGCTCCTCGTCATCGATAATTACGACTCGTTCACCTACAATCTCGTGCAGTACCTCGGCGAGCTTGGTGAGCGTCCGGTCGTTAAGCGCAATGACGAGATCTCTGTCGATGACATCGGGACGATGGGTGTGAAGCGCATCGTGATCTCGCCCGGACCGTGCACACCGCGGGAGGCCGGCATCAGCGTCCCCACCATTCGCAAATGGGGCAAGCAGATTCCCATTCTGGGTGTCTGCCTCGGCCATCAGGCGATCGGAGAAGCTTACGGAGGCAAAGTCGTCCGGGCCCGCACACTAATGCACGGCAAGACATCCCGCGTCACTCACGATGGCAAGGGAATATTTGCCGGTGTCCGAAATCCGCTAACGGTGATGCGCTACCATTCGCTGGTTGTTGAGAGCTCGTCGCTGCCGAGCGAGCTCGAGGTCATCGCCCGCTCCAGCGAGGACCCGAACGAGATCCACGCCGTGAAGCATCGCGAGCATTCGGTATGGGGTGTGCAATTCCATCCCGAATCAATCCTGACCGAATGCGGCAAGGAAATACTCCGCAACTTCCTATCTATCGCATGAAACGCACAGCGTTCGGAATAATCTCGCTCGCGCTCGTTGGAATCGGCGCTCGCGCTAACGGGCAGGACACGACTTCGGTTCCAGCCGACACATCCTACGTCGAGTACTCCGATTCGCCGATTTCGTTGCCACTCGGCATCGGGCTCCGCATTCCCTCGTACGATCGCGTTAATGGGCTCACTTTGCCGTGGGGCCCCAAGCTCGAGACGTCGAACGGCAGGCTGGACGCGGATCTTCTGGTTAGATACCGCTCGCACCTTGGCAACTGGGATCCATCGTTCGAGGGCATTCTCCGTCCAGGCGACGCCAACGAGCTCCGATTCTTTGTCGGGCGCGGAACGTTCACCAATGACGAGTGGATTCGCAGTGACCTGCTCAATTCCGTAGCCGCTCTGTTGGTGGGCAGCGACGCGCGCAACTACTATCGGTCGGATAAGGCAACAGCGCGTTTCTCACGCGCGTGGATGACCGGCGGATCCGTATGGACTCCGTTCTTCGGACTGAACTACGAGCGCGACTGGTCAACGAGCGACCTGGTTCCGACCAAGTCACCGTGGAGCTTCTACGGACGTACACATCGACTGCGGATGCGGCGAGGGAATCCTCCGATCGACAGAGGACACATCGCATCATTTACCCTCGGCAGCGGTCTCGAGCTCGCCAACAACGATCTGGAATCGAAGCTCAACCTCCAGCTCGAAAGGTCGATCGCTACGCAGTACGACGGCGTCTGCGTCAACACACCAGGCGGGGTTTTCTGCACTACGCCTCGTGACGCATTTACGCAGGCGACGCTCGATGGCAACGTGAGGTTTCCAACCTTTGGCACCCAGACCTTCTCGTTCAAGGCGCACTCGGTCTGGACTGCTGCAGCAGCGATCGCTCCCGCACAGCGCTTTGCCTATTTGGGGGGTGCCGGCACACTGGCAACGGTTGATTTGCTCGCCCTTGGCGGCGATCACCTGCTCTTCGTGCAGGGGGACTACGTCATACCCCTGGAGAAGATAAAACTGCCGCTGGTGGGCAATCCCTTTGTGGCTTTGCGGTACGCGGCCGGCAACGCCGGCGTTGGAGACTGGCCTTCACTCATCCAGAATCTCGGCATTGGTGTTGGAGCGAGCTTCGTCCGCGTGGATTTCACGATTGACCCCGCCCACGATCGCTCTCCGTTCTCGCACAAATCAGCCGTAACGTTCGGCGCCGATCTCTCTTTCTAGTCGTTCGCGCAGAGCTCGATTGCGCTTAAGCAAACGTCAAAATAATCCAACACAAAGTTTGCCCGGACCCTTGCCGGTTGGTATATTACTGAGCGTGACTTTTCCTATGTGTCGCGCAAAAACCGGTGGGTAAATGGGGCCGCTAGTAGTCATTCCAGCTCGCCTCGGCGCCTTGCGCCTCCCCCGAAAGCCCCTCCGACTCCTCTCCGGACACCCCCTCATCGTCCGGGTCTGGCAAAGAATCTCCCAAATGAACGTTGCTGACGCCGTCGTTGTCGCCACCGATGACGAATCCGTTGCTTCTGCCGTTCGTGAAGCGGGCGCCGAGTGCGTGATGACGAGTCGAGAACACAGCTCCGGCACCGAGCGCGTCGCTGAGGTGGCGGAGAACCCGCGCTTCAAGGGCTTCGACACCATCGTCAATGTCCAGGGAGACGAGCCGTTTATAGGTCGGGAAGCCGTTAATGGCGCGGCTCAGCTAGTCGCCAGCGGGAAATTCCCACTCGGCACTGCGGCCTCGCACGCCAGCACCGAGATCCTGGATACACCTAGTCTGGTTAAGGTGGTGGTGGCTGATGATGGCCGCGCCATGTACTTCTCGCGTGCGCCAATCCCGTTTCTGCGGGATCGGGCAGATGCTTCCAGACTAGCCGAGCGCACTTTGCAGCACATCGGAGTTTATGCTTATTCACGCGAGGCCCTGCGCAAATGGGTTTCGCTTCCGCCGCATCCGCTCGAGGAGATCGAGCGACTGGAGCAGCTCCGGCCGTTGGCCGCCGGATTGCCCATTGGGGTAGCTATCACCAGGGAAGCACCAGCAAGCGGCATTGATACCGAGGAAGACCTTGAGCGCGCCAACGCGCGATGGGATGCCTTTATGGCGGGAGCGTTGACGAATGCAAGGTAGTGCGCAGCAGACGCGATACATCTTCGTAACCGGGGGCGTTGTCTCATCGCTCGGCAAGGGCATCGCCGCAGCGTCACTGGGACGACTTCTGGTTGAGCGCGGGATGCGCGTGACGATCATGAAGTTCGATCCTTACCTCAACGTGGATCCGGGGACGATGTCGCCGTTCCAGCACGGCGAGGTCTTCGTCACCGACGATGGCGCCGAGACGGATCTCGATCTCGGACACTATGAGCGATTCATTGACCGATCGCTGTCGCAGGCGAACAACATCACGACCGGGCGCATCTATCTCAGTGTGATCACCAAGGAGCGCCGCGGAGAGTACCTCGGTTCGACGGTCCAGGTAATCCCGCACGTGACGGACGAGATCAAAGCGGCGATGAAGCGACTCGCACCCGAAAGCGATGTCGTCATCGTCGAGATCGGCGGCACGGTTGGTGACATCGAATCGCTCCCGTTTCTCGAGGCGATCCGTCAGTTCCGTCACGACATTGGCCGCGAGAACGCGATTTTCATTCACCTCACTCTCGTTCCGTTCATCGCTGCATCAGGAGAGGTGAAGACCAAGCCAACGCAGCACTCGGTGCGTGAGCTGATGGAGATCGGAATTCAGCCCGACATTCTCATCTGCCGCACGGAACGCGCTCTATCGGAAGAGGTGAAGCGCAAGATCGCGTTGTTCTGCAACGTTGAGTTCGGCGCCGTGATCGAAAGCCGCGACGTACCGACTATCTATCAGATTCCGTTGCTCTTCCACGAGCAGGGCCTCGACGAGCGTGTCATGCACAAGCTCGGGCTGCTCGGCAGGCGCGCACCCGATCTCTCCAAGTGGCGGGCGATGGTCGAACGCGTTCTCCACCCGCATGGTCGGGTGAAGATCGCGGTAATCGGCAAATACACGGGCCTCGTCGACAGTTACAAGAGTGTGCAGGAAGCGCTGGTCCACGGCGGTATCGCCCACGACGTTGGCGTCGATATCTCCTGGCTGGCGAGTGATTTGTTCACCAGCCGTGAGAAAACCCGCGAGCTCTTGGCCGACTTCCATGGCGTTCTTGTTCCCGGCGGCTTTGGTGTACGGGGTGTGGAAGGGATGCTGGAGGCCATTCGCTACGCCCGTGAGTCGGGACTTCCGTTCTTCGGCATCTGCCTCGGCATGCAGACGGCGATCATCGAGTTTGCCCGCAACGTCGTCGGGTTGTCGGACAGCCATTCCAGCGAATTCGCACCCGAGTGCGACAATGCTGTTATTTCATTGATGGAAGATCAGCAGCACGTCACGGACATGGGTGGAACGATGAGGCTTGGTGCATATCCGTGCAGACTCGGAACCGGCACTCTCGCGGCGCAGATCTATGGCGTGCCACAGGTAAGCGAGCGACATCGACATCGGTATGAAGTCAACAACAAGTACCGCGACACGTTCATCGAGCACGGCTTGAACCTCTGCGGCCTCTCACCAGACGGTTCGCTGGTTGAGATGGTGGAGGTGCAGACGCACCCCTGGTACATCGGCTGCCAGTTTCATCCAGAGCTGCAGTCCCGTCCGACACGTCCCCACCCGCTGTTCGCCAGCTTCATCGGTGCTGCGGTGCAGGCAAAGGCGCCGACGCGTGGAACGCGCAAGCGCGCGCATAGCGAAGCAGAGTAGTCGTGACGGAGTATTTCCCGGCGGATCGACTTTTTCTCATCGCAGGTCCATGCGTCCTCGAGAGTGACGAGCTGAATTTGCGAGTCGGCGAGACGCTGGCGCGTCTGGCCGAGAAAATTCCGGGCGGTATCATCTACAAGGCGAGCTTCGACAAAGCCAATCGCTCCAATCGCGACGCCGCTCGTGGACCTGGAATCGATGCTGGACTCGAAGCGCTCGCCCGCGTTCGTAAGGCTACGGGGCTGCCGGTGCTAACCGATGTGCACACGCCCGAGCAGTGCGCGCCCGCGGCCGAAGTTGTCGATGTGCTGCAGATTCCCGCTTTTCTGTGCCGCCAGACTGACCTCCTCGAAGCGGCCGGCGCCACTGGCAAGCCCGTTAACGTCAAGAAGGGACAGTGGCTCCAGCCCGAAGGGATGCGTGGCGCTGTGCAAAAGATCAGGGGTGGCAACAACACCAATGGTCGCTCTCGGGATATCGCGGTCACTGAGCGGGGCACCTTCTTCGGATACGGCGATCTCGTCGTCGACATGAGGTCGTTTACCCGGTTGCGCGATGCGTGCGGCACGCCGGTGATCTTTGATGCGACTCACAGCGTTCAAAAGCCGGGACAAGGCCCCGAAGGTGCGAGTGGCGGCGCTCGCGAATACGTTCCGGTGCTGGCACTCTCCGCAATCGCAGCGGGTGCTCAGGGATTGTTTATGGAGACGCATCCCGATCCCGACTGCGCACCGAGCGACGGACCCAACATGCTACCGCTGTCGGAGATGGGCACGCTGCTCGATCGCGCCGTCGATGTCTGGGCGCGCATCAACCGATGACATACAAGGACATCGTCGAGCGCGGGCGACGTGTCCTCAGGATGGAAACCGACGCGCTCGCTGAGGCCGAACGTCGCATTGGCGACGAGTTCGCCAAGGCAGTCGAGAGCATCGCGCGCTCCGAGGGTCGCGTCATCGTCTCCGGCGTCGGCAAATCGGGACTGATTGGCAGAAAAATCGCCGCCACGCTTACATCGACCGGAACCCCCGCCACTTTTCTCCACCCTTCCGACAGCGTTCACGGCGACCTCGGCATTGTCAACGAAACCGACGTCGCGATTCTTCTCTCCAAGAGCGGCGAATCGGCAGAAGTGCTCGGTCTGCTCGATCACCTCAAGCGCCTTGGGGTATATACCATCGCGCTCACCAGCAATTCAAAGTCGACGCTGGCGCGTCACAGTGACGTCGCGTTGGATGCCTGGGTCAAGGAAGAGGCTTGCCCGCATGACCTCGCGCCAACGAGCAGCACTACCGTCGCTCTGGCCCTGGGTGATGCGCTGGCGATCGCGCTGCTTGAAGAGAAGGGGTTTGATGCCGATGATTTCGCCCGGCTTCATCCCGGCGGGACGATCGGGAAGCGGCTTTTGACGAGAGTATCGGATGTGATGGTAAGCGAAAAACTGCCCGTCTTGCCCGAATCGGCGACGATGCGGCAGGCGGTGGTGCAGCTGGCCGAGCGTCGCGGCATTGCCATCATCACGGACAAGGGCGGAATGGTTTGCGGCGTGATTACTACTGGCGACTTATCGCGATTGATGGAGCATGAGGACAACGTCTTCCCGATTCCGGTGACGAAGGTGATGAACCGCA
>DASUZC010000204.1:0-4437 GCA_036377095.1 Gemmatimonadaceae bacterium
AAAGCACGGTGCGTGGCTTGTGGCCTCTGTCCGACGGTGTGTCCCGCCAATTGCATCAAGCTGGTTCCCGGTGAGGACGAAGAAGGGAACCGTTATCCGCTCGTGTTCGAGATCGACGAATTCCGCTGCATCTTCTGCGGATATTGCCAGGAGGTTTGTCCGGAGGAGGCAATCCACCTCGGTCGTCATTACGAGAATTCGGAATACAGCCGCGAAGGTTTCGTTTACGATTTGCAGCGCCTGATGGATCAGACGCATCCCGTCTGCGAGATGTGGGACCCCGAAGATCCAAAGGGTCAGTGATGGAGCCGCACTACCCGCTCTTCTACGTTTTTCATTTTTATCTCTTCGGCGTAATCGCGCTCGCATCCGCGATCACCTTTGTCACGCGGACCAGTCCCGTCGCGGCGGCGCTGTGGCTGGTGAATACGATGTTCAGTCTCGCCGCTCTCTACGTCATGCTCGACGCGCAGTTCATCGGCGTGATCCAGGTCCTTTTGTACGCCGGCGCGATCATGGTGGTGTTCCTTTTCGTCGTGATGTTGCTCAACCTCGGGCATCCCTCCGAGATCGCCGATATGCGCGGGAAGTGGTGGAAGCTGGCGGCAGGATTTATCGGTCTCGGCCTGCTGAGCGAGATCATGGTGATCCTCCGCGCCAAGCTTCCCCAGCAGTTGATCATGCCACGCGACTTCAACGATCAGCAATTGCAGAAGCTGAACGTCGTCGGTGTCATTGCTGATCCGCTGTTCAAGGATTTTCTGCTCGCTTTCGAGCTGACGAGCGTGTTGCTCCTCGTGGCGATCGCGGGCGCTGTCGTTCTCGCCCGTGGGAGGTCCGCCGGTGCTCGCTGAGTCGCTGGCGCTGACAGCAGCGCTCTTCATTGTCGGCGTGATCGGAGTTCTGATCCACCGCAACGCCATCATCATCTTCATGTGCGTCGAACTGATGCTGACGGCGGTGAACCTTACGTTCGTCGCTTTCTCGCGCTACTACGGCGCTGCCGGCCAGGTGTTCGTTGTATTCGTGATGACAGTGTCGGCGGCGGAAGCTGCGGTCGGGCTCGCGATCATCATTGCCATCTTCCGCCATCGGCAGACGGTGGATCTCAAGAACATCAATCTCCTTCGCGGATGATGCTGCTCCAGGCCGCGGCCACTGCAGCGCATCCGCTCTCGGGCACGCCGGCCGAGTGGGTCTGGCTGCTGCCCGTATTGCCGTTGATCGGATTTGTCATCAACGGTCTGTTGTCACTGAGCCGCGCGCACTTTGGGCCGACTGATCCCAACACCGCTGAGCATCATCCACATTCCGAAGGGGCCGCAGCAGCGGCGACGTCACATGCCGAGCAAGCGGGCGCTGTAGGTGATGATCACCATGCAGTGAAGCGCCATCGCTGGGCCGGTGTCGTCAGCATCATCGGTCCGGGCGTGTTGATCCTCGCCTTTGCGCTGGCGGCCGTCATCTGGCAGGCAATGGTTGCCGCGCATCCAGCCGCGCCGTTCATCCAGCGCTACTTCAGCTGGATGCCCGTCGGTGATCTGCAGATCGATGCGGCTTTCCAGCTGGATCAATTGTCGATGGTGATGATCCTCGTCATTACTGGCGTGGGCGCGCTGATCCACATCTTCAGCGTCGGCTACATGCGTGACGACCCGGATTACCCGAGGTACTTCGCCTATCTGAACCTGTTCGTGTTCTTCATGCTGGTGCTGGTGCTTGGCGCGAACTACCCGATTCTGTTCATCGGCTGGGAAGGCGTCGGTCTCTGCTCCTATCTGTTGATCGGCTTCTGGTTCAACGACAAGGCCAACGCGGACGCGGGCAAGAAAGCATTCATCGTCAACCGCATCGGCGATTTTGGGCTGCTCGTCGCCATGTTTATGCTGTTCGCGAACATTGGCGTGCTCGACTTCGTTGGTGTGAATGCCAGGGCGGCCGATCTGGCGACCAACGGCGCGCTCGTCACCGCGATCTGTCTGTTCATGTTCCTTGGTTGCACCGGCAAGAGCGCGCAAATCCCGCTCTATATCTGGCTGCCTGACGCGATGGCAGGTCCGACGCCGGTCTCGGCGTTGATCCATGCCGCGACGATGGTGACAGCCGGCGTTTATCTGATCGCGCGCAGCGCTGCCCTATTTTCATTGTCGCCAGTCGCGTCGCTGACCGTTGCCGCAATCGGCGCTCTCACCGCCATTTTCGCGGCGACGATCGGGCTCAAGCAGTGGGACATTAAGAAGGTTCTCGCTTATTCGACGATCTCGCAGCTGGGCTACATGTTCGTCGGCGTCGGTGTCGGCGCTTACGTCGCCGGCATGTTCCATTTGGTGACACACGCCTTCTTCAAGGCGTTGCTGTTTCTTGGATCGGGGTCGGTGATCCAGGCGATGCACACGGCGTATCACGCGACCGGCAGCCACGAAGATGCGCAGGACATGCGCAACATGGGCGGGATGCGACGCTACTTGCCGATCACGTTCGTTCTGATGTGGATTGCCACGCTGGCGATTGCCGGCATTCCTCTATTCGCGGGATTCTTTTCGAAGGACGAGATCCTCGGCTCGGTGTTCGCGCGCGCTCAGGGATCAACGCTGGCGTCGGCAACCTGGCTGGGAATTCCCGGCAGTCTGCTGCTCTACATGATCTATGCGATCGGTCTCACCGCGGCGTTCCTGACTGCAGTCTACATGACGCGAATGATGCTCTACACGTTCCACGGGCCGACTCGCACCGGGCAGCGCGAAGAAGAGCATTTGCACGAAGCACCGTGGGTGATGACGGGGCCGTTGGTCGTGCTCGGCATCCTGACGGTTGTCGGCGGGTGGTTGAATCTGCCCGAGGTCATAACGGATTTGATCCCGCTCGGGCCGCGTGAGATTCTTGCGCACTGGCTCGAGCCCGTTGTCGGCGCACCGACCGAGCACGTGGTGGCGGGAGCACCGCACGTGCCGGCGCAGACAGAACAGCTACTGATTGGTGCGGCGGTGGTGATCGCCGTCGCCGGCATCCTGTTCGCCTGGCTGCGACTCAAGCCCGACCGCGTGCGGAGACCGAGCGAGGCGGTGCCGGAGACGGGCTTCGAAGGAGTCGTCGCGCATAAGTACTATGTCGACGAAGGACTCGATCGCGCGATCGTCGAGCCCACTTATGCAGTCTCCAGAAACTTCCTCTGGCGAATCATCGACAACGGTTTGATCGACGGGTTCTTCGTGAATGGCAGTGCCGCGCTCGCCCGCGGATTCGGCTGGGTTGGATCGCGACTGCAGTCAGGCAATGTGGGGATTTACGCGTGGGTGCTCGTGATAGGAGTGCTGGTGATGCTCGGCGCATTTACGCTTCCCCTACGATGACTGATTTTCTCGGTTCGATCGGCTACAACGGCTGGATACTACCGGCGCTCCTGATCATTCCGCTGGTCGGTTCCGCAATGGTATTTCTCGCGCCTGTGCGCGAGGCGACGG
Organism: Gemmatimonadaceae bacterium; assembly: GCA_036377095.1. Taxonomy (GTDB): domain Bacteria; phylum Gemmatimonadota; class Gemmatimonadetes; order Gemmatimonadales; family Gemmatimonadaceae; genus UBA4720. The sequence goes on from DASUZC010000204.1 coordinate 3,462, forward strand.
GCGATCGGGAAGTGGAAAGTCCGGCCGCGCGTCAGATTGGCCTGTGGTTCTTCGTGCTCGAGTTCATTGTGTCGCTCGGTCTTTGGTGGTCGTTCGATCCGAGCAACACCGGCTGGCAGGCATCGGTCGACTTGAAGTGGATCCCGACATGGGGTGTGCGCTTTACGCTCGGCATCGATGGCATCGCCTTGATGATGATCCTGCTCACCACCTTCATCATGCCGTTGTCGGTGGTGGGCAGCTGGACGAGCATCCGCACCAAGGTTCGCAGCTACTACTCGCTGCTGTTGATTCTGACGAGCGGGATGCTCGGCGTTTTCCTCGCGCGCGATCTATTCCTGTTCTACGTGATGTGGGAAGTGATGCTGGTGCCGATGTACTTCATCATCGGGATCTGGGGCGGGGAGCGACGCATTTACGCCAGCATCAAGTTCTTCATCTATACGTTCCTGCCGTCACTGCTGATGCTGGTGGCGATCATCTGGCTTGGATTGCATCTTCGCACCGCGACCGGGACGCCGGACTTCAGCTACGATCGCATGCTGGTCTCGAGCGAACCGTCAGCGCGCGCCGCGCTCTGGCTCTTCGCCGCCTTCTCATTCGCGTTCGCGGTCAAGGTGCCGATGTTCCCGTTTCACACATGGCTTCCCGACGCGCACGTGGAGGCGCCGACAGCGGGCTCAGTGATTCTTGCCGGAATCATGCTGAAGATGGGCACCTTCGGCTTCATGAGGTTTGCGCTGCCGTTGTTTCCCGGTGCGGCGATGAACCCCACCGTGCGAATGATCATTCTCATTCTCGCGGTCATCGGCATCATTTACGGTGCGCTGGTGGCGATGGTGCAGCCCGATTTCAAGAAGCTCGTCGCATATTCGTCGGTGAGCCACCTCGGCTTCGTGATGCTGGGGATCTTTGCGCTTACGCTGCAGAGCGTCCAGGGCGCGCTGATGGTGATGATCAATCACGGCATCTCTAC
>DASUZC010000205.1:0-5316 GCA_036377095.1 Gemmatimonadaceae bacterium
GCCCACTCGGTGCCAGAGGCATACATCCCGCAAGAGTACCTGCCGGAGGAGTTGCGCGGACGGACCTTCTACGAGCCTGGACCCTTCGGATTCGAGAAGGAAGTCGCAAAACGCCTCCAATGGTGGGCTGATGTGAAGGCCAAAGTGTCCACGCCCGCGTCCCCAGCAGGGGACAAAAGTGAGCGGGGGCCGAACAATGTAAGCTCGGCGAAAGCATCACCAACGGACGAAAAGGAGAAGCTTCGCGCCGAAGACACCGTTCTCGACGAGAACAAAGGAGAGCAAGGATGACGAATTTCATGCAGCGCAGAACGAAGCTCGCGGTAGCGGCGCTCGCTGTGTTCACAATTGCCGGCTGCGCAACGCTGGGCCGCGCCGGATTCAGAGAACCGCTCGTCACGTTCAAGGACGTGCGCGTGAGAGGACTCGGTCTCACCGGCGGATCCCTCGACGCCTATCTCAACGTCTACAATCCGAACGGATTCAGACTCGACGCTACGCGTCTCACGTACAACGTCAAGGTTGGTGAGAATCCGCTCGGCACCGGCGCGTTGGACTCGCGTTTCACAGTGCAGAATAACGATTCGACGACGATCAGAATTCCGATCGACTTCACCTACGCCGGCATCGGCGCCGCTGCGCGACAGATGATGCAGAGCGGATCCGTCCCGTACAACGTGACGGGTGATGTGACGGTAGCAACACCGGTCGGGAACTTCACGGTGCCGTATTCGGGCTCGGGTCGGTTCTCGGCGTTCGGGGGAGCGCAGAACTCTCCGCGCTAGCGTCGTTCCAGCGCACCGGATCTCAGGCGGGATCCGGTGCGGTCTGAGATTGTGGCTCCGAGATCTGCTCCTCGGCCACCGCTTTCGCGACCTTCACCGGAATGGTGACAGTGAAGGTGCTGCCGTGTCCGAGCTCACTCGTGACGACTAAGTCACCGCCCAGCTGACGGGCAAGCGCGCGGCTGACGAGCAGCCCCAAACCAGTGCCGCCACGGGTGCGGGTGCGACTCTGGTCCACTTGCCAAAATCGGTCGAAGATTTTGTCGAGATGCTCGGGGGCGATGCCGATGCCGGTGTCCTTGACCGACATCGTCAGACGGCGGTCATCCTGAATTCGCGCCGACAGGTCGATCTGACCCTTGTCAGTGAATCGGACCGCGTTGGAGAGCAGATTGAACAGGATCTGGCGAATCTTCGTCGCATCGGCGGTTACCGCCATTCCAGCGGGAACATCGACGTTGAAGGCCAGCCCGCGCTTAGCCGCCAGTGGAGCAACAGCTTCGGTTACTTCGCGGATGAGGAAACTGAGGTCGATCCTGTCGAAGTGGATTGCCGGGGAGCCGGAGTCCAGCCGTGCCGCCTCGAGCGCGTCGTCGAGCAGATGCGAGAGATGCATCGCGCTGGCCGAGATTCTATCCAATTGCCGGCTTTGCTCGCTCGAAATCGAGCCGATCGCGCCCGCGTTCATGATGCCGGCGTAACCGACGATCGCGTTCAGCGGCGTCCGCAACTCGTGGGACATTACGCCCATGAAATTCGACTTGGCGGTGCTGGCGCTCTGTGTGTCGTGGAGCAGGAGCTCACGCTCGATCTCGGCCAGCTTGCGCTCGGTGATGTCGAACAACGCCAATACCACTCCTTCGATGCGGTTGTCCGTCGACTTGTACGGAGAGATGCGAACCATGAACCACCTTCCGTTGTCGGCGATCACCTCGCGCTCCAGCCGCGTCAGCCTTTGTAACACCTGGCTCAAATCGTCCATCAGCTCCGAATAGCGGAGTCGGTTGGTGACATCACTTACCAGACGTCCTACATCCGTCGCGACAAAGTTGAAGACATTGGTGACAGGGAGCGTAAATCGCCGAACACACAGGTCTCGGTCGAGGAAGATGGTGCCAATGTCGGTGGAGTCGATCAGATTCTCCAGGTCGGCGTTGGTCTGTGCCAGCTGCTCGTTCTGATTGCGGTACTCCTGGTTGACGGTGCGTAGCTCCTCGTTCAGGGATTGCAGCTCCTCTTTGCTTGTCTCCAGCTCCTCGGCCGTTGCACGTTGCTCTTCGTTGATCGACTGAAGCTCTTCGTTTGTGGCGCGTGCTTCCTCGATCATCGACTCGTGTTCGTCAATGGTCGCCTGCAGCTCGCGCTTCAGCTCGTCGATGTCAGAATCGCCCTTCCGCCCTCGGACTCGCGGAGCGGGTGAAGCGCCGCTGCGCCCGGTGACAGTGGTGGACAAACGTGACTTGTGGTGGCGTGTGTGCTGCTCGAACACCACCAGCGCGACTTTATTGCCGCGCCGGTCTGATTCGATCGGCTTCACCATGACGTCCACATGCTGGCGCTTACCGTCGATGTCAAAGGTGAAATTGGTGGCGTGACCTGGTTTGCCATCCTTGAACGCGCGCGTCAACATCGTTCTAAACCGGGGACGCATGTTGCGGGGGAGCATGTCGAGCAGCTTGTGGGTCGGCTCTCCTCCCCGTCGCTGCAGATACGCGCCAACCCGCGCCGAGAGATGAATGACGATTCCTTCCTCGTTCACCAGCAGGCTTGGCGATGCATAAGCTTCGAGCACTTGCTGGTGGAGTGTCCACGCAGTCGGCGTAGGGGCTGATCTCCGGCGCGGTGGACCAGCGAGCGGGGGCAAGGGCCGAAAATCGTCGGGCGATGTAAAGACGTGGGTCCGGTGGTCGGTCATCAGGGCCCGGAAGATTCTCTGCTTCCTGTCCACTGGGGCGAACAGTGTGGAGGTCTGGTCCATACCTTCTGAGCTGCCGAGCAGGAGGTAGCCGCCCGGACGGAGCGCGAAATGAAACACCGATGCAACCCGGTGCTTGGCGTCGGTTCCCAGATAGATCAGCAAATTGCGGCAGCTGATTAGATCGAGGCGCGAAAACGGCGGGTCCTTCAACAGATCGTGACTGGCGAACAACACTTTCTCCCGAATCACCTTCTTCACCCGATATCCACCGGGCTCGCGTGAAAAAAAGCGTTCCAGTCGGCTGGGTGACACGTCGGCTGCGACTGTGTCGGGATAGAACCCATCGCGCGCATATGCAAAGGAGCGCTCGTGAACGTCGGTGGCGAATATCTGGATGGGCGGAGGCTCGGCAAAGCCCTCGCTGTATTCACAAAGCAGTATTGCAAGCGAGTACGCCTCCTCTCCGGTGGCGCAGCCCGCAACCCACACCCGCAGGCCATCCGAGCCCGCTTCCGAGAACAACCTTGGCAGCACTTCTCGCCTGAGCGCGTCGAAAGCCTCGGGATCTCGAAAGAAACTGGTGACTGTAATGAGCAAGTCGTTGAGGAGAGCGTGGGCCTCGTCGGGCATCGAGGTCAAATTCCGGAGATATCCGGCGAGGTTCTCCGACTGTGTGAAGTGAATCCGCCGCTCGAGGCGGCGCATCACTGTCGCCCGCCGGTAGCCGCTGAAGTCGTGACCGGTCTTTACACGCAGGTAGGCAAGGATTCGCCCGATGGTTACATCGTCGTCGGCTTCGGGGAGCGGCTCAACGTCTCCATTGTGGCGGATCGGACTCGCCCTGCTGAGGCGGACTGTTTCGGCGGCGAGCTTCTCGATCGGGAGCACGATATCCACGTACCCGGTGGAGATGGCGCTGTTGGGTAGCTCGGGGAATTCCGCGTCCTCCGGCGTCTGGGCCATGGTGATCCCGCCCAGCTCTCTCACGAAGCTGATCCCTCTGGACCCATCGCTACCCGTGCCGGACATGACGATCGCCAGCGCCTTCGAATGGTGTGTCTCGGCCAGCGTGCGGAAAAACAGATCGATCGGCGCGCGGTTTCGCTGAGGGGCGGCGCGCGGCGAAGTTCGGATCTGCCCGTCGTCGAGGGATAAGTCCTTGTCAGGAGGAATGATGTAGACGTGATTCGGCTTGATCTTGACGGAGGTTTCCGGCTGACTGACCGGCATCTCGGTGTGGTTCTGAATCAGTCGGGCCATCTGACTTTTGTACGCGGGATCGAGGTGCACGATCACCACGAAGCTCATGCCAGTGTCAGAGGGGAGCTTGGAGAAGTAATTCTGGAGAGCGCGAAGCCCACCTGCGGACGCACCAATACCGACAACCGGGAAAGGGTCGGTGGTTGGCTTTGGTGCTTTTGATCGTTTGGTGGCTGCCATGAGGTCCCGCCCCGCGGCAAAGCCCACAAGCCGCAGTCTCCACGTTACAGCGATGAAACAGATGCTGCAATAGGCCTTGCGGCCAGTTCACCGAGGTCATCGAAGCGCAAAACTCAGGCTCAAAAGGTTGAAGTGAGCACACGTGACGAACTAGTTTGACGTGTGCCCACTCAACTACCGCTACCCGCTGCCCGTGCCCGCTGCGCGCTACCCGCGCCGCGCTTCCCGTTTCCCGCTACTAGATGAACGTTTCCGTAATCGGGACCGGATACGTCGGCCTCGTCGTCGGCGCCTGTCTCGCTGAAACCGGCAACACGGTTTGTTGCGCCGACATCGACAAAAAGAAAATCGACAAGCTCAGGCAGAACATCCTGCCGATATACGAGCCCGGGCTGGAAACGCTGGTCGAGCGCAACCAGAAGGAAAAGAGCCTCCGCTTTACGACCGATCTCACTGACGCCATCAAGAGCGCGGAGGTGCTGTTCATCGCCGTCGGCACACCGCCGGGAGAAGACGGCTCCGCCGACCTGAGACACGTCATCGAGGTGGCCGAGCTCGTCGGACAGCACATGGCACGCGAGATGGTCGTCGTCACCAAGTCGACGGTGCCAGTGGGCAGCGCCGCCAAGGTGAAAGCGGCAGTCGCCAAGGACGCCAGGTTTCCGTTTCACGTCTGCGCGAATCCCGAGTTCCTCAAAGAGGGAACCGCGGTCGAAGATTTCATGCGCCCGGACCGCGTCATACTCGGCATCGAGTCGGCGTATGCACGACGCGTGATGACGGATCTTTATTCACCCTTCGTCCGCACCGGCAAGCCAATCCTGCTGATGGACCTCGCCTCGGCGGAGATGACCAAGTACGCCGCCAACGGCATGCTGGCGACGCGCATTTCATTCATGAACGAGATCGCCAACCTGTGCGACGAGGTTGGCGCCAACGTCGATTTCGTGCGCAAGGGAATCGGCAGCGATGCGCGCATTGGTCCGGCGTTTCTTTTCCCCGGTCCCGGTTACGGCGGCTCTTGCTTCCCCAAGGATGTGAAAGCGCTGGTGCGGACCGCCTACGAGCGCGGCGTCCCGCTCGACGTATTATCGGCGGTCGACGCCACCAACGAGCGACAGAAGCGAATCCTTGGCGTGAAAATCAAGCATGCGATCGGTCCTGATCTCGAAA
>DASUZC010000206.1:0-32648 GCA_036377095.1 Gemmatimonadaceae bacterium
ATCACCGCGAAGACGAGCACGTTAACGCAGACCGGCTGCTGATAACCCCCAGTAGCTGAGGGCGGCTACAAGCGCGGACATGGGAATGGTGATAACCCATGCCCAGACGATGCGCCGCGCTATTCCCCACCGCACTGCTGAAAAGCGATAGGTCGCGCCCGCTCCCATGATCGAGCCGGCGATCGTGTGGGTCGTGCTGACGGGGATTCCGTAATGCGTCGCTACGCTAATGGCCAGCGCACCGCCGGTCTCCGCGGCGAATCCGCTCACCGGACGTAATCTGGTAATGCGCGATCCCATCGTGTGGACGATTCTCCATCCACCGAAGAACGTGCCGAGCGAGATCGCGCTGTAAGCTCCCATTTTCACCCACAACGGGATCCCTTCGCCGGGCACGTAAAGGTGGTGGAAGAACCCGGTCTCCGCCGCCATTAGCGGCCTAACCGATACCAGTAGCCCGACGATAATGCCCATCGTCTTTTGCGCATCGTTTGCTCCGTGCGCGTGCGACAGCATCGCCGAACTAAGCAGCTGCGCGCCGCGGAAAAATCGATCGACACGCGCCGGCGCCATTCTCTGGAAGATCCAGTAGACCGCTACCATCAGCCCGAAGCCGGCGAGCATTCCCACCAGCGGCGAGATCACGATAAATGAAAGCGTCTGAATCCACTTCTCCCCCCAGGTGATGGCGCTCCAACCCGCTTTGGCCACCCCCGCGCCCGCATAGCCGCCAATGAGCGCGTGAGAAGAACTGGAAGGAATCCCGTAAAACCATGTTATGAGATTCCACACAATCGCGCCGACCAATCCAGCCAGAATGAGATTTGGTGTCACGATGTCGGTGCGAATGATTCCCTTCTGGATGGCTTTGGCGACAAGCTCACCCGCGGTAAAAGCTGCGGTGAAGTTGAAGAAGCCAGCCCATACGACGGCGGCGAAGGGGCTGAGAACGCGCGTACCAACGATCGTGGCGATCGAGTTCGCCGAATCGTGGAAGCCGTTGATGAAATCAAAAATGAAGGCGACCAGGACGATCGCGCTGACGTAGTAGACCACTACGCGTTCTTCAGGGCGATGCTCTGTAACACGTTTCCGACGTCCTCACACTTGTCGAGTGCGTCTTCAATCTTGTCGTATAAATCCTTCCACTTGATTACCTCGAGGGCGTCGCCTCCCTCGGCAAACAACTTTCCCATCGCTTCGTGGTAAACGGCATCGCCTTCTTCCTCGAGCGTCTTCAGTTGTTCACTGACGGCGTAGACGTGCTTGGCATCCTTCATGTTGCGGACGCCGTCTTCGACGACACGCCCGGCGCGCGAAAGCACCTCCGCCAGAACGCCCGCGGCGGGCCGTATTTGCTTGATGTGGAAGATCTGAGCACGACGCGCAGTGCCATCGATCAGGTCGATCACTTCGTCCAGCTCGGAGGCAAGTGAATGAATGTCTTCTCGATCGAACGGCGTGACGAACGTTCGATCAATGCGATCGATGATGTCGTGAGTCAGGTTGTCAGCTTCGTGCTCCAGACCCTTGATTGTGGTGACTTTTGAATCGAGCTGACTCGGATTCTGAAAGAGCTCTTGCAGAATGTTCGCCGAGCCGGTCAGTCGCTTCGCCAGCTCGGTGAACATGTCGTAGAACTTTTCGTCGCGCGGAAGGATTCGCAAAACCGGTTCTCCGTGAGGGAATCAACTCAAATCGAGCGGAAAAGTTGCAGGAATCTAGCCGGGGCCGAAATATCGAGCCACCACTCCGGGATTGACGCGTTTGCGGCTTATGCCTGGATCAGGCGATGCTCGTGCGCCTGACAACGAGGTGCCGGTTCTCGAAGAACTTCACTAGCAGCACTCCGGTGACGAATCCACCCACGTGTGCCCATACTGCAACTCCGCCACTAAGATCGGCACCATTAGTCAGCTCCGGCAAAGCCGACACCAGTTGCCAGAAGAACCACCAGATCAGCACCAGCCACGCGCGGATCGGAACGACGAAGAACAGGAAAAGCATCCGTACGCGCACCCGCGGATAGAGCACGAGATAAGCGCCGAGTATTCCTGAGATCGCCCCTGACGCTCCGACAGTCGGCAGCGGTGACGCCGGCTGCGCGAGGATGTGCGCGGTAGCGGCGGCCAATCCACAGATGATGTAGAAGACCAGGAATCGAAGACTGCCGAGACTGTCCTCGATGTTGTTGCCGAAGACCCAGAAGAAGAGCGAGTTGCCAAGGATGTGACCCCATCCGCCATGAAGGAACATGGAGATCAGCGGAGTCAGAATGTTGATCGGCTCATTGTCGACTACGCACGCCATCCCCCGACCGAGCGGGACTGCAGAACCGATCGGAGCGAGATGCGTCAGTTCGCCCGGTACCATCCCCAGGTTGCAGACGCTGGCCGCCAGCGCCTGCTGATCGAAGCCCGCACCCTGGACGAAAATCCACACCAGCCAGATCGCGAGCAGGATGGCATAAGTCATCCAGGGCGTGCGGACAGTCGGGAGTTCGTCGCTAAGTGGAATCACGCGTTCTGTTTCCTAAGTACTGGCGAAGGGTGGCGCGAAACTTAGCGCAATGACTCGTCTGCCAGCGGGGCTCGCCGCCGGTTACTTGGGTGTGAAAGTCGTGTACATGCCGAGCACCATGTGTTGGGGTGCGTCGGGTTTGTCTCTGAAGTTGCACCACACCACGTAAGTTGAGCCTTTCACCGCATTCACCCACAGCTTGCCATCGGTCGTTTTGCCCGGTGCGGCGATGAGAATTCCCATACCGCCATCAATTAGTGCCAGGCGCTGTGGGCCCGGTGGAGTTTTCACATAATCATCCACGGTGATGCCGGGGTTGAGGCGACCAATCGCAACTTCATGGTTCACTTTGCCCTGGTTCGTGAAACCGATGACGATCGGCCCTGATCGTATTGGGGGCAAAGCCAGAAAAGCGTAGTCGGTCGCAGCCACGGTTATTTCCTGCGGGTTCGGCTGCTGATGGCCGGACTGACCAAACAACATCGCCAGCACGATCCACGCTGCGGATCCAATTCCGATCGGCGCCATGGGACCACCCGATTGAAAGGGAAGCGCCAAGATGGCAACAGCGGAACATCATGGCAAGTTGACGCGACTCATCGGGCGCCAACCCTTCAAAAGACCGCCGATATGGCAGAGAATTACGGCCTCGCCCTTGCCTCTGACCTCACGCAACGCAAGACCCCGAACCGGAGCCAGTTCAGGCTCCAGGGAGAATCAAAGAATGGCTGACAAAGTTATTGGAATCGATCTGGGCACGACGAACTCCGTCGTCGCGGTGATGGAGGGTGGCGACCCGGTCGTCATTCCGAACGCTGAGGGCGGGCGGACAACTCCGTCGGTCGTCGGCTTCACCAAGGATGGCGAGCGACTCGTTGGTCAGATCGCAAAAAGACAGGCAGTAACCAACCCACAAAACACTGTGTTCTCGATCAAGCGCTTCATGGGCCGCAAGGTCAGCGAAGTGCCGGACGAGATTAAGCGTGTCCCCTACAAAGTCGCGGGTGGATCCAACGACGTCGCGATGGTCGAAGTACAGGGCAAGCGCTATTCGCCGCCTGAGATCTCGGCGATGATCCTACAGAAGATGAAGCAGACCGCTGAAGACTACCTCGGCTACAAGGTCGACAAGGCAGTCATCACTGTGCCTGCCTACTTCAACGACTCGCAGCGCCAGGCGACCAAGGACGCCGGCAAGATCGCGGGCCTCGACGTGCTACGCATCATCAACGAGCCGACTGCTGCAGCTCTCGCCTACGGACTCGACAAGAAGAAGGACGAGAAGGTTGCGGTGTTCGACCTCGGTGGTGGAACGTATGACATCTCGGTCCTCGAGCTTTACGATGTGGAGGGCTCGCGTCAGTTCGAGGTGAAATCAACCAATGGTGACACCCACCTCGGTGGTGACGACTTCGACCAGCGCGTCATCGACTGGCTGGTGACAGAGTTCAAGCGAGACCAGGCGATCGATCTGTCAAAGGATCCGATGGCACTGCAGCGCCTCAAGGAGGCGGGTGAGAAGGCCAAGATGGAGCTGTCGACCACTCAGTCGACCGACATCAACCTTCCCTTCATAACCGCCGACCAGAGCGGCCCCAAGCATCTCAACTACTCGCTCACCAGAGCGAAGTTCGAGCAGCTCGTCGACGACCTGATTCAGCGCACGATTCCGCCGATGGAGCAGGCGCTCAAGGATGCCGGACTCAAGCCGAATGAGATCGACGAAGTACTGCTCGTCGGCGGCTCGACCCGAATTCCGAAGATCCAGGAGATCGTGAAGAAGTTCTTCGGAAAGGAGCCGAACAAGGGCGTAAATCCCGACGAAGTCGTGGCGATTGGTGCCGCGGTTCAGGGTGCGGTTCTCACCGGTGAACAGAAGGACGTTCTGCTGCTCGACGTGACCCCGCTGTCACTCGGTATCGAGACGCTTGGTGGCGTTACGACCGTACTCATTCCGCGCAACACGACGATTCCGACCAAGAAGAGTGAGACGTTCTCCACAGCGGACGACAATCAAACCACCGTCGAGATTCACGTTCTTCAGGGCGAGCGCGAGCTGGCGACCTACAACAAGACCATCGGCAAATTCCAGCTCACTGGAATTCCGCCCGCACCACGCGGCATGCCGCAGGTCGAGGTGACCTTCGACATCGACGCCAACGGAATCTTGCACGTGACCGCGAAGGACAAGGCCACTGGCAAGGAGCAGAAAATCCGCATCGAAGCTTCGAGCGGACTCTCCGACGCCGAGATCGATCGCATGGTCAAGGACGCGGAGAAGAATGCGGCCGAAGACAAGAAGCAGCGTGAGGCGATCGACGCCCGCAACCGTCTCGACTCGATGACCTACGAAGTAGAGAAGAACGTGAAGGAGTGGGGCGACAAGGTCTCAGCCGATACAAAGGCCAAGATCGACGCCGCCATCGAGCGTGCCCGCAAGGCGTTACGTGGCGACGACATGAATGAGATTCGCGCCGCGCAGGAGGAACTGACGAAGGTGTTCAGCGAGGCCGGCCAGGCGTTCTACCAGCAGCAGGCGCAGTCGGCTGCACAGCCGGAGGGTGGTGCGCCCGGTGGTGCCACCCCAGGCCCCGAAGCAGCTGCTGGGACGAAGCAGGACGACGTCGTCGAGGCCGATTACGAGATCGTCGACGAAAAGAAGTAGGCAGTCCAACCGGCCCATTTCAGGGCTGAAGGCTCGGTAGAAAAAAGGCCCGACTGGAAAACCAGTCGGGCCTTTTTTCGCGAGGCTTAGTTCCCGTCGCTCTGCGGGATATCTATTGGTACCTGGAGACTGTCGACAGATGATGTTGGGAGTCCTTCAGCTCTGGCGCTTGCACCGTCGCCACCTTCTTCGACGCAGTCCTCGACGCAGGTCTCGACGCCCGAGATCAGGATATATCGGGAGAAGTGCGCTCCCGTTGGTGCACGTTTTTGGGTCGAACTGCTTGGGCTAGTAACGTCGCCACAGGCGAGACTAGAACCAGCGCAGACAAGCGCGATGCACCAAAGCCAGCGGCGGCCTGACATCAAGAACCCCTCGACGAGAAAGGTGATGGACTCAGTAGAACACCTGATACTGGCCTGCCCGTCCGCATACGACGTGCCCCCAAGCAAGTCGTTCTGGTAATGCAACTTAGTTTTTGACGTATGCGTTAAATGCTCAGTTGTCGCAACACTTCACCACGTATCCGATGCAGCGGTGCGTCAGCGCCTCGAGATCGGAGCGGGACCTCGCTCGACGAGATTATGTTCCGCTGACGGTCCAATCGGCAAGATGCGCCCACCAGGCGTCGGGCCTGATGCCCACGGGATGGATCCGGCTCGATGCGCCCTGCACGTTGCGGAGCTCGTAGATCCAAATCGCTGGGGAATCCTCCGCGAGTATTCTGTACGCGCGGCGGTACAAACCGACGCTGGTCGATGGATTCATCTCCCTGACGGCGCTATCGATGACGGCGTCGAAAGCGGGGCTGCGGTAGGAGGTGGCATTATACCCGCCTCTCTTGATCTCCGAGCTCGCCCATTCCTCACGGACTGAGGAGGGGGTCGGATCAATATGCCATGCATTTAGCAGTGATTCGAACTTCCGGTTCTCCATACTCGCCCCAAAAGCGTTGAGTTCCAGCTCCTGGATGCGCACATCAGCGCCAAGCTTACGCCACTGTTCCTGAAGCAGAACCGCAATCCGCTTCCGAATTGCGCTGGAACCCGGAACGCTGAGACTGAAGGCGAGCGGGGTCCCTCGGCGGGAACGCATTCCGTTTGAACCCCGCTGCCAACCAAGGGAGTCCAATGTCCGCGCGGCACCCACAGCGTCGTATCGGAGGCCAATCGTCGTATCGCTGGTAGCCATAATGCGCGTGGCCGGCCCGTAAGCCACCAGCCCCAGGGTGTCGAACACATTCCGCACGATTGCGGCTTTATCGACGCCTCTCACCAGCGCCCGCCGAGTTTCACGATCGCCAAGAATCGGATGCGCAGCCGTGTTGTTTGCGTTGCGAAGATTGAAGGCGAGGTACCCGTAATCGAGGCTCCCCGGCGAAACGATCACGTCTTTCCCTTTCCTTTTTGCTTCGCTGACACCCTCCGGCTTGACGACGTCGAGGAAATCGGCTTCGCCGTTGAGAAATCTCAATTCCGCCGCCGGGTAATCAGCGGCGATCAACCAGATCACCCTGTCGGCATTCGGTCGGCCCCGGTAGTTGGCGGTGTCTGCCTGGACGACAATCCGGGAGCCGCGGTCCCATGTTGAGAACCTGAATCTGCCGCTGCCAATCGGGGCACGGACAAAATCGCTCTCGGCCAGTTTCGCGGGCGGGGTTTTCTCCAGAAGGTGGGCGGGTAGAATCGCCACCGGCGACGCAGCTTTGAAGAATTCGTCGGGAGTCCGCTGGTGGAACCAGACAACCGCAGTCAACGAATCCGGTACCGACACCGAGTCGACGTTGTCGAGGTTTCCCGACAACGGAGAGGCGAATGATGTGTCCTTCACCAGCGCGAACGTGTAACGCACGTCATAGCCGCTCACGGACACGCCGTCATGCCAGCGCGCGCTGGGGTTGATGTGAAACGCCACCCAGCTCGAGTCTGGACTCCACCGCCAGCGATCGGCGAGTCGTGGCGTAAAGCCGGAATCACCGACGGTATTCAGCGTCGGCCCGACATCGGCGAGGTTGTCGAAGACCTGATCGAGGACCTGCCTGCCTTGAACCGTCAGGGTCAGCGGTGGAAACAGCACGTCAGCATCGGCGGCGGTCGAGATGACGATGGTGCCGCCCACACGCCTCTCGTTCGAGCACGCACCGAGAAGAAGAGCCATCGCAAGCGTGATCGAAAAAACGCGAGTGATTTGTTTCAAGCGAACGTTCCTATCGAGAAAGCGGCGATGTTTTGCGGAGTCTGTCGCCCGGGAATGTTGGTACTAGACGCCCAGTTGAGAAAAGTATTGAGCAGATTTGGATCGAACTGTCCCTTCGACGCGCGCATAACCTCCGCGGCACGCGTGTGCGACAAACTATCACGGTACGATCGCGCCGTGGTGAGAGCGTCGTATACATCAGCGACGCACAGGATCCGCGCGGCGAACGGGATCTCCTCACCCTTTAGTCCGTCGGGATAACCGCTTCCATCCCACCGCTCGTGATGGTTACGGATGATGGCGCGAACATCACCCGGAAAATCGATGTCCGCGACGAGCTCGAGGCCCGCCTCCGGATGGCGCTTCATGATCGCCCACTCCTCTGCGGTCAGATCGCCCGCCTTGTTCAACACCTCGGTGGGCACGATGATTTTGCCGATGTCGTGCAGCAACGCACCGAGTCGGAACCAGAAAAGAGATCTGGCGTCGATCCCCATGCTGTCAGCAAGCACGCAGGCGAAGAAGGCGACGCGCTGACAATGACCTTGAGTGTACTGGTCCTTGCTTTCGATCGAGTCGCCCCAGTGGTGAGCCATCTCCAGAAATCGCGATTCGAGCGCGGCGTTGCGCCGCTCGACCTGTGCGACGCGATGCTGCGCCTTGAGCCGGGAGTAAAGCGCGTGCGACTCGTTGAGATTCGCCAGCATGTCGCGGTGGCGCTTCTGTGTCCAATAGAGCTCGGCAAGCTGCTCGGTCACGTCCGCCTTGAGGAGGAGATCTTCAGCTTCCTGCGCACATTCGGATGCGCGGCCGAGATACTCGGCTGCTTTCATGTAGTCGCCGCGCTCGCGGGCAATCACCCCGACGTGACGGAAGACTTCACCGCGCCAGGACGGCGCAATCTCGCCAGCGAGATCGAGCAACGGCGTGACTCTCTCCTGCGCCTCATCGAACCGCCCGGTAGCGATGCAAAGCTGTACCTGATTTAACGCAACGTTGAGCTTGTTTGTCTGGTCGTGCTCTTCCCCGAACGTCCGCTCGGCTTCGGCATATGCTTCCGACGCTCGCTCGAGCTCACCCAAGTCGCTGTACGCGAGTCCGATGTTGTTGAGCACCTGCGCGGCCTGGTCGCGGCGACCGAGTGCGCGGTAGCCATCCAGACTCCGCTTGAACGATTCGAGCGCGCGTCTGCTGTCGCCGCGAATGCTCGCGACAGTGCCGAGGTTCTGATCGACCATCGCCAATGCCTCGGCGTCACCGATCGACTGCGCAGTGATGCGAGCCTCGGTGTACATCGATTCGGCCAGATCGAGGTCACCGCCGGTTTGATGAACGATTGCGACGACGTTCAGCGCCTGGGCGATCGCAGAAGGTGAGCCGGATTGCGTTGCGGCGGCGACGGCGGCTTCGAGAACATCCATCGCCGCGCCGCGATTCCCCAGCTCCAGATAAGCGCGACCCAACCAGCGTAGTGCGGACAAGCGCGTGGCGTGATCGGCGAATGGGTTTCGCACCAGCCGCTCGTAACGTTGCGAGGCGTCACTCCAGCGGCCCTCACGCTCCGCGAGCTTCGCCTCTTCAACGATTGACTCGATTCCCTGCGTTTCCACCTCGCCGTCGCGAGCTGTGGAACGCGCCGTCACGACGATGCGAGGATTGTGCGACGCACCGAGCCTTCATCGCGCAGTTTGCGCGTCAAGGTGGGGCGGGAGATTCCAAGGATGCGAGCGGCCGCGCTCAGGTTACCACCGGTGAGTCCGATGGTGGTGTGGATCGCTTCGTCGACTATCGCCTGAAGCGACTTCCCTTCAGGTGGGATGCGGATTACACCGCCCGCCGGCGTTTCCACCAGCGGAATGTAAGACCGCCGTTGAAGCGACAAATGATGCGGTTGAATGACGTCGCCCGTGCAGACCACAACCGCGCGCTCGATGACGTTCTTGAGCTCGCGGATGTTGCCCGGCCACTGGTGCCGTTCAAGCGCAGCAATCGAGTCCTGGCCCAGACGCAAATTCTCCCGACCCTCACCTTCGGCGTGGCGGCGGACGAAATAATTCGCGAGGATAGGAATATCCCCTTCCCGCTCACGAAGCGCCGGAAGCTCGAGCCTTGCAACGTTGAGGCGATAGAAGAGATCGGCGCGAAAGCGATTGTCTGCGACGGCCGTCTCCAGAGACGAGTTTGTCCCCGCAACGATGCGTGCGTCAAGAGCGCGTTCTTCGGACCCGCCCAACCGGCGGAACCGTCTGTCTTCAACGACCCTTAGGAGCTTCGCCTGGAGCTTAAGTGGGAGCTCGGCAACCTCATCCAGGAATACGGTGCCCGTGCCGGCGACCTCGAAAAGACCTCGTTTTAGCGCCCGGGCATCAGTGAACGCCCCCGGCTCATGTCCGAAAAGCTCGCTTTCGAGCAGAGTCTCGGGGATAGCTGCACAGTTGATAGCGACAAAGGGCTCGGCGGCGCGTGCGCTGGCGGCGTGAATGCCGCGGGCAAAGAGCTCCTTCCCGGTGCCCGTCTCCCCGACGAGCAAAACGGTCACGCTGCGACTAGCTGCCACTTGAGTCGCGAGGGCAATGACTTCGCGGATGGCGGGACTCTGTCCGACGACGTGAGCATCCCACCGCTCCTGCGCGGTTTGCGGCGATCGGGCTGTAATAGTTACACCGTTCCTTTCTCGCACGAACACCAGCTGTCCGCGCGCGGAATTGTGGTCGAGCGATTTAGCCCCCAAGTCGCAGGGGTTTGGGCTTACCTAGGAGACGAGGAACGGGGCGGCCAAGTCACCCGTTTTCTTGGACTTACAGCTCAGCCGATGGGCGCGAGTCGGGGAGGTCCAGCGGGGGGCGGAAACGACGCTCCGTCTCGCTGGGTTGACGACGCGGCTCGCGAGGGGAGTCCAGACCCAGCGACGCCAGGAGAGCCTTGATCTCGGCCGCTTCGGATCTGGCGCCAACATTCTCGAAGGATTCGGCGGCCTCGCGCCAGGCGAGCTCCGCGTCCGCCGAGTTGCCAAGGGCGCGTGAAGTCTGACCGAGTTCGCGCAGCATCTCCGCCTGGAGCAGCCGATCTTCCAGCCCTTCTGCCTCGAAGATCCCGATTCGCAGCGTCGCCAGACTGTCGGTGAGAGCACCCCGTTCCCGCTCGATGCGGGCGCGACACTTCAGCGCCTCTGCCATCGTGAGGTGATCACTACGGGCCCGCGCGCTGCCGTATGCCTCGCTGCACGCGCGCTCGGCCTCGTCCAGCTTGCCCATTGCAACCCAGACCCACGCGATGTTGATGGTCAGTACGCTTTCGACGAGCGAGTCGCCCCGATTGCGCGCAATCCTGAGTCCGCGATCGAAGGTCTCAATCGCCCGCTGATAGTGGCCCAGCTTGGTGTAGAGCATGCCCAGATTATTGAGAACCCACGACATTGCTTCGCTGTCGTTGGTTTGCTCAAATGCGCCGAGGCTATTGTAATAGCGCGCTTCTGCCGCGACGTACCTGCCGCGCATGTTGAGAAGCACACCGCGATTCTGCTCGATCATCCCGAGCAGACGCACGTCGCCGGCTCGGGCGGCAAATTCCGCCGCCTGCTGATAAAGTGCTTCGCTCTCGGCGAGGTTGCCTCGCCGCTGGGCAATGATAGCAAGACAATTGTAGCCGTGCGCCTTGCACGCCACCGATCCACACTCTTCTGCCTGGTGGAGACTCTCGGCATAGCAGCGGTACGCGGCTTCGGTGTCGCCCTGCTCACGATGGAGCGTTCCTTTCCAACGAAGGGCATCGGCTAATGCTGGTAGATCCTTCTCACGCTCGAGCGCCTCAATGGCGTCGTCGTAATAGCCGAGTGCCCGGGATGTTTCACCCCGCCGCTCTGCGTCGCGGGCCTGCTCGACCAGGCTCCGCAATCCTCCTCCAGTCTGCTTCATAGGAGCGAGACTGTTTTTCGGCCCATGCAAACCCCTCAAGCGGTGAGGTGAACAGTCTACTTCAAACTGTCAATTTGGAAAAGAAGATTTTTTCCATCGTTGTTTTTTTCTTCGTTGCAGCCTTCGACGCAAACTTGCGCGCCGGAAATGAGAATATATCGCGAAAATGCTGCACCGACCGGTGAGGCCGAGTTGACTACTTTCTTCGGAGCCGGGCCCGTAAGAGCGGAATAATCTCCGCAAGCGACACCGGCGACGGCGCTCACGACCGCGAGGTACCGGAATAAACGGCGACCTGACATGGTGAACCACCTCGTATGAGACTTGTGTCGTCCTTCCAAGCTCAACCGTGGCATAGGCCATGCCTTTTGCTAACCTATTGTGGCAGTTGACGTTAGCAGTTCAGCGCCGAATCACGCATCCTTTTTGGTGTAACGCCCTTTTACGAAACTAAACGTTTCTTTACCGGACTTTCTTCGGGCTCAGGCGGCAGTACTCGACGCAAAAATCGCCAGCCGCTGCGGCGTCGGACGGCCCGGAATGTCGGCCGTTTCGGCCCACGTCAGGAAGGTTTCGAGGAGGTCCGGATCGAATTGACCGGCAGACGAACGCATGATCTCGGCTGCTCTCGCATGGGTGAGTCCCGGACGGTAGGACCGCGTGGTAGTCAGGGCGTCGTATACGTCTGCGACGCAGAGGATACGCGCGGCAAACGGGATCTTGTCCCCTTTGAGGCCGTCCGGATACCCCGTCCCGTCCCAGCGCTCGTGATGATTGCGAATGATCGCGCTGATGTCGCCCGGGAAGTCGATGTCTGCAACGAGCTCTAGACCTGCCTCCGGGTGACGCTTCATGATCGCCCATTCGTCGTCCGAGAGCTTACCTGGTTTATTCAGCACCTCGGTGGGAACTATGATCTTGCCGATGTCATGGAGCAGCGCGCCGATCCTGAACCAGAAGAGTGACCGGGAATTGAATCCGGCGCTCTCGGCGAGGACGCACGAGAAGAATGCGACGCGTTCGCAGTGACCCTGAGTGTAGCGATCCTTGCTTTCGATCGAGTTGCCCCACTGCTTAGCCATTTCGAGGAAGCGCGACTCCAGCGCATCGTTTCGCTTGTCGACCTGGGCGACGCGATGCTGCGCTTTGAGCTGCGAGTACAGGGAGTGCGCTTCGTTCAGGCACTGCAGCATGTCGCGGTGACGCTTCTGAGCCCAGTAGACTTCGGCCAGTTGCTCGGACACGTCTGCGCGCAGCAGCAAGTCGCCGCTCTCCATCGCGTGGCCTTCGGCGCGGAGGAGGCTATCCGTCGCTTTTCCGTAATCGCCGCGCTCGCGGGCGATAACGCCAACATGGCGGTGCACTTCCCCACGCCACGGCGCTTGTTCATCGGCAGCAACTGCAAGCAGCTGATCGCATTGAGCGAGCGCCTCATCGAAGCGTCGGCCAGCGATGTACAACTGCACCTTGTTAACGGCTAGATCGAGCTGCCGGGCGCGGTCGCCCTCCTCCTCGAAGGCGCGCGCTGCCTCGTTGTACGCCGTCTCGGCGTCGGCGAGCTCGCCGAGCTCCATATACGCCAGCGCAATGTTGTTGAGAATCTGGGCTTCGTGGTTGCGCATGCCGAGCGTTTGATATCCAAGATGACTGAGGCGAAACGCTTCGAGGGCGCCGCGCAGGTCGCCGTGGATCATGGCGACAGTGCCCAGGTTCTGATCGATCATCGCTATCAGGGCACCGTCACCGGCGACTTCTGCCTTGGCTCTGGCCGCAGTGTAAATAGCCGCCGCCTGGTCGAGGTCGCCGCCCACCTGGTAGACGATTCCCACAACGTTGAGCGCCTGCGCGACGGCCGGCGGCGAGCCGCAAATGTCAGCCGATGTGACGGCAGCTTCGAGCACGTCGAGGGCTGCGCCGCGATTGCCTTGTTCGAGGTAGGCCCGGCCAAGCCAGCGGAGGGCTGCCAAGCGGGTCCCTGACTGAGTGCTGGGGTCGCGTACGAGCTTCTCGTAGATGGCGCACGCGTCACCCCAGCGACCCTCGCGTTCAGCTTTTTTGGCGAGGTCGATGCTCTCTCGAACGGTGGAAGATTCCACCGCTTTCAGTTCTACTGTGGGCCTATTGGTCATTGCGCGCGGCTCTGCTCCACGAGGAGACGAAGGAGCCGCTCCAACTGCAACGGGTTTCTACTGAAGCGCCTCCAACTCGGTTCTGACCTCGGCTAGCTCCTGGGCTGCGCCGATTCGCTCATAGGAGGCGACCGCCTCGCGGAGCGCGGAGCGCGCGGCGCCGGCGTTACCGACGGCCCGCGAGATCTCGCCGAGCTCTCGCAGCATTTCGGCGTGCAGAAGGGGATCCTCCGCGCTCTCGGCTTCGTAGATGGCAATGCGAAGGGTCGCGATGCTCTTGTCCAGCGCGCCGCGTTGGCGCTCGATTGCCGCGCGAATCTTGAGCGCCCCGGCCATGGTAAGATGGTCGGCTCGCCGCTGCGCCTGGTCGAGTGCCTCGGCGCAGCATTCACTGGCGACATCGAGCCGGCCCAGACAAACCCAGACCTCGGCGAGGTTGAGTCTGACGACGTTCTCGACGACCGGGTCGTTGCGGTTTAGGGCGATTGCCAATGCACGCTCCAGATATCCGCGCGCTTCTTCGAAGTTTCTAATCTTCGTATGGAGGATTCCCATGTTGTTGAGCACCCACGACATCGGTTCTTCGTCGCGCGACATTTCAAAGGCGCCGAGGCTGTTGGAGTAGAACGCCGCGGCCTGGGCGAAATCGCCGCGCATGTTCGCGAGCACACCCCGATTCTGTTCTATCATCCCGAGTAGTCGCTGATCGCCGGCTTTTGTTGCCAATTCTGCCGCTTGCGCATAAAGGCGTTCGCATTCCTTGTGATCGCCTCGCCGCTGTGCGACGGTGCCCAGGCAGTTGAGCGCGTGCGCTTCGGCGTTTTCTGATTCGATGAGCCGTGCCTTTTCCAGACTCGTCGTATAACAACGGAACGCTGCCTCGGTGTCGCCCTTTTCCCGAAGCAATGTTCCTTTCCACCGCAGTACGTCGGGCAGGAACGAGTCAGCGCTATCCTCGCCGAATTGAGCAAGCGCGTCGTCGTACAGACTGAGAGCTTTCGCATTCTCCTCGAGCTGCTCGGCAGCTCGGGCCATTTCGACCAGCGATCGTGCGCGTTCTACATTATCTGGTTTCTGCATGTAGACCGCCCTGGTTGGAGAAGGTCATCCGCGGGCCGGCCGTTGACGTTGGCCGTCAGCCGGCGAGGGCGTGAATCTCTGCCTGCACTTCGGCCAGTTCCTGAGTGGCGCCCGCGATTCGGAACGAATCGACCGCTTCTCGCCACGCAGATCGCGCAGCTCCGGAATTTCCGGCCGCTCGCGATATCTCCCCCAACTCGCGAAGTAGCTCGGCGTGGAGCAGCCAGTCTTCTGCTCCCGCTGCCTCGTAGATCGCGATGCGAAGAGTGGCGATGCTCTTGTCGAACGCCCCGCGCTGACGCTCGATCGCAGCGCGCACCCTCAGTGCCCCCGCGGCTGTGAGGTGATCGCCGCGCCGCTGTGCGGTCTGCAGGGCAGCAGCGCAGCACTCGTCCGCCGTGTCGAGGGCGCCAAGGCCCAGCCAAACTTCGGCGATATTGAGCTTGATTATGTTCGCCACCGCTACATCGCCGCGATTGACCGCTATCTCAAGCCCACGTTCGAGATGCTCGCGCGCCTCTCCGAAATTCCGGATTTTGCTGTGAAGCATTCCCAGGTTATTGAGTACCCATGAACTGGCTTCTCGATCATCGGCGAGCTCGAAGGCAGCAAGGCTGTTGGTGAGAAAAGCCACCGCCTGTTCGAAATCGCCGTGCCTGCTTGCGAGTACGCCGCGGTTCTGCTCGATCATGCCGAGCAGTCGAGCATCGCCAGCCTTTTCCGCAAGCTGAGAAGCCTCCGAGTAGAGGCGCTCTGTCTCCTTGTCATTGCACCGTCGCTGCGCGATGGTGCCAAGACAATTCAGGGCGTGTGCCTGAGCCTTGTCGGACTCGATCAGCCTTGCTTTCTCCAGGCTTGTCACGTAGCACCGGAACGCCGCCTCCGTCACGCCGATGTCCCGGAGCAAGCTCCCTTTCCACCGCAGCACGTCAATCAGAAACGGATCGAGGCTATCTGTCGAGAACTGAGCCAGAGCGTCGTCGTAAAGTTTGATCGCTTTGGCGTCCTCCTTCAGCTGCTCGGCCACGCGCGCCATCTCGACCAGCAGATGCGCGCGCTCCAGGTTGTCGGATTTCAACATGCGCGGCTCAACCTGACGCGAGCATGTACCGGGAGAAATGACGCAGCTCCCAGGTCTCGACTTCCGCTTCTCCACCGGGCGCGCTCGAAAAGATCGTGGTCTTCTCGATTTCGAGCGCCTTGAGGATCCCGTCCAACAGAGTTGGATCTTGCGGGAAATACGTGCAGAACGAATTCAGCGCGGTCGGGGTTTTGTAGACCTCGGTGTTCTGCAGCCGCTGCGTAACGATGACTGGCTTGGCGAATTTGAGCCCGTGTGGCTTCATGTCGTAGGACACGTAGCCGCTGGCATCGGAGGTGATCGAGATGTACGTCGTACTCGAGAGCGCACCTTGTGGGAAGGTGATCGTAAAATCAGAGCCCGGGATGGTGAGCGTTCCGCCAGTGTATCCGATGTAGCCAGACACTGTCCGCGTTTGATTGGTATGGGTCCCGCTCCATTGCACGGCCCTGACGGGGATGCCGTTCGGGTCATAGACGTACTCAACGACCTTGATAACGGTCCCGAGAAGGTTGGTCACAACGCCGACGAGACCGGAGATCAGCCCGTCCTGGGCCTGGGCCGGAGCGAACGGAGGCGTCGGCGCCGTCGGTGAGTAGTCAGAGCACGAGACCGTCGCGAATGTCGCAAGAACAAGCGTGAACGAGCGCAGAAACCTGGAGCGGATCATTGAGGGGAGACCGGTGGACGTTGGCGGTGTTGGTAACGAGGTGGTGGCGGGACAGGCGGAGTCGGATCAGCCAGAAGCGAGTATGTAGCGTGAGAAGTGTCTAATGCTCCACACTTCCACCTGCGGGACCAGCGGAGGAAGGAGAGAGAAAACGGTATTGGAAGGGAGGATCTCCAGAACTGGGAGGATCCCGCTCAGGTCGACGCCGTCATCAGCGATGTACGCGGCGTAGAGGCTGCTTCCGAGCGGAAGGCTAGAGAGCGAGGTCGCGCTAAGGGCCTGAGTGACGCGAACATCCTTCCCGAACTGCGTGCCAGCGGGTTCCATCTTATAGGCGACATACCTGGCGTCAGCCGTAACGGTTACGGTGACGGCTGACGATACGGCACCGGCTGGGAAATCGATCGTAAGGCCGGTCTGCGGAATCGAGATGGTCCCGCCGAATTCATTAATCGTCTTGGAAACCACGACCGGACCCGCCAGCGGCTCCTTCCATGATACAGCTCGCAGACTGGGCCCTGAGAGATCAGCGGCTGTCGGTATGCCGGACGCAAGGGGCGCGGTTGGATTGGCGAGATCCGGGGCCGCGCAGGACGCGATAAGGAGGGCTCCGACGAGCGAGCCAAAGGATCTGAAGAGTCTGAGGCGCAGCATCTGGGTCCGCGTTGAGGGGGGTCGTTGGAACGAGGCCCTCCCTAAGGCAACGGCTGTGCCTTGTACTAATCTGTTTTAAATCAACAACTTACGTTTCCGAGATTGGGCCAGCTCATCAAGAACGGTGCAACGTTTCTTTACACCCGAAATTTTTCTTTACATCTCGTCGCTTCTTACGTCAAACAATGGAGCGCCACCAAACGGGCGCCAAAAAAACGTTCTATCATGGACCGTCCTGACACCCTTTCATTAGGTGATTGCTTTCTGGAGCAAGTTGCACTTCCAGCGCGTAGTACTAATGATGATGGCCGCTCAGGCGTCTCCGCAGTGCGTTTTTTTTCGTGGACTGGCGTGAAACCTGTAGGTCCACCAACGTGTCATATAGTTATACCCTTTAGCCACATCTAGCCGTTATGTCGATGGGAACTAACAGAGCGCGGCTCGTAGGAGCCGCAATTATCGCTTTTGCTGGCGGATTGATCGTCGCCTCCGGGTTCAACTGGACCAAGCTCGGATTTGCGCAAACTCGTCCTGCCGCAGCAGTAGTCCAGCCGATTGCGGAAGCCAGTAACGCATTCGTCGCGATCGCCAACAACGTCACTCCGGCGGTCGTCTCCATTGAAGTAGTGAGCACCCCGAAAACCACCAGCTCGACACGCGGACGTGCGCAGGTGCCGCAGGGCGTGCCTCCGGATATGCAGGACTTCTTTCGTCAGTTCGACATTCCGCAGCAGTCCCGTCCGATGCGCGGACAAGGCTCGGGCTTCATCGTATCGTCGAACGGCTACATCCTCACCAACAACCACGTCGTAACGAACACCGATCGCGAGACGGTCGCAGACAGAGTGACAGTCAGACTACTCGATCATCGCGTCTTTACGGCGAAAGTCGTTGGTCACGATCGCACCACCGACGTCGCGGTGATCAAGATCGACGGGAGCAACTTCCCGACGGTGTCGCTTGGCAACGACGTCACCTCGCGCATTGGTGAATGGGTGCTGGCGATCGGCAATCCGCTGGGACTCGAGAACACCGTCACCGCCGGTATCATCAGCGCGAAGGGCCGCAGTCTCGCCGAGCTGATGAATCCGAACTCCACTAATCCCTACGCCGTCAGCGATCTCATTCAGACTGATGCAGCGATCAACCCCGGCAATTCCGGTGGTCCGCTCGTCAACTCGAGAGGCGAAGTAATCGGCATCAACAGCGCTATCGCCAGCCCGACTGGATATAACGCGGGCTATGGCTTTGCGATCCCGATCACTCTCGCGAAGAGAGTGATGGACCAGCTGATTGCGAACGGTCGTGTGCGCGTGCCAGCTCTGGGCATTCAGATCGATGATGTCAGTCCGGAAGATGCAGCCGTCGCCGGGGTAAAAGACATTCGTGGTGTGCTCGTGCGGAATTTCCCGACCGATGATACGCCTGCGAAGCGTGCGGGTCTGCAGCCGGGCGACGTCATCATCACCGCCGATGGTCAGCCGGTCGATCGTGTCAGCACTCTCCAGAGGATCGTGCGCAATCACAACCCTGGCGAGACGATAGACGTCGAGGCGATGCGGTATGGTCAGCGCAAAACCTTCCGCGTCACGTTGATGGAAGCGAAGACGGATAGTGAAGTCGCTTCAACGGCGCCGATTCCCTCGAGCAGCAATGGGACGGTTCATCCGGCGCTGGGAATCTCAGTTGCGCCCGTTAGCCCGGAGATCGCAGCGCAGGCGAGAATCCCGACCCCGGTTCGTGGAGTGATGGTCTCTGATGTGACACCGGGCGGGCCGGCAGACGAGAAGCTGGCGCCTAACGATGTCATCACCGAGGTTCTTTATCCGCTGCCGCGCCGCGCGATCAATTCGCCGTCGGATCTGCAGACGGTGTTGAAGGGACTGAAGAATGGTGAGTACATCAGTCTCAGCGTTTTCTCGCTAGCCGAGAGAACGCACGCTCCGCGGATCGTCAACATTCAGGTTGGCAGATAAAGCTTCCTGCCTGCTGAAGAAAAACCCGCGGACAACTCCGCGGGTTTTTTATTTCCGCTTGAGTTGCGAGTCACTATTTTTGAGACACCGCGGAAGTGGCGGAATTGGTAGACGCGCTGGACTTAGGATCCAGTGGAGCAATCCGTGGGGGTTCGAGTCCCCCCTTTCGCACTGACACAGCGCCGGGAGATAAAAATGAAACGAAAGAGCGAGATTCCTGATTTTTCGAAAAAGAAGAAAGACGTGCAGCCGCACTCCGTCCCTCAGGACAACAACAAGGGACAGCATCAGCATCTACCCAATCCCCCTGTGCGCACCAAGCCGCCGGCAACCTCGGTGAAATCGGGGCGTCGCGGGGCCTGACAAAGGAACAAAAAAAGCCGGTGCGAATCAGCACCGGCTTTTTTCATTTCCTTCATTTAACTCTGAATCAAACTTCCGCCTCAACGTTGATTCCTGACTCCGCTAGCGCGGTGAGGAGATGATCCGTCTTCCCCTCCTCATCGAGCGTCTGCTGGAGCAGGTCCGCGTGATTGTCGAACCCCAGCTGACGCGCATAAGTGCGCACGGTGCCGTAACCCGCCATCTCGTAATGCTCGACGTGCTGCGCCTTCGAGATCAAGCCGGCGTCCAGCACATCCGGATCCGGATCCTCTTTAACCAACTCGTTGCCTTCTTCGATCAGGCCTTCCATTCCCACGCACTTTTTCCCGCGAGGGCTGACGCCAAGGTCCCGACAGATTTGCTCGAGGCGATCGACGTGTTGTCGGGTTTCTTTCAGATGCGTGCGGAACGCTTCTGCCAGCTCCGGGTCGTTGGCCGCTTTCGCCAATTTGGGGAGCGCCTTCACCAGCTGCTTCTCTGCGCTGTAAAGGTCTTTGAGTTCGTCGATATAAAGGTCTTTGAGTGTGTCGAGTTCCATCGCTGAATCCTCCGCGAATTACCGTTTTTTTGATTGATTAGGCTGTTGTTCAGAAGGGCAATAGCAGTGCCGCACTTCATCGCTCTGTTATATTCCGTACATGAAGATCGAGTTTACGCCGCGCGCTTCAGAGGGTGTTGAACGTCACATTCAAGTCTCGGTTCCGGCTGAGGCTGTGAAGGACGCGGAAGACAAGGCGGCGAGACGGTATGCCTCAACGGTGAGGCTGCCAGGGTTCAGACCTGGTAAAGCGCCACCAACAGTCGTCCGCCAGAAGTTCGGCGAGGCGATTCGTCAGGAGGCCTTGGAGACTCTCGTACGCGACGCGTACCAGGAGTTCGTCGACAAGGAGAGCATCAAGGTCGCGTCGCAGCCACACGTGCACGACCTGAAATTCGAAGAGGGTAAGCCGCTGACATTCGAGCTTCACCTCGAGGTCCGGCCAACGATAAATCTCGCCCGCACCAACGGCTTCAAGATTCAGCGTCCGAAGGCGAGCATAACCGACGATCAGGTCAACGAACAGCTCGAGCAAATCCGCGACGAAAAGGCCACCTGGACGCCGGTAGCGGAAAAGCCCAAGCCTGGAGACATGGTCAACGTCCAGATCGCGACCGCCGGCAGCGGCGCCGAGCTGAACGAAGGCAAGAGCTATCCGCTGGTACTGGGTGCGGGCCAGGCAATTCCGGGAATCGAAGAACTGATCATGTCAATCGTACCGGGCGAAACCGTCGAACGACCGGTGAAGTGGCCTGACGACTTCCCTGACGAATCTCAGCGCGGACAAACCAAGACGGTTCGTATCACTCTTAACGAAGTGAAACGGAAGGCCGCGCCGCCGCTCGATGATGCGCTGGCGCGGGAAGTCGGTGATTTCGAATCCCTCGATGCGCTTCGCAAGACAGTCCGTGGTGATCTGGAGCGTCACGCTGAGCATGAGATTGAAGCGAATGTTCGCCAGCAGCTGATCGATCAAATCATCTCGGCGAATGCGTTCGATATTCCGAAAAGCTGGATTCAGCAGTTCGTTCAGAACTACGCTGAGGCGTACCAAGTACCTGAGGATGAGCGCGACAAGTTTGCGGGAGAGTTCCGCGCACTGGCGGAGCGTCAGATCAGAAGGGATCTGGTGATCGAGACAATTGCCGAGAAAGAGGGTCTCGCCGCCAGCGAGAAGGACCTCGACGACCGAATCGCCGAGCAGGCGGAAAAGCGGGGCGCTAACCCCGGCCAGATTTACGCGCAGCTGGAGAAGAGTGGCCGGCTGAAAGAAATGGAGCGCAGCATTACTGAGGACAAAGTCTTCAAGTGGCTGCTGGACCGAAACGATGTATCGACTAATGCCTAGAAGGCGAGAGGAAGAAGACGAGCCAATGCCGACGATCTACACGCCGTACGTCATCGAACGCTCCAGCCGCGGCGAGCGTACCTACGATGTTTTTTCGCGGCTGCTCATGGACCGCATCATTTTTCTCGGGACGCCAATCAATGACGACGTCGCCAACATCGTGATCGCGCAGCTGCTGTTTCTCGAGTCTGACAACCCCGAGCGCGACATCCATATCTACATCAACTCACCGGGCGGCAGTGTTTCGGCGGGACTTGCCATCTACGACACGATGCAGTTCCTCAAGTCTCCGGTTAACACGAACTGCATGGGTCTGGCGGCGAGCATGGGAGCGTTCCTGCTGTCAGCCGGCCGGCCGGGAAAGCGATCGGCCCTTCCCCACTCCCGCATTATGATCCACCAGCCATCTCAGGGTGGCGGCGGCGGGACTGCATCGGACATCGAGATCCAGGCCAAGGAGATCCTCCACCTTCGGTCTCAGATCAACAAGCTGATGGCCAAGCACACAAACCAGCCGGTGGAGCGGATCGAGCGCGACACCGACCGCGATCGGTTCATGTCAGCGGACGAGGCCAAGGAATACGGACTTATCGACAACGTGATTTCGTACCGCGGGGAGATGGAGGAGGCACTCAAGCAAGCCTGAGCAGTGGCTACTGTTACTTGTGAAAATCTTCACGAGTCCTGCTCTCGTATTTTGCTTGACCGCTCCCCGACCCGCTGTTAGGTATCTTTAAAGCGGAGCTGGCTCCGCCGTACCCGTTCCCTTCCGTTCAATGTCCCAAGAGAAACACCTTCGCTGCTCGTTCTGCGGAAAATCCAAAGACTCCGTTCGGAAGTTCATTTCCGGACCGTCCGTTTACATCTGCAACGAGTGCATTGCGCTTTGCAATGAGATCCTGGCGGAGGATGAGGAAAGGGAGGTCGCGGAGGCGATAACACAGGTACCATCGCCTCAGGAAATCAAAGACGTCCTCGACCAGTACGTGATCGGTCAGGAGCAGGCGAAGAAGGCACTGGCTGTCTCCGTTTACAACCACTACAAGCGCATTAACTCGACGTCGCTCAAGGACGATGATGTCGAGCTCGATAAATCGAACATTCTCCTCATCGGTCCCACCGGTGTCGGTAAGACCCTGCTGGCGCGCACGCTGGCCAGAATTCTTGACGTTCCGTTCACGATTGCCGACGCCACCACCCTCACAGAAGCCGGTTATGTCGGTGAGGATGTCGAGAACATTCTCGTAAGGCTGTTGCAGGCCGGCGATTTCAACGTCGCCGAATGCGAGCGCGGCATCGTTTACATCGACGAAATCGACAAGATCGCGCGCAAGTCGGAGAACCCCAGCATTACCCGCGATGTTTCGGGTGAGGGCGTACAGCAGGCGCTGCTCAAGATCATCGAGGGTACGGTTGCTTCAGTTCCGCCCCAGGGCGGCCGCAAGCATCCGCAGCAGGAGTACATCCAGCTGAACACCAAGGACATTCTGTTCATCTGCGGTGGCGCTTTCGACGGTCTCGAGAAGATCATCGAAGCCCGCACCGGACGCCGCCAGATCGGCTTCAATGGAGCAGCGGCGCGCGACAAGAAGCTTCAGCAGACGAAGATCTTCAGCGAAGTCGAGCCGGACGACCTGCTTCGCTATGGATTGATACCCGAGCTGGTCGGTCGCCTTCCGGTGACGGTTGCCCTCGAAGGCCTCGACGAAGACGCGCTCGTCCGCATCCTCAAGGAGCCGAAGAACGCCCTCACCAAGCAGTACGCCAAGTTGTTCGGGCTCGAGGATGTGAAGATCACGTTCGACGAAGCCGCCCTCGTGGCGATTGCCAACAAGGCGCTCAAGCGCGGCACCGGTGCACGTGGACTGCGGGCGATTCTGGAAGAGGTCTTGATGGAGGTCATGTTCGACCTCCCGAGCAGAGAAGATGTCGTCGAGGTGAAGGTCACCGAGTCGTGCATCACCAACGGCACCCAGCCGTTGCTCGAGATCTCGCCGATGCGGCGGAAGAAAGAAGCCTAGCCAGTTCTATTGCCAGTTTTCCAGCGCGATAGCGAAAGCATCCCGACGTCGGACCGCATTCCGGTCCTGCCGCTTCGGGATGTCGTCATTTTCCCCTATGTAGTCATTCCGCTCCTGGTTGGCCGGCCGGCGTCGCTGGCAGCGATCGAGGCAGCTCTGTCTGAAGACAGGATCCTGCTGCTCGTCGCCCAGCGCGACGGTGAAAAGCAGGAGCCCGCTGCGGCTGACCTCCACCGCACCGGCGTGATCGGGCGCGTCGTTCAGGTCTCACGCCTCCCCACCGGGACCACTCGCGTCCTGGTCGAGGGAATCGCCCGCGCCCGCATCACGCGCTACATACCGTCGGGCAACATGCTACGCGCGGCGGTGACGCCGGCCCCATTCGAAGGGCCCGCGCCCAAGGATGCCGCGGAGACAGAGGCGGTGAGCCGCCGCGTTCTCAACGCATTCGAGGAATACGTCGGTCTGCACCGGCGAATTCCAGCCGAGATCGTTTCCATCATTCAAAGCACCGACTCGGCGGAGCGTCAGGCGTTCGGGGTCGCCGCTCACGTCGCAGTCAGGTTCGAGCTGCGGCAGTCGCTGCTGGAAGCCGAGACATTGCGCGCGCTGCTGGAAATGCTCGCCGAGCTGTTGTCGGGGGAAATCGAGCTGCTGCGGCTCGAGCGCAAGATCGACGACGACGTTCGCGGCGCGATGTTCCAGAACCAGCGCGAGTTCTATCTGCAGGAGCAGCTGCGAGTCATTCACAAAGAGCTGGGCGAGGAAGATGGCGACGATTTCGCCGACCTCGAGACGCAGATCAGAAAGAAAGCGCTGCCGAAGCACGTGGAGGATCGAACGCTACGCGAGCTGCGCAAGCTGCGCCGGATGCCGCCGATGTCTCCGGAATTCACCGTCGCGCGAAATTTCGTAGATTGGATTGTCTCGATTCCGTGGTCTGAGCGCACCGACGAAGTGCTCGACGTCGCACACGCCCGCACGATCCTCGACGCAGATCACTACGGACTCGATGAAGTAAAGGACAGAATCCTCGACTTCATCGCCGTGATGTCGCTGGTCGGACGGCTGGATGGGCAGATACTCTGCCTCGTCGGGCCTCCCGGGGTCGGCAAGACGTCTCTCGGTCGTTCGATCGCTCGCGCGCTGGGGCGGAAATTCGTACGCATGGCGCTCGGTGGCGTGCGCGACGAGGCTGAGATCCGCGGCCATCGCCGCACCTACATCGGATCGATGCCGGGGCGAATCATACAGGCTATGAAGCGCGCGGAGGTGGTCAATCCGGTGATCCTGCTCGACGAAGTGGACAAGCTGGGACAGGACTTCCGTGGCGATCCCGCAGCGGCGCTGCTCGAAGTGCTGGACCCCGAACAGAACACAACTTTCAACGACAACTACCTCGAGGTCGACTACGATCTGTCGCAGGTGTTGTTCATCACGACCGCAAACTCACTGGCCGGCATTCCGGAAGCGCTGCGAGATCGAATGGAGATCCTCCGCATCGCCGGCTATCTCGATCACGAGAAGATGGCGATCGCGCGACAATATCTCTTACCGCGGCAGATCGAGGCCAACGGACTCAAGAAGGACGAGGTCGTCGTCGAACCGGATGTGCTGATGGCGATCATGCGTGGCTACACGCGCGAGGCCGGCGTGCGCGAGCTCGAGCGACGCATCGCTCGCGTCGCGCGCAAGCTGGCGCGCAAGCGCGCGGAAGCGCCCACTGACGGCTCCGCCGCCGGGGTTAGACACACCGTTGGCGTTCAGGATCTGAAGGAACTGCTCGGCGCGCCGCCGTTCGATCCGGACGACACATCTCTCGACGACAAGGTGGGCGTCGCGTCGGGGCTCGCTTACACGTCGGCAGGTGGCGAGGTGCTGGAGATCGAGGTCAGCGTCGTCAAAGGCCGCGGCAAAGTACAGCTCACGGGCACACTCGGCGACGTGATGAAAGAATCGGCGAGTGCGGCGCTCTCATATGCCAGATCGAAAGCGCGCGCGCTTGGCATCGATCCAGAGTTCCATCGGACGAGAGACATCCACATCCATATGCCCGCGGGGGCGACGCCGAAGGACGGACCATCGGCCGGAATCGGCATCGCAACCGCGGTGATCAGCGCGCTGACCGGCGTGCCGGTGCGTGGCGATGTGGCGATGACGGGCGAGATCACGCTGCGTGGTCGCGTCCTGCCAATCGGCGGACTGAAGGAGAAATCAGTCGCCGCCCATCGCAACAAGGTCAGCGAAGTGATCGTCCCGCACGGCAATGCGCGGGACATCGAGGAGCTACCGGAGGAAGTGCGGGCATCGGTTCGCTTTCACCCGGTAAAGACGATGGATGATGTTCTAGCAATTGCACTTCGCAGACAGCCGTCGACGAGCGCGTCCGCCGGCGAACCGCTTTACGACACAATCACGCACTAAGATGGTGTCGCCGGGTGAGTCGCCGGATAAGGCGACGTCGATCATCCGGAATGTGGAGTTCCTCGGCGGCATGGCGGAAAAAGGCGGTTGGCGGCCGCCGTCCGATCTTCCTGAAATCGCATTCGCGGGTCGATCCAACGTCGGCAAATCGTCGCTCCTCAACACGCTGGTGCGCCGGAAATCCTTTGCGCGCGTCAGCCGCACGCCGGGCCGCACGCGAGAAATCAATTTCTTCCGCGTCAACAACGGTTTCGTGTTCGTCGATCTCCCCGGGTACGGCTACGCCCGCGTCTCCAAAGAGAAGAAGTCTGAGTGGCGGCCGATGATCGAAGCCTACCTGCGGCGAACGAGCCAGTTGCGGGGTATAGTTCTTTTGCTGGACATTCGCCGCGAGCCGAGCGATGATGATCGGGCAATGCTCGACTTTCTCGCCGATGTGGAGGTACCGACGATCGTTGCGCTGACGAAGACGGACAAGTTGAGCAAGACAGCCGCACGCGAACGAGCAGCCGAGATCGCGCGGGCGCTGGCACTCGACACCGATCAGGTGATCCAGTTCAGTTCGCAAACCGGTGAGGGACGCGTCGAACTTCTCGATGCGATAATCGAGCTTGTCGAGAAGCCGGGAGACGCGAGCTGATGACGCGTGCGTGGCGCGACGCGGGGATGTTTGCGATGGCGTTTGCCTCGGCGGCGTGCGCCGGCGGGACGCAGTCCGCCGCCGGACAGGAGCAAACGCTGACGCCAATCACCGACGACACGACCGGGCGGGCGAGCGTGCCCGTTGGGTTTGGGACTTTGCGCCAGGACCAGATCGCCATTCGTATAGAGCTGCCCGGCCTGATCGTGCGGGCGATTCCACTGGACGAGAATCTGATTCGATTGTTGACGCCCGATTCCTACCGCGCGTTGCGTGAGCTCCAGGAGAGCAACAAGCAGGCGATCGCAGCAGTCACTCGGCGCACGGGCGGCCGCGCACCCGACCTCTGGTACGTTTCGTTTTATGGCGTGCAGCCCGACGTTCACTTCAGCCCGATGGAGCTTGTGATAACGAGCAGCGGCCGCGACTTCAGGCCGCTCGAGGTGATTCCGCTGAGCTCAGGCTTCGGCGAGCAGCGACTCAAACAGCGCGAGGCGCAGAGCGCGATCTATCTGTTCGACGAGGCGATCGACCTTGATCAACCGTTGAGCGTTACGTTCCAGAATCTGCGTGACGACAGCTGGGAACAGATACTTACTCGCGTCGAACGGGAGCGCGCCCTGGTGCGTGCGCGCGCGTCGCATCCAAGTCAATAGCTGGTTTTTCCCGGCAGCCACGCTCAACTTTCGGTCATGACGGTCTATCCGCTCCGCAAGCTGCCGGCGCTGCCGTGTACGTGGATCGCTACCGAGTGGCTGGAGAAAATCGAGGCGGACCTGAAGGCGGGAGCGGATCGCGCGTTGCTTTGCCGGGAAACGCTGTGCGAGATCATCTATCCCGAGTTTGTCGGCAACTGGGAGACCGCGGTGGAAGACAAGACACTGTCGCTGGCGACGCGTCTTGCGCTACTGGCGCTCGATCCGCGCAACGTAACGCTCGAGCCCGAATACTACGCCGAGTGTGACGACGCGCGCTTTCAGAAAGTGAAGCCCTTGCTGTGGCTGTGGTACTCCTTCGATCGGACGGCTCTGGGTGGACAGAATGTCGAGCTCGGAGTGCGCCTGAGGCGTATTCTCGCTCCCCACATCTTCAAGAAATGCGGCGATAACTTCAAAGCGTTTCAGTATGTCGAGTTCTCGTTCGGCTACAACATGGAAGTCGGTGACAACGTCGTCGTCCACCGTTACGTATTGCTCGACGACAGGGGTGGCATCTCACTCGGCAACAACGTGTCGATCAGCGACTTCGCCAACGTCTACAGCCACACGCACAGCATCGTCGATCAGCGGGATGTCACAGACGCTTTGACGAGGCTCGACGACGGCGTGCGCATCACGTACCACGCAACGGTGCTGGCAGGCGTACACGTCAACGAGCAGGCGATGGTGGGGGCAATGGCGGTCGCGACCAAGGACGTCCGCCCCTACCACGTTTATGTGGGAATTCCGGCGAAGAGCGTACGTGTGAAGCCGAATGCGCCCGTGGGTCTCGACGCAGTCACCAGCGTCAAGCCGCGCTAGCTACTTAACTCTCAGAACATCTTCGACCGATCCGGCGTCGCCGCGCCGCAGCAGGTGATACGCGTCACGCAGCGCGTGCGCTTCGCGCGGCCACGTGAAGCGGTCGCATGCGCCATCGATCGTCAGCCATTCGAACTTCTGGTGCTCCACACCCAGCTCCACGACGGCTTCGTCCGAGACGAATGCGGCAAACGTAATGCACATCTGGATGGTACGACTGGCGTGCAGGTAGAAGTTGCTGACGGTGACGTTGTAGAGGGCACGCGGCTCGAGACCCGTTTCCTCCTGCAGCTCGCGAATGGCTGCTGTCTCTGGTTTTTCACGAGCGTCAATCTTCCCGTACACGGTCTCCCACGAGTTCGGGCGCTTCCCATCAGGCGCGCGCTGCAGTAACAGCACACGCCAATCCCCGCCGTTGTGCTTGATAACGAATAACTCGATGACGCCCGGAGTGATTTTCGTCATTCCACCCTCACCCATTCGCTCGTAAACGATCCGACCAGCCGAATTATATGGCTGTGGCGCTTGCCGGTCACCGAGACGGGCAGTCTCCGGCTCGATCACGCGCACGAGCTCCTCTGCGCTGGTGTTGCCCGCCAGCAAGTGTGCACAGCCACATGTCCACATCGACCTGGTGCCCGACGCGCGGGCAGCCACGAGCAGGTGCTCGGGTGTATCGCCGGCAGCGATCGCCCGCTCGATCTCCGGGGTCGTCACCAGAACTTCAGTCACGGCGACGCGACCGGAGTAGCCGGTCATCGAGCAGTCCGCGCAGCCGGTCGGCATATAGATCAGCGAGTCTCCGGGGACTGAGTCGAGCAGACGCCGCGGCACGCCGGCATTCGCAACCAGCTTGCAGACCGGACAAAGTCGACGAATGAGACGCTGGGCGACGATGCCTTTAAGCGCGCCGGCCAGCTTCGCTGAATCGACGCCAAGGTCGGTTAGCCGGATGATGGAACTGCACGCGTCGTTGGTGTGAAGAGTCGCGAAGACCAGGTGGCCGGTGAGCGATGCCTGAATCGCGATCGCCGCCGTCTCCCGGTCCCGGATCTCGCCGATCAGCACCACATCAGGATCCTGCCGCAGCACCGAACGCAGAGCGGAGGCAAAGGTGAGCCCGGCCTTTTCATGGATCTGCACCTGAACGATTCCGGGAATTCTGTATTCCACCGGATCCTCGACGGTAATGATGTTGACACCGCGGTGTTGCAGAACGCGGAGGGCAGCATAGAGGGTCGTGGTCTTGCCGGACCCGGTGGGACCGGTGACGAGGATCAGTCCCTCGCGCGCATCGAGCAACTTCTGCATGCGCGGTCCATCCACGGGGTCGAGGCCAAGCGATTCGACCGAACGCAGCGCTGCGCGCGAGTCGAGAATACGGATGACGACTTTTTCGCCGTGCGAGGCCGGCAGCGTCGAGACGCGCAAATCGACCCGCGCGCCGTTGATCGAGACGCGGGCACGGCCACCCTGCGGTCTCAAACGGTCGGCGATGTCCATCTGCGACATGATCTTGATGCGTGAGACGAGGGGTATGCCGACCGCCTTCGGCAGCACCATCACTTCCTTGAGCATGCCATCAATGCGATAGCGAACCGCGATGCCGTTCTCGCCGGCCTCGAGGTGAATATCGCTGGCGCCGGCGGCGATGCCCTCAGCCACAATGTGGTCGACGAGCTTGATGACCGGTCGCTCGACGCGCTTTTCGTCGAGAGCCAGGTCAAAATCGTCGAGCTTTTCAGTGACCGGTCGCGGCGCCTCGGTGGAGGTTTTGTCGACGAGCTTGCTGATCCGATCGAGTGGAGCGTAGACCTCGTCCACTCGCTCGGCGATGCGATGGGGCGGTGCCAGCACCATGCGGATTTTGCGGCCCGTGGCGAAGCCGAGAGTCTTTTCGCAGTCGAGATCGAATGGGTTGGACGTAGCGACATCCAGCGTTGAGCTGGAAATGGCTAGAGGAAGGATCCCAAAACGGCGCGCGAATTTTTCGGGAACGCTGTCACGTGCCTCCGCGCTGACAACCAGACTGTGCGCTATTGGCGTTTCACTATCCGAGCTGAGTGTATCGAGAAGGTCCTCATCCGAGACGAGCCCTGCTTTGGTTGCGGCGGTCCAGAGGCAATCCTCATTCGATTCCTCGAGACTCTCGACTGACGCCTGCGGCAAGAGCTTCCGTAAAAACGGGAGGAGCCAGGTTTCGCGATGCGCAGCCGCGGGAAAAGGCGTCATTGCGACAACCTACCAGGACGCGCTACCGCGATGTGTTCAATTCAGCGGCAGCAACATCCTTAGTTGAACTTCGGCTGTGATCGGGCTAGAAACCGAGGCGCGCGCGGAGCGAAAATGTGTACCAGTTGTACTCGCTGCTGGTTGTCTGCGCAGGTCCGGCGACGTTCGCGTACGCGCCGGATGCGCTGATCTCGCGCGCCGGATCGAAGCGATAGCCTAATGACAGGGCGCCCCGCTCCGTCGTGCGGGTGCCGGCGTTGGAACCGAAGAACTGTATACTTTGCCGACCCACTCCAACTTCGCCATCGGAATACCAGCCCAGGTTCGAGCCAACATGCCCACGAGTGGTCAGCTCGCCGAGTGTGTAGTGTCGTGGTGCGAAATACCCATCGCTGGAAGTCGTGTCGTAGCCATAGCGACGGCCGACAGCTGCAACACTCCAGTTACGGCTCTGATTCCAGCGTAACGTCGCTCTGAAGTCATTGCGTGAGTTCTCGCGTGTTCCGCCGGTGAGTCTCGCATGAGATCCGCTGCCTGACAGCGTGAACCGCGCCGGGAGGCTAACGGATGCTTCGCCACCAGCTTCCGAAATCACCACACCATTCGCGATCAGAAGTGCTGTCTCGTCGAAGGGCGTACGAATCGCGCTAATGCCCAGTGTTAGCGCGCGTCCAATCTTGCCTGACACACCAACCGCTCCACTACCGAGTGTCTTCTTCGCGTCGGGAGGTGGAGCGAAGGTCGAAGTATGTCTCGTCACACCACCTTCGGCGCGCAGTTGCCACGAGCTCTGAGCTGGCTGCCATTTGCCGAACAGGCTGAATGCATCGGCTCGCGAATCGATCGCGGCAAAGTTGGCAGAGCGACCGCTATATCTGGCTCCGACAATGCCGCTCCACCACGCGCGCACAGAATAATCGGCTGTAATCAGTGTCGAACGATTGTTGTCGCTGTCGTTGATGCCGAGCCCGGTCAGGGTTACACTCGGACGCAGATCTGCCTGCACCCAACGCATGAGAGCGCGTGCATCGCCGTAGGACGGATTTGCGCGCAAAGCCTGTTGCAGCGCCGTTTCGGCGTCAGTCTGCCGCCCTTCCCAGCTCAGCACCTGCGCCAATCCGGTAAGTGCTTCAGGATCGTTGGGATCAGTCTCCAGAACGCGCCGCCAGGTGCGCTCGCTCCTTTCGAGATCGCCACGCCAGCCGATCACCCGTGCCAGACCCTTGGTCGCCGCAGCATTGCCCGTTTTCGAAAGCTCGGCATAGCGAGCTTCCGCCTCATCCAACTGACCATTCCAGGCGAGAGTACGCGCATACGCAATTGCGGCGTCCCGATCCGTCGGGTTGTCGCGCAGCCAGTTACGGTAGGCGTCGAGAGCCTCGCCCATCCGACCTGCCCAGGCGAGAGTTTGGGCACGATCGACAGTCGCATCGCGAACCCGTTTCCTGGCGGCGATCAGAGAATCGTAGATCGCGATCGCTGAATCGTAGTGCGCACCCCACGCGAGAGTACGCGCCAGTGCCAGACTTCCCTCCGCGTCCGACGGTTCCTGCCGGATGTAGCGCCGATACAGCGCCGTTGCTTCATCGAGCTGATTGTCCCAGGAGCGCAGCGTTGCGAGGCGAAACACCGCTATCGAAGCCGGCGGCGTGTCGTGGGTCACAACCCACTCGTAGAGCTCCGCAGCCAAGGGATACGACCCGGCCTTGTAAGCGCTTTCCGCCCTCGCCAGCGCATTCCGCCCCGGCCCCTGCTGCAGTCCACTGGACGGCGGTCGAATTACGGAAACAGAGTTGGTACGATTCGCGGTGGCGCAGGCTGCTTGCATCAACAGCGCGCAAACCATCAGCGACGTGTGGCGACGTTTCAGAAGAATACGCATGACTGCCGGGGCTATTGTGGGTAGGGATCGAATACCTGGACCTACCAGGGATTCTCCCTATGAAAGGACGAAATAGCCGCCGTTGAATAACGCCTATCGCGAGACTTGCCGCGGACCGCTTACAGCACGCTCCAGAAGTCCCTGCCAATGTCGACAGAGAAGGTCCAGCGTCCCTGCCGCAAGCCACGGGCGACGTCAAATCGCAGCACGTCGAAGACGGTCAATGCACCAAGCCCCAACGCCGGGTACCAACCCTGACGCACCGGCTTGAACGGGGCAGATCGATCAAGCCAGACGGCCGAGGCAAAAGGAGCCAGCGTGATTGTGCCGGGTGCGCTACCAAACCGCCCCAGCGGGATGGAAACGAAAGGCGCGAGGAAGCGATACTCGAGTCGTTGGCTGACACCACCCCGGCCAGTGAATTCGTGGAAATCGTATCCAGGGCCTGAAGACGGTCCGCCAAGATAGACCAGATGCTGCGCCGGCAATGTGTCGTTGCTGAAGATTCCGGCGGCAATGGTGTGCCAGACGAGTCTGTTTGATCCGAAGGGCTTTTGCAGATCGAGCATCAGCGACGGCCGCAGGAAGTTCCCGCGCAAGGTTGCCGACGAGTTTTCACGTCTTATACCGCTGACCGCGACGCGCGCGCCGAGCTCGAAGCCGCCCCACGTGAGACGAGTTGGATGCTCGACGGAGACCGTCACTCGCGACTCGTGCAACTGCATAGCAGGAATCGTCGGCTCGAACGTGCCGTTCGCGGACCGGGCGTGCACC